>JBNJDO010000010.1:0-36203 GCA_051744965.1 Thermodesulfobacteriota bacterium | reverse complement strand
CTCTTGGCCAAGCCCTCATCGTTTTTGACCTTTTCCATAAATGCCTGGGCTTGCTCGATGCTCATTTTTTTATTCCTTTTATTAGAGGTTGGCTAATCTCCTCATAACAATTATCCTAGCTCAAAAGTCGTCATACCAAAGGTACGCTCCAGGGCTAAATCAGGGTGTTTTCCCTTATACATGCGGGCAGTTTCAAAAATTGGCTGTAGATTGTATCTTTCAGCCAGTTCAATAGCCGCTGGATTCGCTTCCGGAGTATCCAAAATTATAGGATCTTCTTCTGCAATTTGGCATTTAAAATATAAAAATAAATGTTCGGCAAACTCCGTATTGTCGGCAAATAATGGACCAATCTTGTAGCCCGATCGACATTTGCGCATCAACCCGTAACCTGCCAGTTTGCCGTTATATAAAATGCCAATTGCACTGCTTAAAGGTTGCTCTAGCCAACATTTTAAAAAGCGAGTACGTTCAGTGGCAAAAAAACATCTATCATATCTGCAGATTTCTCTAAAATTAAAATTTGTCAGCGAGACCAAGTTTGAGTAATCTGTCAAATTCCCTCCGCCATAACCCTGATAACGAATATTTCTGTGAGCCAAACTAAATCCCGACTTTTTGTAATTGCATTGCTGGTCAACTACACCGTCCAGACCGACTACAAGTCCTTTGAGGGACTTTACGGCTTTATTCCATATTTTGAGGCCATAACCTTGGCCTCTAAAGTCTGGCTTTACAATATAAAAGCCCACAAAGCCGAAATGAATGTCATACTTAACAGCCGAGATTGAAGCCACCGGTTCTCCATCAAGTAAACCGACAAGAAAGCCTTTCACATCTGCGGAATAGAAACAATCTGCATCATATAGTCCGGGATTCCAGCCTTCAGTAGCAGCCCATTCAATGGCTATATCCAGTTCTTCTCGATTCATGTTACGTATTTTAAAACTATCAATACCTGACATATGATTGTCCTTAAGTTGTATTCTTGAGGGATTAAACTATGTGCCTTTTTCTGGTGTATAATTCAAAGGCTTCCTCTGAGTGCGGGACTGTCCGTTTTTTCATGAATTTCACATAATCGGAAAATTGTTTAGGTATCTTGAATGAGCACCTTTGCATACCCTTTTGGCGTGCCCTTTCTATAGCGGATGTATAGACAGGCAAGATGCGGCACCTTTTGTGGAACTTGGGATGGATGTAGGCAGTAGGGCAGTGAAAGTCGCCGGATTCGTCGGAGACACACAGCACCCAACCCACCAGATTTTCTTTATACAGGATAGCCATACTGATGTCCCTGTCGATGAACGGATCGGAACTGGCAAAAGGATCAAGATTAGCAGGTACCCAGTTTTTTTCCTGGAATTTTTGTATGGTATCTTGTGCAAGACTTGACCAGGGCAGGACTTCAAAAGATAAATTAAGACTGAAACGTCCAAACCAATCGCATTTTTTTAGTTCCTCGTAGGAACAGGTCAAGTTCAGGCTTTCAAATTCCGGGGGTTCAAAACTCAATGCGTCCAAAAATTGATCAAAACCTCTTCCCGATAATGTATCCATCCGATAAGTAGCGATTAATTTCTCGAGTCCGTGCTGGCTTAAATAATTCTCCAGTGCTTGTATTAGACCCTTGCCAACACCATCTCTTCTGAAAAGTATATGTACATAAATATAGGAGAGTCTTGCATTTTCATCTTGTTTATCTGCGAAACATACCCCTATTGGATGTTTTTCAAAATAACACCCTAGCCTGATGGCTTGGTCATCATTAAGGGATGAATAATGTTTCCATAGGGTAGAAGGTATTAGGTACAAAAAATCTCCCTTTTCAGAAGAATGAATTGCTTTGATTTGCATTGCAGCATATTTCATAAAATTATTGCCTCCACCTCCATGGATTGATATGCCCACACTTGTGCATTGTTTTTTAAATTAACAATCCAGCAGCGCAGTAAACTGGCAGTTCTCTGAATTTCCCTTCGCTACACTGCTGGGAATAGATTGCGTTGTTTTACAGTTCACTAAGAAATAGTTTATATGAAAGCTTCATACATTTGTGTAAGCAGACTGATGGGACCGTTTCTGTGAGTCTATTTACCCTCGGAGCCATCGTAAATAGAGCAATGGCCGCCGGCTACCTTGTATAATTCATCATCTGTAATCTGGTCTTTAGCTTTCTTTGCCTCTTTCAGGTCAAACTCAAAGCCCTCCTGCCTGGCTATCTCCAGCTTGCTCTCCGTGTTTTGTGCTTCGCTAAGTCTCTTTTGCAACTCCTCATCCTTTTTTACTTTTTCAATAAAGGCCTGTGCTTGTTCAATGCTCATGTTTTTTATTCCTTATGTTTAGGGTTTTGCCTGATATGCAGAGCATACAACATACTTTGCTGCCTATCTCAGCCTTTTCCTTATTAACGGTTACAGATTAAACTGCTTGCTCAGCTTCTTCCTTCTGGGCCCATACCTGGGGTGATATGACCCGAAAGCCCTTATTCTGAGGCTCTGCTTTACCAGAACGTAGCAGATCGCTGCAGATCTCCTTGGTGCGCAGGGCATCGATGTAGGCTTCCAGGTACCGGGTGAGATGCTTTTTGAGCGCTGCGCAGTAAAGCATATCGCTTTCGCCGTTTAGCTTGCTGCGCATGCGCTTGTGCACGCAGCCTCCCCCACAGACAGGCAAGACCTGGCACCGGCGGCATTCAGGATCGCTGTAGGCCTCCATACCTGTGGTGTATCTGGCTTGAAGCACAGGGTTGGCAATTGGTTTTTCCTGGTGGATGTTGCCGATGATCATCTTGGGCTTGCCCACATCTTCCCAGCATTTGTAGAGTTCACCTGCAGGGCCGACCACGAACCCGTTTCGCCTGTTGGCAATGCACATCCCTGCTGTATGTCCCCTGGGATAAAGGCCGCCATGGGGTAGCACCGAGTGCTCGCGATACAGGCCCAAGTTAAAATCTGTCCATTCTTCGGTGCTTAAGCAGCAGCCATGATCGTAGGAATGACCCTGGTCAGCATCCACATGCCCTGGGTAAACAGACAGGCTGGTGCCCTTGAACCGCTCCAGCAGGCTGCCTCTCAAGTCCAGATACTGCTGGTAATTATTTCGATCCACATTGACCCGAATACTGCATTTCCCTGCATAGTCGGACTCCATCAAATTAGCGACATTGTCCAGGATACGTACAAAGGTTGGACCGCCGCCAGCCAGAAAACGCCGGGAGTCGTGGATTTCCTGGGGTCCATCCAGAGTGATCTGGATGGTGGTTATCTGCAGATCGTTCAGCCTGGAGATCTTATCCTGGTCCAGGAGATAGCCGTTGCTAACCAGGCCGGCGTTTTGGTACTCCAGATCCAGGGCCTGGAACCTTTCCGTGAGGTCGCAGATGGTCCCAAAGCTCAAGAGCGGCTCCCCGCCGTACCAGCTAACAGAAAGCCTGTTGATGTCCTTGTATTGCCTAATCCAGTCCAGTAAGCGCTCTTGCGTCTTTTTGCCCATGGTTTGGCCATGTTTCTGGCTGGTCTCAAAACAATAGGGACAGCGGAAGTTGCAGCGCAGGGTGGGGGCGATGGTCAGGATCATGGAAGAGGAGTCAAGGCAGGCTGCTTGCCGTTGATAATGCTGGGCCAAAAGACGGTCTTCTTCTTCACCCGGCCTCACCAGGAACAGTTTATCCCGCAGCAGGTTGTAAAACTCCTGATCCGGCAGCTCAGTCGGGAGATATTCTCTGTCCAGCCTGTTTAGCAGGTCATAATGGGCCTCATCCAGCTCAATAAGGGTGTTGGACAGGGCGTTGTAGACAAAAGGGCCGAAGCGCTCGGATTTGAATAAGGTATTGTAACTGGACCAGTGCATGGAATACTCCTGGTATGATCCTGGAACTAAAGCTGAAGATTATTGCCCATCATTTTCGCCACTGACAGGCATAGCCAAGGTGGCAGCCCAAGCCAGCTTCCATGCAGGAGCTGGCTGCAAAGCATGGCATATTGAAAACTGAGTATATCCCAAAAAGAATCAGCTCCAGGGCTGCAGCGCAAAGAGCCACTATTGACTCTAAGCGCTGGCAAGGCCTTGTGCTTTCTAGAAGCAAAATGTCTGCTTTAGCTCTACCAATGGATTAGGCAGAAAGTGGAGCCGCCACCAGTGCCAAGCACTCCTCCTGCTACAGAGTCCAGATCTTCTTCTGTCAATTCCTCCTGCACTCTCTTGGCTTCTTCTGCAGTGAACTCATAGCCTTCTTGCTTGGCTATCTGCAGCTTGCTGTCTGCGTCTTCTGCTTCTTTTACCTTTTTAGCCAGTTCTGCATCTGTTTTGACCTTCTCAATAAATGCCTTTGCTGCTTCGATGGACATAGTCTCCCCCTGTTTTAGGTTTGAGGTTTGTGAAACTGCGAGCTGATCTCGCCTATACCCATGTGTACGAGAACTTTTACTTTTTATATGGATCCTGATCATATCTCTGCTTATAGATCCCTCCTGCAGCCTTATCCAGATCTTCCTCAGAAAGCTCATCATCCTGATTTTCAGAAATGATACTTTGCAATACCCTCTGCAAGACTTTGGAGTTGCCTTTATCCGCAGGAAAGGCCTTATCCATGAGCTCCCACAGCCCTTGCAGCTGTTGGGCCTGCTGGGCCAGCTCTGGATCAGAGCTGATCAGCTCCTGCAATTCTTCCTGCTCTGCCTGGGTTATCTCCTGGGCCAGGTAATCCGCCATTAATTCAAAAATACGCTCTTTATTCATCTTCAGCCCCTGCCAGGTTCTTCTTGAGTATTGCGAGGCTGCGATGCAGCTGCATGCGCACAGTGCCCAGGCTGACACCAAGCACATCTGCAGCTTCCCGGTATTTCAGGCCTTCAAAACGAACCAGCAGCAGGGTGGCTCTAAGCTTGGGAGGCAAGGCCAGGACTGCTCTCTGGAGTCTTTGGGCGTCCTGGTTCAGGCTGGCCAGGGTCTCCGGGCTGGGCTTATGACAGGCATGCAAGTCCATGAGCTCGGAGCTGATCTCCTTTTCCCAGTTTTTTCGCTGCTGATCCCGAAACTTATTGGTGGCGATAGCAAAGGCCCATGTCTTTGCTGAGGCCTGCTTGGGATCAAAGGTGTGCATGCTTTTGTATATGGCCAAAAAGGTCTCCTGCAGCAATTCTTCCGCCAGGTGCTGTTTGTGGCAAAGGCGAAGCAAATAGGTGTATATCCTGGGGGCCATTTGCTTATAAAAGCTGGTAAATTCCAGCTGGCCCGGCTCACATGCCTTGGTCTGCATGCTTGCTCCTTATCCTTTTATACGATGAGTGAGAAACTTTGTTTCAAAAAAAATTATTATTTGCTTTTTAGCTGTTCTGGATAAGGGAGCATGCAGCGCAATTGGTCTGGACGTTGATCAGGGTCAAGGGGGGATCAGTAATGGGATCCACAGCCAAAAGCAGCACCAGGGCCACTTCCAGGGGCAGGCCCAGCGGTTCCAGGACAATGCTGATCATGGTCAGGGCCACCACTCCCGGGGCCCCGGCAGAGGCTATGGCTGCCAGCACAGAGGCAAAGGCGATAAACAAAATGGTCCACAGATCCAATTGCACGCCAAACAACTGGGCCATAAAGACCACTGAAAGGGAAAAGGCCATCACTGTTCCGAACCTGCATAAGGTAATGCCCAGGGGGATGACAAAGTTGGTTGTATTTTTGTCTATCCTGAAATTTTCATGCATGGACTCTATGGCCGAGGGCATGGCGGCAAAGCCGTTGCGGGTAAAGAAGCTGATAAGCAGGGGCTGTCTCAAAAGCTGAAAGGTTTGTATAAGGCCTGTTTTGGTGCTCAGTGATATTACCAGGCTGTTTATTAGCACCAGCAGGAAACACCCGATGTAGGCCCACAAAATATATTTGGTCATGGCACCCATAACCTCCAGGCCTATTTCTGCAATCTGGCTGGCTACCAGAAACAGCAGACCCAGGGGCAGAAGATACATGAGCCAACCGATGATGGTAATGAAGGCCTGGAAAACTGCTTCAATATCGCTAAGCAACCTGTCGCGCAGGTGCTCTGACACAAAGCCCAGGGCCACGCCCAGGACCAGGGAAAAGAACAGGATCTGCAGGGTGTGCCCCTGTTGCAGAGAATCAAAGATATTCTCCGGAATAATCTCTTTGAGAAAACCTGCCGAGTCTGAAGGTGCAGCAGAATTATCCTGATCCAGGTATAATTCCATGTCCGGGCCAGACATCAGTCCACCTTCTGTGTGCGAGGTAATAAGCTGGCCCATGACTTCCTTGGCTTCCTGGTCCAGATCTGCTCCTGGCTGGCCCAACACACCGGCTGCAACTCCTATAAATGAGGCCAGGACCAGCCCGGCGCAGAAGACCAGGATAATCCGCAGCAGGACCCTGCCGCTCATTTTGGAGGCCAACAGCCTGGTCACGCTGGAGATTATGGCTGTGACCATGATGGGCAAAACGCACATCTGCAGCAGCCTCAGGTACAGGTCGCCAATAGGGGCAAGCCTGGTGGCTGTCTGGGGCAGGCTGATCCCCAGCGCCACTCCTGCAGCCAGACAGGTCAATACGGTCCAGGGGCTAAGGAGCCATTGCAGCTTGGATTTTGGGGCTGGGGAGGCTTGTGTATCGGTCATGGCGCGCTACTATATTATGCTTTTTTAGAAGTTGCGTTATCCAGCCTACAGACTGTCCTTATATTCCTGCAGGAGCTTGTCAGCGTCCCAGTCTCCGGCATGGTTCTGGATATAGATGTTCAGCCAGTTCAGCAAAGCCGGGCTGTCCCAGGGCACGGCCATGGCAATAGGATCGGTTAGATCCTGGATGATTGCTGTACTGGCCTGAATCGAAGCCTCGGGTCGCTGCACGACATACTTCTTGATCTCTATCTCGTCATGGTAGCCTGCTACCAGCTCACCATTAAACACTGCATCCACTATATAGGGTGCCCAGTCTGGATATTCCTGGATTTGCGCCTGGGGGAAGACATTCTGGGCATAGTCTACATATGAGGTGCCGGACCTGACTCCTATCCGAGCCTGGGCATGATTCAGGGTTTGCAAGACGCTGTCTTTTTGGGGCAGTTTGGCCAGCTGCAAGCGGTTTATGAGCAGTCCCTGGCGCAGGACAATATATGGCTCGGTAAAGCGAACCTTCTCTGCCCGTTCCAAAGTCTGGCTCAGCCAGCTAATGCCCATGTCCGCTTCTTTTCTGGCCACAATATTTATGATTTCGTCAAAGGATTCCGCCTCGCGGTTGAACTCCACATCCACCCCTAGCCTGCTTGCGATGTCCCTGGCCAGCTTCACATCCAGGCCATGGAAATTGCCCTGTTCATCATGCATAAAAAAAGGCGGGATATCCTGGCCAAACATGGCCACCACCAGCTTGCCCCTGTCCTTGATGCGCTGGATATCAGGGGGATATCTCTGGTCATCCGAGCTGTGCAGAGGCATGCAGACAGCCGTAAACAAAATGAGCACTGAGGCAATAAACAGCTTCTTTTTCATCTTGTTTTTCTATGATCCGTCTTTTTTGTTCTGCAGGCCCAGGTATTCAAATTGCCTGTCCTTTACAATCTTGGTGGTGATGGATCTGTCCACCAAGTCCCCTCGGGCATTAAACTCGGTATTTCCTAACAATCCCTCATAATCATCCATGTTACGCAAGGTTTTTGCCACCTTTACAGGATTAGTGGTTCCGGCTTTGCGCATAGCCCGGGCCAGAACATGCAGGGTGTCATAAGCCTGGGCCGCCCAAGGATCTGGTTTGACGCCGTATTTTACCTCAAAAGCCTTTACAAAGCTTTGCACTTTTTCCCCTGGCTGCTCATGGTGAAAATAGGTACCCACAATAGTCCCATTCACCAGATCACCACCAATTTCCCAGAGCTGGGGTGAATCCAATCCATCGCCTCCGACAATGGGCACTTCCACTCCCATTTCCCTGGCTTGGACTATGAACTCGGCAGCCTTGGGCACCACCCCAGCCAGAAAAATGGCATCAAATTGGTAAAAATCCTTCCAGTCACTAATAATCCTCCTGAATTGAGATCTTCCTGTGGAAAAGTCATAGGAGCTGCGGTCCACCACATTGAGGTCTATCTCTCCAGCCCGGTTCTCAAAGGCGTTGGCCAGACTGTTGCCGAACTCGTTGTCCTCGTTGAAGACAATCACTCGCTCATAGCCCTGATCCTGGCAAAAGCTTGCAAGCTGGGAAGCTATCTGCTGATCATTGGGGATATTCCGAAATACAAGGTCTAGTCCTTCTCGGTCAGTAAGCTCGTTGGTTGTAGATGTTGCAGTCATCATGAGCAGGCCGTAATGTTGGTAGATGAGCGAGACCGGAAGGGAGATCGAGGATTGATAATGTCCGAGCACAGCCATCACATTCGGATTATCTGCCAAATCCTGGGCTACCGCCCTGCCTTGACTCACGGAACCCTGGTCATCCTTCCAGAGCAGCTCAATTTTCCGGCCCAGGACCTTTTCCTGGTTGATCTCCTGCAGGGCCAGTTCCAGGCCTTCATGGTAATTGCCCAAGTCAGCCAGAGTTTCCCAGGGGGCGGCCGCTCCAATGATAATGGGATCATTGGATTCGGCATTCTCAGCCTGGTGCGCCCTTTCCTCGGCAGGCCCCCTGAGGTCTGAACAACTAGTTAAAACCAAAAGGGTCAGGAACAAAGCCAAGCAAGCGCGTCTATATTTCAAAGGTGCCTCCTTGTGTTTTTCAAACCAGCTGGCGTCTGGCCAACTCTGCGAACAAACCCGGCTGCTGCATGAGCTCCTGATATGTGCCCTGCTGCACCATCTGGCCCTTGTCCAGGACAAAGATCTTGTCCGCGTTTTCTATTGTGGACAGGCGATGGGCAATGACCACCCGGGTGGCATTCAGCTGTTCCAGGCTTTGGCTGACAGTCTTTTGGGTGGTGTTGTCCAGGGCGCTGGTGGCCTCGTCAAAGTAGAGAATGCGGGGCTTATGCACTATAGCCCTGGCAATAAGCATCCTTTGCCGTTGTCCCCCGGAAAGGGTTCCCCCGCCAGGAGTGATCATGGTGTGCATCCCCATGGGCATGTTCTGGATATCCTGGTCCAGGCCGGCCATTCTGGCTGCTTCCCAGGCCTCATCCAGACTCAAGTTTGATGAGCCTGCGATATTGGAAAAGACATCCCCGGGCATGACCGAGCCGTTTTGCAGTACCACTCCCAGCTGGCGTCTGACCGCCACCACATCCAGGCTGTCCAGGTCCTGGGAATCATAATAGATGCTGCCTGACTCCGGGATTTCAAAACCCAAAAGCAGCCGCAACAGGGTAGATTTGCCTGATCCGGAACTTCCCACAACCGCAGCAAACTCTCCAGGCTGGACCTCCAGGCTGACATCCTTGAGGATCAGGGGGCCATCCGAATCATAGCGGAAATATATGTTGTTGGCTTCAATGTTGCCTGTCAGCACCCCGGGGCCGGCCTTTTCAGGATCCACTTCCGGGGTGGCATGCAGTATGGGTTGGGCCCTTTCGTAAAGAGGAATGACCTCCATGGAGGAAACCAGGGTGTTGGACAGTTGTACCATGGCAGTTAAGAACTGGGTGAAGGCTGAGTTAAAGGCTACGATATTGCCCACGCTCATATTTTCCAAAAGCGAAGTGAAGAATATCCAGCCAAAAATAATGGTCAGGCTGATTACCGGCAGGGCCAGGCCAAAGGCATGCTGATGATTAGCGATTTTCATGGCCTTGAACGTGGACTTGCGCATGGAGCTGAAGGTCTCGGCCCAGGTGGCAAAGGCCCGGTCCTCGGTGCCGGATATCCTGAGCTTGGATATGCCAGAGATAAATTGCAGCACCATGCCCTGGAGCTTGCCCTGCAAGTGTTGAATGGTGCGCTGATAGCGGACCTGGGAATATCCGATCCAACCTACAATGAGCACGGCGATCAGGGTAATGACCAGGGCCACCAAGGCCAGCTTCCAACTGTAATAAAATAGCAATGCCAGGCTGAAGCTGGAAAAGATCCCGCCCATCATGGAGCTCAAGGTTGCTCCGGAAAGTATTTCTCGGATGGCGTTGATTCCCAGGGTCCTCTCTGCCAGATCGCCTGCTGTGTAGTCCCGAAAAAAAGGCGTGGGCAGGGAGAGGAGTCTGTCCATGACGCCTGATTGGAGCCTTAAATCCACTTTGCCCACCACGCGCATAGTGGAATAAGCCTTGACCACTTCAAAAAAGCCTGTAGCTATGGCAGCGGAAACCAAAATAGCCCCTAGGAACAATAGGCCTGAACGGTCAGCCTCTGGAATCATGGTGTCAAAAATGATGCCGTTGGCTATAGGTGGCAAAAGCCCCAGCAAAGCGGCGAAAATGGCCATGAGCAAAAGCATGGCCTGGTCCCGGCGCAGCCTAAAAAAACCGAAGCGCAGCAGATCCAGGGCCTTGAGAGGCCTGTTGGGCAAGGGGCTGTAAAAGGAATAGGCAAAAAAGGAAAGCTCTTCGTTGACTTCCTTGCCCACCTTGCGCTTGGTTCCGGTTCGAATGTCTTCCAGGATATATGAGCCTGCAGAAGGCTGGATCAAGGCCACTGGCCGCTCCTCCCCGCTTTGGGCATCACTCAGGAAACCCAGCATGGGCCCGCCGTCACTTTTCCACCACTCTCCCTTCAATGCCACCTGGCGGATTCGAAAATTGGAGCTCTTGGCAATGGCCTGCAATGGGTCAGTATTGATTTTGGCTTCGCTGGATGGCTCCTGGATATCTAAACCTATCTCCTGCCCCACCCTTTTGCAGGCTGCCAGCAGCTCATCTCCGGCAGCAGCTTCCTGGGTCAGTCCTTCCTGCTTCATTTCCATGGCTTCAGCCAGAAGGGACATGGTGGAGGACAGGCGCGCCTGATCCTTCTTGGCCATTTCCTCTAGACGGCTTTTTTCCGCCTGTTCCAGCCAGGTTTGTTGGTCCTGGACAAATTTGAGGAAAAGCCGGTGGAAATCCTCCAGGAGCTTGTAGCCAGGATCCATTGCCTGGTATTGCTCTTGGGTCAGGCATTCCAGATGGGTTTCTTCACTGGCGGTGAGCCAGGCTTTTTCTGAAAAAGGCAGATACCCTTCCTGGGCTGATAGCTGCCAATCAGCTTGGGAACAAAATAAGCTGCTGCCCTGCAGATGCCTTATCCAGAGCTGCTTGTATCCAGACCTTGTCTTGGCATTCTGACCTGCTTGCAACACATGGCTGCCAGGTTCCAGCAGGATGGTATCCTTGGGAGGCATTCCCTGGTCCAGGGCCAGGATTAAATTAGCAGTCCAGCCCTGGATTAGGTCCCGGACTTGTTTGCGTACTTCAGGGTCCTGATCCTGGGAGGCTTGTTCAAGCTTGGATCTGGAGGCCTGCAATGCAGCTGAACCCGGCTTGCCATTGACTATCAAGCCCAGGCCGGATCCGTAGCCCTCAGGGTCCAGGCCGCAAAGCAAGGAGCCCTTGCCTGCCCGGAACAAAAATGTCCTCACCCCATGGGGCTGGCCATCCTGCATAGGAGTGGCAAAGACGTCCACACTTTCCGAAGACACCAGGTAGATGTATTCCGGCTTGTCCAACAGCAACGGTGCATTCCCGCTGATAGCTACCTGTATGGAGTCTTGTTCTAGGAACTCTATCATATACGTAACCTGTCTCTAATTGCTACTCGGCTTCTATGAGCTTTCTATAATGCCCTTCTTCCTCAATGAGCCTGTCATGCGGCCCCCGCTGCACAACTTTACCCTGATCCAAAACAATGATCTCGTCGCAGTCCCGGATGGTGCTCAGCCTGTGGGCTACAATAATGCAGGTGCATCCCCTGCGGCGCAGATTGTCGTCAATAATCTTCTCAGTATTGGGATCCAAAGCGCTGGTGGCTTCGTCCAAGAGCATAATAGAGGGCTTGACTGTCAGGGCTCTGGCGATCTCGATGCGCTGTCGTTGTCCACCGCTGAAATTGCCCCCGTCTTCTGCAAGCTTGCTGTCATATCCACCTGGACGAGCAGCAATATCCTCATGGATATGGGCGTCTTTCCCAGCACGTATGACTCGCTTGTCCGGGATGGAATCATCCCACATGGTCAGGTTTTCCCGTATGCTGCCTTCAAAAAGGAAAATATCCTGATCCACCATAGCCAGGGAGTTGCTCAACAGCCTTCTGGGAATGTTCTCCCGGGGTACTCCATCAAATAGTATCTGTCCCTCCCAGGCAGGATAGAGTCCGCTGATAACCTTGGCTATGGTGGATTTGCCGGAACCTGAGCCTCCCACCAGGGCCACCCTTTGGCCTGGGTTTAGATGCAGGGATAAATCCTGTATCAAGGCGGGTTCCAGTTTGCTGTAGCCAAAGCTGATGTTTGCAAGCTCAATCTCGCCAGAGAGCTTGTGTTTGTCTCGCAGCCAGTCAGGGCAGGCCTCAGGCCCTGCTCCTGCAGCAGGGCTGGTCTGATCCTGCTTGGAAGGGGCTTGAAAATCCCTGTCCTGGGGATAGTTGAACACATCGTCCAACCTGGCCATGTCCCCGCTTACGGTTTGCAGCTTGCTGCCCAGGCTGACCATTTCATTCACTGGGTTCAAAAAAGAGCTCATCAGGGACTGGAAGGCCACCAGCATGCCCATGGTCAAATATCCGTCCATGACTCTGAAACCGCCCACAGTGAGGATGATAGCTGTGTTCATGGCCATCAAGGTCGGAGGCACTACATTGAGCAGGCTCGTGGCTATGCCCAGTCTTTGCAAGCCGTTTAGTACTTTGGCCTGATATCCGGACCATTTGGAGAAAAAGTCAGACTCCGCGCCGCTGGCTTTAAGGGTTTCAATCATCTGCAGTCCGGACATGGTGGTGCCCATAAGCTTGCCTTGGTCCTGCAGCATGCGTTTGTGTAAATCAGTGCGCTTGCGGCCCACCATGCGCAGGGCCACCAGATTGACGGCCGCGATGAGAATCCCGATCACAGTCAGCCAGGAATCGTAGACAAAAAGGACTGCAGCATAAAAAACAATCATTACCAGATTCAAAAAGGCAGTAGCCAGGTCTCCGCTCAGCAGTTTGGCCACTGCATCATTGAGCTGCACCCGGTGGCCGATTTCACCCCCGAATCTCTGGGAGAAAAACTCCATGGGTAAGCGGAAAACATGTTGAAAGAATCTGGCTGAAGAGGTCAGAGCCATTTTGGCTTCTGCCCGCAAAAGATAATGCTGCTGCAGCCAGGACAGCAGATATCTGACCACGGCTGTCATCAGCATTGCCAGGAGCAAGGGCTGCATCCAGCCCTGCATGCGCTTGACCAGAATGTTGTCCACAAATATCTTGGAAAAGGCAGGCACCAGAATACCAGGGATCACCAAGAATAAACTGGCTAAGAAAGCATAGGCCAAGGCGAGCTTGATTCGACCCAATCGGGAGTACAAGGAGCTAAAGACATTGGGCCTTTGCCCACCCTTTGCAAAATTTTCCCCTTTTTCAAAGCTAAGCACCACTCCGGTAAAGGCCTGGTCAAAATCATCCTGGGTTACTTTGACTGGGCCCTGGGCCGGATCATTTATATAATAGTACCCGCCTTTAAATCCTTCCAGAACCACAAAGTGGTTGAAGTTCCAAAACAGGATCATGGGCAGAGGTAACTCACGCAGCTCATTTATTTCCTTGCGAAATCCCTTAGCAGTTAGACCATAGCCACGGGCCGCCTTGAGCACATTGCTGGCCTTGCTGCCATCTCTGGAAACCCCGCATTCTGCCCTTAGCTCCTCTAATGGCACCCACCTGCCGTGATAAGCCAAGACAGAGGCCAGTGCTGCAGCGCCGCACTCCACAGCTTCCATCTGCAGGACTGTGGGGGTCTTGACCCTTTTTCTGCTCCAGATTCTTTGGCTGTTATTCATGTGGAAGTCACCTTTTAACTCAGGACTCTGCACCCAGGCCCAGTATGTTCTTTTTCAGCCAGGGAATGACCAGGGTGATTGGGGCCTGCTTATCCACTATAATGCTTCCAGTAGTCATGGTTCCGCTGTGAATTTGCTGATCCGGACCACCGGCAGAGGTCCATTGATAACCGCTAAAAGTGTCCGGAGAGGGTATAGGGGAAACCAGGATCTCGATTGAAGACCCAGCTTTGGAAAGCTGCTCCACTAACAGCTCATTGCGCGTGATACGCATCATGCCCTCCCGGGTGGCTGGGAAGTCCCCGGCATTGGTGACCAGTCCGATCATGGAGCCATCCTCCTCTTTCCTGACCGTGCTCGGAGAAAGGTGGGCCATCATACCAGGCTCAACTTGTTTGCCGTCTCCAGCAGGCACGTAAAGCACCCCGACCAGATCTTCCACTGCTGCGCCGGCAAGCTCCAGACTGGCAATCCGAGTCCCAGTGTTGACACGGCTGCCCTCGGTGACTGGAACTTCCAGGATACGTCCGCTATGCGGGGAGTAGACCTTGCTGGCCTCTTCCAAACGTTCTTCCTGGGCTTGGAGCTCCCTTTGCACTTCGCTTATGCGTCTTTCTTTGCGGCGGATTTGTTCTTTTTGTTCTTCCCTGAATTGCATCATTTGCAGAGGTATCTGCTCTTTTTTATTGGACAGTCGCTGAACTTCCTCTTGCACTGCTTTAATATCTTCCTTTGTGGACAAAAACTCATTTCTGGTAATCAGACCTTTTTCCAGGAGCGTGGCCTGATTTTCCTTGCGTTCCTCCAGGTTTTTTATCTGCTCCCGCAGATTTTGCATCTCATTAGATAGCCGTTCGGTTTTCCTTTTATTTTGTTGGGCTTGCAGGGCCATTTCCTTTTGCGTATGTTCTTCAATCTGCCTTTTTTCAGCCTTGATCTCAGACAAGAGGGTCCTGGTCTGGGAGATCTTAGTTATCAGCTCTGGTTGAGCTATGCGGGCTACCATCTGACCCTTTTGTAAGCTTTCCCCTGCAGACACATAGACCGTGGTTATCTGCCCTGAAGTTGGTGCGCTAATGTCTTTGACCCCTTCGCCACTGATAAATATTCCTGTACCTTGGACCTTAGTAGGCAAAGTGCCCAAAAAACCCCAGGCTAGGGCCACTAGTATCAAGCCTGCGAGTGTTAGCAAGGCCAACCAACCCTTGGAGGTAGTTACTTGCAACACCTGATCCAGATCCTCTGGGGAAGACAGGCGCTCCATGGAAACCTTGCGAAACATTTTCTTGTCTTTAGACATACTTAAATCCCTGCAAGATATTTAATGTCTTGATCAGAATTCGTACAATCCATTACGGATCACTCTCAGCAGTAAGCAGCCTGAGCAGAGAGTCTGCAAGGCTGTTAATACAGGGAGGGGACTTGCAAAATAAAACACCTGCCAGCAGGTAATGCCCTGCATAGCAAAAGGCCTGTTTTTGCTTACGCATCTGGTCCAGGCGATCCTGGACATAAGCCTGGCCAGTATAGCGACCAAAGGGCAGCGCAGTAATCAGGTAGTTATGCACCCAGTATCCCTGTCTCCAGGCATGTTCCAGGACTCTTTCAGGATTGGAGATGCCCGGCATAAGCAATAAGACGTATTCAAACTCCTGCTCCAGGAGCCTGCGCAGTATTCTGCTTCCATCCGGGCCTCCCCAGAGCTGGGGCATAAGAAGCCGGTCTGGCTCAAGCGCTGGAACATAGGGAGGATTGGAAGTCAGGCACAATTTTGAGCCATGTTTTCTGAATGCCTCAAAAAAACAAGCGTTTTGCACCTGGTAAATATCTTCTTTTCCGGCTGAGGCGATATTCTCCCGGGCCAGGGCTGCAGCTTTAGTATTTATTTCATAGCCTTGTATAAAACCAGCAAAGGAGCTTGAGCCTAGGGTCTGTAGGACCGGGCTTCCGTCTCCGGAGCCGAACTCGACTATACTGCCGGGGATCCAAGTCTGAAACAGAATATGCCGGATACATGTGGCGTAGAATCTGGATTCCTCTGGACAGATAAAGACCTCTTCAGGCTGGAGAGGGTTATCTGTATTTAGTGTGTCTGCCTGTTTTATTTTCAATTCAATTTTCTAATGCTTTTGTTCCTGGCTGGGGCAGGTTGGTTAGATTCTCCAGGTCCACTTGGGCCTGATCCTGGACAAAGGAAACCAGGGTGGCTGTCTGATAGCGCAGCTCTGTCAGGGCCCTGGCACACTTGAAATGGGACTCTATCCTGCGCAACCTGGCCTGGGTCAGATTGTCCTGGGTGTTTATCAGATCCAGCTGCGTACCCATGCCCATGCGGAACTTCATTTCCTGGTTCTCTACCGTCTCTTTGTAGAGCTGGACAGTTTCCCGGGCATTCTCAAGCTCCTTAATGTTTTGTCGCAGGACTGAAAGGGAAGTATGCACCCGGCTTTGAATGTTTCTGGAAAGCTCACGGCTTTGCAGGGCCTGACGGCGCTTCTCTACGCGCTGCTGCCCCAGGCGGCCCCTGGCCTCCCGGTTCTCTACAGGAAACTCGTAGGTCAGGGACATCTGCCAACTCATACCCCGCACATTGGAGGTGCTGGATTCAGGCATACGGCTGTAAGGATCCCCTTCTTCCAGGCCTTCGTAACCGGCCTGCATACCCAGATCCAGGTTGGGCCTGGTCCGGTCCTCATAGACTTTCTCCCTGATGGCTGCGGATTCCTGACTCCCCTTGGAGGCCTGGAGATCGTGCCTGGTCTGCACGGCGTATGCTATCAATGAAGAGCTGTTAATTTGGGAGAGCATCTTGCGGCTGGTTTGCAGCAGATCAAAAGTGTCCTGGGGAGGCGGCAAATTCCGAATTCGAGGGGAGGGTACTCCCATAGCTAAACCCAGATCCAGCCGGCTCTGGGTAAGGGCCTGCTCCGCACTGATTCTTTGTGTTCTTTTCTCCGAGATATTGGCCCTGGATTCGGCCAGTTCTGCTTCCGGCATTTCATCTGCTTCCACCAGGGCTTGGACCTGTTCATACATCTCCCTGGCCCTTTGTTCAGCCTGGCGTTGCTGCTTTAAGTACAGATAATCATGCACATAGTTCCAGTAGGCCAAGGAGGTCTCCTGGACTACTTGGCTGATGGAGTGCTGCAATTCTGTCTTGGCTATTTGGGCATCCTGCCTGGCTGCGGTTTCCAGACCTGCGCTGGCCTCCTTGCCCAGCCCCTGCAGCAGGGGCAAAGTAGCCTTGAGGTAGACGCCGGAGCGGCTTTGGGGAGGTGGCGTTGAGGAAGGGGACCTCAGCCAATATCCAATAGGTTCATTATTAATATCAAACACAGGAATCTGACTCGGTTCAGAGGGAACCTTCTTGTCCACTTCGGTCCTGGTGGTTCTAAGCTCCGGGCTTAATACCAATCCGGTCCTGAACAGCTTTTCCAGGCCCAGGTGATAAGAGGATTCCTTCTGCAGCTCGTGATCCGCATAATTCCCACTGCCCAGCGGCCTGCGGGTCTCTCCGTGCTCCGCACCAGTACGCAATCTGGTGTCAAATTGTCCGGATTGTTCCTGGTACTTACGTTCGGCCAATTCAACATCCAATTCGCCGAATTGAATATCAGCCTGATTTTGCAAAGCGCTTCTGACGCTGTCCAGAAGCCCCAGGGAGTTGTTTTCAGCAAATGAGGGGGAGGGCAAGATACATAGACAGCAGCAAGCCAGGCTGCAGTATAATATCCATAACGGTTTAAGGTGGGCAGTCGGCTTATAAAGAAATCTGGAAGGACAATAAGGCATGCAAGAAGCTGGGAATAATGATTTATGAAAGATAATGATGCAAAGTCCTATAAGAAGACAAATATGTAATTATTTACTTACTCTCTTGCAATATGTTCTGCACATAGCAAGCAACCTCATCAAAAACATCATTGATATTTATGCCTTCTGGATGCACCAGGGACTGGATAATAATACCGTTTAGCATGCCCAGCACTATTACAGCCTGGTTATCTGTCAGATTGAACTGCTCACAAAAGGCCTTGCGGTTCCATTCATAGATCTCTTGAATCTTCCTCTGTAGGTTGCCACTGGGGTCATGCTTAAAAAGCAAGTAAAAAAATATTTTGGGGGCTTCAAAATGCTTATCAAGCATCTCCTTGTAATTGTGCAGGAAGAATCCGAATCTTTCCGCCGGGGACAAGTCGGGCGGACAGCTTTCTATGAATATTTCTTCAAAATCTTGGAAAATACTGTTGGCAACTTCCAGGAAGAGGGCTTCCTTGCTCCCGAAGTGCCAGAGAATGCTGCTTTTTGAAATATTACAGGCGGCTGCGATCTGATCCAGAGTGATGTTGCCGCTGCCGGATTGGGCAATCAGCTGCCATGTGGCTTCCAGAATCCTTTTACGGCTATCTTGGCCTTTTTCTGTCTTTGCTGGCTCTTGGCTTTTCATAGTCTTTTTTACTATACTAAGATTGTACTGAACGGTCAGATCATACCAGTCTCGATTTTTGCTGTCAATTGGCTTGCAGCCAATTTATGCGCTGGAGATGCAGCCTTAGGGTTGCCAAGCAGGCTAAAGCTTGTTACAAATCATTACTAATCACTTTCTATGACTAATTCCTAGCACTTGCATGGTCTAAGCAAAGTAGATATATATGCCACACTACCTTGTCCACAATCCATCACTCAGGGCACTATGTGGCTATAATTATCTGAAAGCATGGGTAGTCTTATGCAGGAACCAAGAAACAAAGATAAAAAAGGCGCCAGCCTAAAACAGGAGCTTGCTGCAGGTGAAATTTCCAGGAACCAAGCTGGCCTAGAGGATGTCAAACTGCATGGTATCTTGGAGTACTCCCCACAGGGCGTGGCCCTGATGGAGCTGGAAAGCGGCAGGCTGAGCCAGGTCAACGAGCACTTCTGTCAGGAGTTCAAGGTCTCCAGGGATGCTGTCCTGGACAAATCCTTGAGCGAGCTGGGCTTCTGCTCTGATCAGGATCTGCAGGAGCTAAGGCGGGATCTGAACTTGTCCGGGGCTGTGCATGATCTGGAGCTGGAGTCCCTGCTCTATGACGGCAGCAGGAAGCAAAGCAGGGTCTCAGCTAGGACTGTAAGCTTCAAGGGCCAGCAACAAGCCTTACTTTCATTCCAGGACTTCACCCGCCTCAAACAGACTGAGAGGGACCTGCTGCAGGCCAAGAATGCCGCAGAAGCAGCAAACCAAGCCAAATCAGAGTTCCTGGCCAACATGAGCCACGAGATCCGCACCCCTTTAAACGGCATCCTGGGCATGTTGCAACTGATGCAGATGTGCGACCTGGATGAAGAGGTCCAGGAGTATGTGCAGCACGCCCAGCTGGCCTCCAAGAACCTGAACACTATCCTGGCGGACATCCTGGACCTGGCCAAGATCGAGGCCGGCAAGCTCGCCATAACTGAGTCAGCCTTTGATATCCAAGATGTGCTAAACGAAGTCTACGGCTCCTTTATCTATCAGTTCAATCATAAGGGCCTGCTATTGGTCCTGGAGTTTGATCCCCAGACCCCGCAAAGACTTCTGGGCGATCCCGCCAGGATCAGGCAGATCCTGTTCAACCTGGTGGGCAACGCAGTGAAGTTCACCCACCAAGGCAGCGTGACCATAACAGTAAGCCCTCTGCAGATGCCCCTGCCCCAGGGTGGAGACAGGCTGAAGCATCTAAGGTGCCCCAGGGATAAGGTTCGCCTTTTGTTCTCTGTCTCTGATACAGGCAACGGCATTGCAGAGCAGGATCTGGCCCAGGTCTTCAATCCCTTTATCCAGGCTCAAGCCCCCCAGCCCAGCGCTCAGGGCGGCACTGGCCTGGGCCTGCGCATAGTCAAGGAGTTCGTGGAGCTGATGGGCGGAAATATCAGCATCTGCAGCACGCAGGACCAGGGCACCTCCATTTATTTCACCCTGGAGCTGGGCCTGGAGCAGTCTGAGACAGAGCACAGCCCTGCCCAGGCAGAGACTGAGCAGGATCAGGACCTTCCCAGATACAGCATCCTGGTGGTGGATGACGATCGCTTGAACCGCTTGACAGTCAGCAGCATGCTGAAAAAATATGGGCAAAGGGTGACCGAGGCTGCTGGCGGTCCTCAGGCCCTGCAGATTCTGGCAGGCCAGGAGCATGACCTGGTGCTTATGGATATACGCATGCCTGGAATGGACGGGCTGGAGGCCAGCAAGCAGATCAAGGACATGTACGCTGACAAAGGGGATACCCCGCCCAGGATCATCGCCATGACTGCCTATGCCATGCAGGGGGACCGGGAATCCATACTCCAGGAAGGTATGGACGGCTACCTGGCCAAGCCCTTCCGGTGGCAGGACCTGCTTGGTCTGCTGGATCTGCGCGATTCCTAAGGAGCATACCATGCCTGACGTATCTTCCCTTCTGGACCTCTCCCCTGGAGACCATTTGTGCTGCATGTACATGACAGAAAAGGAGCACCGGGATGTCCTGGTGCCCTTTATCCGGGACGGGCTGCAGCAAGGGCATCGGGTGATCTATATTGTGGATGCCCGCACTGCTGAAACAGTGCTGGGCTACCTTGAAGAGGAAGGCCTGGATTCTGTACAGGAACAAAAAAAGGGCAGCCTGGTGATCTCTGACTCCCAGGAAACCTACCTCAAAGATGGCTGCTTTGATCCGGAGAGCATGCTCAGCCTGTTGCAAAAGGAGGTAGATCAGGCCACCCAGGATGGCTTCCAAGCCCTTAGGGTTACCGGAGAGATGAGCTGGGCCCTGCGCGGGCTGCCCGGCTCAGACAGGCTCATGGAGTACGAGGCCAAGCTGAATCAGTTCTTTCCCACCCACAGCGCAATCGGGCTCTGCCAGTACGACATGCGCAGCTTCCAGCCCGAGATCCTTTTGGATGTCCTGGCCACTCACCCCATAGCTGTGGTGCGCAACACCTGCTACCAGAACATGTACTATGTGCCCCCGGAAGAGTTCCTGGGCCCCAACAGGGCCCAGGCAGAGCTTGAGCGCCGCTTGTTCAACCTGGAGGAGCACAGGCAGATGCAGGCTAGGCGGGAGCAGCTGGAGGCAGAGCTCAGGCAAAGCGAGGAGCAGGCCAGGCGGGAGGCGGAGTTCAGCAACGCCATCCTGGACAATGCCGGGGCACTGATTGTAGTCCTGGACAGACAGGGTCGCATTGTACGCTTCAACCGCACCTGTGAGACACTTACCGGATACGCAGCTGCAAAGATCCAAGGCCGGAATCTGTGGGAAGTCCTGCTACCTGAGGAGGATGTGGAGCCTACCAGGGCAACATTCAAGGAGTTGAGCTGCGGACATTATCCTAATAGGCTGGAGAATGACTGGGTTTGCAAAAGCGGGGAAAGAATCCGGGTCTCCTGGTCCAACACCTGCCTTTTGGATGCTGAGGAAAATGTGGACCTAGTGGTCAGTATCGGCCTAGACGTCACAGAGCAGGCCCTGCTGGAGAGGACCAGAAAAAGGGAGCTGAGCAGCCTGCAGGAGTATTCCGGCCACCAGGGCACTTTGCTCACCACCTCTTCCCTGGGCCTTAAGGCCTTGCGCGAAAACCATCCTCAGGAGTTTCAAAGCTGCGTGCAAAGCTTGCAGGACCTTCTGGACCAAGCCATGCACAAAAACATCTACAAGGTCCAGCAGGATCTTTCCGGCCAGCTTCGAGGGCTTGCAAAACGCCTGGGCAGGCTGCATGCAGGCCCCAAGGACCTGGTCCAGGCCTATATCCAGGTCCTGCAGGAAAAAACCAGAAACATGAGCCCCAAGATGAGCCGGGCTTACACAGACGAGGGCAGACTGCTGCTCCTGGAGATAATGGGCTACCTAGCGGCCTACTACTACCAGCATTGCCTGCTGCACAGGGAAAAACAATGAGCGTGCCCAACTGCTGCGAGCTGCCAGCAAGGCTCTGCTGCAGCCTTTGCTCCTGGCATCCTTCTGGGGCTGGCTGTTATCCAGGCCTTGCAAAGGATTCTGTTTTTTTCCCGGAGCGCCTGTCCTTCAGTACAGGGCTGCCTTTGGTTCAAACAGGGCATTTGCAGGAATCTATTGCGTCAGAAAGGGGTTCGCCATGAGCGAATATGTATTTGATCTGTATATAGCTGGCCACACCAGCCGCTCTAAGCAGGCAGCCAGAAACATACAGGATTTTTGTGAACAATTCTTTCCCGGGGACTACGATCTGAATCTGATCGATGTCCTGGAAGATCCCGAGAGGGCGGAAGAGGAGAAGATCATTGCCACTCCCACCCTGGTGCAGCGGGCCCCGATAGCGGGACGCAGAATCATTGGCGTGGTTTCTGACCACCAGACCATGCTTCAGGCCCTGGGTCTGGAAGATTTGCAGGAAGAATTTTGAGGCAGGAAGCTTGATTAAAGCTTCAAGGCTTTGCCAGGTTTGTACAAGTACTGGATTCGACCTGAGGAGGACTAGATGAATATGAAAGGGGCTTTGCAAAAACTGCCTACCGGCATCCCTGGTCTGGACGCCATAAGCATGGGCGGGATACCCAAGAACAGGACCACTTTGGTGGCAGGCTCTGCAGGCAGCGGGAAGACCATCCTCGCTGCCCAGTTTTTGGCTGAGGGCATACGCCAATCTGATCAGCCCGGGGTGTTTGTGACCTTTGAAGAGCCTCCAGAGGCTATTCGGCAGAACATGGCCTCCATGGGCTGGGACCTGCTGAGATGGGAACAGGAAGGCAAGCTGGCCTTTGTGGACGCCTCAGCCCAGGTAGGGGAAGAGGCCACCCTGATAATGGGCAACTTTGATATGGCCGCCCTGCTGGCCAGGATAGAGCGGGCTGTGAACAGCATCAAGGCCAAAAGGGTCTGCCTGGACTCCCTGGGAGCGGTGTTTACCAGATTCGGAGACAGCAGCACCATACGTAATGAGCTGTTCAGGATAACCGCCATCCTCAGGGAGTTGGAGGTCACATCCTTGATGACCGCGGAACGGACAGAAGAGTACGGAAATATTTCCAGGCAAGGGGTGGAGGAATTTGTGGCGGACAATGTCATTATCCTGCGCAACGTCCTGGAGGAGGAGAAGCGGCGCAGGACCATGGAAATCCTCAAGTTCCGCGGAGCCACCCACCAGAAAGGGGAGTTCCCTTTCACCATCTTGCATGGCGAGGGCTGTGTGGTTATCCCCTTGTCCGAGATAGACCTGGAGTACAAATCCACTGACCTGAGGATCACCTCAGGCAGCCTGGAGATGGACAACATGTGCGGCGGCGGGTTCTTCAGGGACTCCATTGTCCTGGTCTCCGGAGCCACAGGCACAGGCAAGACCCTGATGGTCACCGAATTCATAGCCGGTGGAGTGCGCAACCAGGAGCGCTGCCTGCTGTTCGCCTTTGAGGAGAGCCGGGAGCAGTTCTTCAGGAATGCTACAGGCTGGGGTGTGGAGCTGCGGCCCATGGAGGAGGCGGGCTACCTGAAAGTGGTCTGCGAGTACCCAGAGGTCTCCAGCCTGGAGGACAAGCTGCTGCAGATGCAGAAAATAATGGAGGAGTTCCAGCCCCACCGGGTGGCAATAGACAGTCTTTCAGCCCTGGAAAGGGTTTCCACCCCAAAGAGCTTCCGGGAGTTCGTGCTGGGCATCACCTCCTATCTCAAGCAGCTCTCCACCGCCGGGCTGTTCACCTCCACCGCTCCCACACTGCTGGGCGGGGAGTCAGTTACCGAGGCCCATATCTCCACTTTGACCGATTCCATTGTCCTGTTGCGCTACGTGGAGCTTTACGGAGAAATGCGCAGGGGACTCACCGTGCTCAAGATGCGCGGTTCCCAGCACGACAAGAACATCAGGGAGTTCAGCATTGACGGACAGGGCATGCACATCGGCAAGCCCTTCAGGAATATCGGAGGCATATTGGCAGGCCAACCCACCCAGCTGGATTCCGGAGAGGTCAGCCGCTTGGGGGAAATGTTCAAGGGCCAAGACTAGCGCCCAATAGACCATGGACCGCAGTCAGACCTATATCAGCATGTGCACCCTGGCCCGGGAAATCCAGCAGGACTGGGTCCCGGTGCACGGAGACTTTTTTGTGGGCCGGGACGGCAGGGTGGAGGTCTGGGTAGAAAAGATGCAGGCCCAGCGCAATGTCCTGGGCAGCGTGGATCTATGCTTCTCTGACGGGATGCCCAGCGCCACCCGCTACATCTGGCTGCCCAGGCTGGATCAGCTAATTGAGCTGGCCCAGCGTCCCGGAGTCCACTATGAGAAAATGACCCAGGCCTTTTTTGACTGGACCAAGCGGCCCTACCCCAGACACACCCGGGACCCCCGCCGGATCTTCAAAACCCTGGAGCAGACCTGGCTGGCCTTTATAATGCATAAGGACTGGGGCAAAATCTGGGATGACTCCAACTGGCAGAGCCTTATGCAGATTTGAGAATCCCGAGCAGCACCATGCCTAAACACAGCAGCGGCATCCTGGTCTATAGATGGCGCGACCCGCTCCCGGAAGTCTTTCTGGTGCATCCCGGCGGACCCTTCTGGCAGAACCGGGATCAGGCAGCCTGGTCCATACCCAAGGGCGAGTTCGATCCGGAAAAGGAGGATACCTTGCAGGCAGCCCAAAGGGAAGGAGCAACCTGAAATGGATATAGGCTTTTTACTGACAGCAGCTGCTGTGGCAGGCCTCTTACTTGCTGTACACCTATGGGAGAAAAGGCAGCAGGCCAGCAGAGAGCTCACTGAAGCAGAGCTTTTGTTCTTGTTAGCCAGAATCACAGAGACCTCGGAATTCGAACAATTCAGGCGCGCTGCAGGCAACTGGAATCATTCCAGGCAAAAGGCAGAGGCTGATTTCAACCGCTACCTCTTGCAAGGGGAATTGCCACATTATGTCCGGGACTATCTGCGCAGAGCCCAAAAATCAGATCCTGCCCTGCAGAGCCAGAGAGGGGATTTCTTCAGCGGTGTGCTTCTGGAAAAGAGGCAGCATGATCCTGGCTGGCCCTGAGCTGCAATTTCTGGAAATTTGCCTGCCTAAGCCACTTTCCTCCTGGCCAGGGACTTTCTTTGGATACGCCTGGCTTGACTCCTCTCTATAACCTTGACCAAACCCTGATCCTTGGTTTCCACAAATGTGGAGGCAACCCCGGAGCTGGCTGCACGTCCAGTCCGGCCTATGCGATGGGTATAGGCCTCAGGGGTGTCAGGCATATCAAAGTTGATCACATGGGTAATACGGCTCACATCCAGCCCCCTGGAGGCCACATCTGTGGCTACCAGGACATTGAAGCAGCCCTTCTTGAAGCCCTGCAGGACCTGACGTCGGTCATTCTGGGACATATTGCCCTGCAGGTCCCGGGCCCTGAAACCCGAAGCGCTGAGCTGCTTGGCCAGCTTGGTGGCCATATGCTTAGTCCTGGTGAAAACCAAGGTGGCCTGGGCCTCCTGGGCCTGCAAAAGGGAGAGCAGCATTTCTGTTTTGGGCATGCCCTGCACTGGATACAGGCACTGTTCTATGCTCTGCAGGGACTGCTGATGATCGATCTGGATCTGCACCGGAGAATTCAGGATCTCTGCCGCTAGGGACTTGATGTCCTTGGGCATGGTGGCTGAGAAGAGCATGTTCTGACGTTTTTGAGGCAACAGCTTTAGGATGCTGCGGATGTCAGGCATAAATCCCATATCCAGCATGCGGTCTGCTTCATCCAGGACCAGGCTCTGCACGCAGGAAAGATTCAAGGCCCGGTCGTTCAGGATATCCAGCAGCCTGCCCGGGCAGGCCACAACAATCTCCACTCCGGAACGGATCTTTTGCACCTGCTTGAACTTGCTCACTCCACCGTAGACTGAAACCCCGCGAAGGCCAGTGTGTTTGCCCAGGGCCTGAACAAATTCCAGGGTCTGTTCAGCCAGCTCCCGGGTAGGGGACAGGACCAGACTGCGCACCTTACCGCGTTTCTCCTGCAGCAGATGCTGCAGGATGGGCAGCACAAAGGCTGCTGTCTTACCGGTCCCGGTCTGGGCTAGTCCCAGCACGTCCTGGCCTTGCAGGACTGCAGGGATGGTTTTCTCCTGTACAGGAGTGGGCTGGGTGTAGCCGCAGGCAGTGATCCCGGCCTGCACCTTACTATCTAACGAAAATTCCTTAAAATTCATGGGTTATCCTTATAACTGATTTAAGATGTTGCTATTTTTTACGCAGGCCAGCCTGGGCAACAGGAGCTTGATGGCGCAGGGCCATGGCCTCCTGGCTAAGGACTGCTCTGCTAAAGGGATGTCTAGTTGCTGGCAAAGAAATATGACTCAGGTAAATTGCGCACAGATCATGACCTTTGCCAGCTCTGTGCGCAATTTAAAACTGGAAGCAATGGGGCTAGAACCTGGAGCGCTTCTTGTCCTGATGGGCTTCATTGACCACCAGGTCCCTGCCCTCCACAGAGGAGCCATGCAGGGTCTCTTGGGCCTTCTGGGCCTCCTGGGCATTGGTCATCTCCACAAAGCCGAAGCCGCGGGAACGCCCGCTGTGGTGATCCGTGATCACCTGAGCGCTGACCACTTCCCCAAAGGGGCTGAAAAGATCCTGCAATGCAAAGTCATTGTGGCTAAAAGGCAGGTTTCCTACATACAATTTCATGAAAATACTCCCTTGCAAGTGAGCAGCGCGTTTCATACTGCTGGACGTCGCGAAGCGGCGGGATGCGTAATGAAGAGTGCCGGGCACTTGTGTTTGAGGTGAAAAAAACTATTCTATATGCAGGCAAGCCTTCTGGCAAGCTTTTTTTGGCCTTGGATACATATTTGCGAACTTTCGCAACCTGCGATAGTTAAACTTGTGCCAACCCTACCCTGACCACTTCCTGGGCAGGGATTTTTTGTTGTTTTCCGCTGCTTCCTCTTTTAAGGAAGCTCCAGGGAAAGGCTACTCAATAGTGCCAGACAAAACGCCGAGCCCTGCTAATGATCTTCGTGCTGTTGGGCGCTTATCACTTAAGCCTTCTGCTCTCAGGCGAGCCTGGCATCTCCTTTTTCGCAGAGATCTACACCATTTTGATCTTTAGCGATGTCCTGCTGGTTTTGATAGCCAACCGCTTCTTTCCTGGCTTCAGGGACATCTTCCGCAACTCTGGCTTTGCCATCTCCACACTGCTGATGCGGCTTAGCCTGACAGCGCCTGCTTATTGGAATGTAGGCATAGGCATTGGAGCAGCACTTTTTGCCCTACTCTTGGCTACTGCCTACAAGCGCAGTACGCATCCAGGGGGCGGCAGCAGCTAATCCCCTGCTGCTCATTTGACTGCCTGCAAAAAAAATCCTAATCTCACACAAGAACAGCTGTGGGTAATTCTAGAGTGTTATTCACTCAAGGTTCTCTGGAAGTTCCCAGGGAATAAGCATAAATACTTAAGGGGGGAAATCATGCCTATTGTAATTATTACCAGGGGATCATTCACTAAAGGAAGGGAAGTGGCCAAAAAATTGGGCAAAAGGATGGGCTACCAGGTAATTTCCAGGGAGGTACTCCTACGCGCCTCCCAAGAATTCAACACTCCTGAGATTCAGCTCAAAAATGCCCTTTACAATGCCCCATCTATTTTAGACAAATTCACCCACGGCAAGGAAAAGTTTTTGGCCTTTATTAGAGCTAGCATTCTGGAACAGATGGCACAGGACAACGTCATCTATCACGGACTGGCTGGTTATGCTTTGCTGAAAAGGGTGCCCCATGAGATGCAGGTCCGTATCCAAGCAGATTTTGAAAACAGAATAAAGCGCTATATAGAATACTATAAAAGGGACCATGATGTGGAGCTAAGCGAAGAGGATGCCAGATGCCGCTTGCAAAAAGATGATGCAGAACGCCGTAAATGGAGCCTTTACTTAAGGGAACATGATCCCCACGATGCCAACAATTATGATTTGGTATACAATGCCAGCAAGATGAGTACAGACGACATAGTGGAGGAGCTAGCGCGCATACTGCAATTGCCTTACTTGCAGGCCACTCCAGAGTCCCAGAAACAAGTGGAGCAGGAAATGCTTGCTGCCTTGGTCAAGGCTGCCATTGTAGGGGATTTTCCCACTGCAGAAGTGCACTGCGAGGAAAATATAGCCTATGTAAAGGTTGAGGCCGACTTGAGGCAGGAAGAACACATAGTGAACATGATCAAGCAGGAGACGAACCAGATAGAGGGAGTGCGGGAAGTCAGGGTGCATGTCTCTCCCCGCTACAGCATCTAAAGCAGCCTGCTGGACATGCCTGCCCCACTCTGGACAGCAGGGGTTGGACCACAGGCCAGGCTGGGTCTGCTCCTATACGCCCAGGGAGCTGATCCTGGCTGCGGGTTTTGCATCGCAAAGGCTTCTAACAGGGGTGGACCAGGAGCCAGATGTCCCTGCTGAATCCTATCTGCCCCCAATCTTCTGTCCTTACGTACGCAGGCTGTGCAGTCTCTGCCTGCAGAGCAAAGGCCCCGGCTGAGCATCTTCTGCTGGTGCTCTCCTGTGATCCAATGCACCTGGCAGATATTCTATCCAGATACACAGCCTTGAATTTGCTCACTGCGCTGTCCTGAGCCTGAAAGCGATATCCAAGCGGCTCCTGCCGCATTGCAAAACACTTACAGTGGCAGGAGCCCGGGAATAAAGCCAAGAACCCAAGGGAGGTGCTATGTCCGAACAGGATACCGATCCCCGCTTTCTGCAGGCCTCCAGGGAGGCCAAGCTCTGTTTGCTGCTGGCAGCCCTGAACTTTGTCTGGTGGTTCGGCTTTGCCTATGGCCTGGGCAGCGGACCTGTGCAGGAATACGCCTGGATCTGGGGCTTGCCTGCCTGGTTCTTTTTCAGCTGTCTGCTGGGCCTGCCCCTGTTCATTCTCCTTATCTATACCTTGGTCAGACTCTTTTTCAAAGAGGTCCCTTTGCAGGACTATCTGGACCAGGAGAAATACCGCTGAACAGAACTAAAGCATGTCTTTTGCCTGACTCCAGCCAGTACTGATCCAGGGGGTAAACATGCAGGATCTGAACATCCTAGTCCTCTTGCCTTTAGTTCTTTATCTGGGCCTGATCTACATCCTGGCTGCCTATAGCAACCGCATTCTGTCCCGCTCCGGCAATTTCCTGGAGGAGTACTTCATAGGCAGCAGGAGCATGGGTGGGTTTGTGCTGGCAATGACCCTGGTGGCCACCTATACCAGCGCCTCCAGCTTTGTGGGCGGTCCTGGAGTAGCCTACCAGATGGGTCTGGGCTGGGTATTGCTGGCCATGATCCAGGTGCCCACAGCCTGGCTGACCTTGGGGATATTGGGCAAGAAATTCGCTATTATCGCCCGCAGGGTCTCGGCAGTTACCATCAGCGACATCCTGCGCGCCAGGTATGAAAACCGCTGGGTGGTGGCCCTGACCTCCCTGGCCTTGGTGGTCTTTTTCCTGGCAGCTATGGTGGCCCAGTTCATCGGAGGGGCCCGCCTCTTTGAAGGCGCTGTAGGCCTGTCCTACCATTCCGGGCTGTTCATATTCGCCGCCAGCGTAATCCTGTACACCACGGTGGGAGGTTTCCGGGCGGTGGCCCTGACTGATGCAGTCCAGGGCCTGGTCATGCTTGCAGGCATGGGCGCCCTGCTCTGGGGCTTGCTCCAGGCCGGAGGCGGGATGGAGGCCATCGTGCAGGACCTGAAAGAAACCGATCCTGCCCTGGTCACTCCCTTCGGACCTGACAACTTCCTGTCCAAGCCCTTTATCCTATCCTTCTGGGTACTGGTGGGGTTTGGGGTTATTGGCTTGCCCCACGCAGGGATCCGCTGTTTCGGGTACCGAAGCAGTAGGGCCATGCACTCCGCGATTGTCTTAAGCACTGCTGTTTTAGGGCTTATCATGCTCGGGCTGCATCTGAGCGGGGCCTTGGGCAGGGTGGTGGTGCCTGACCTGGAGGTAGGAGACAAGATCATGCCTTTGCTCAGCCTGGAGGTCCTGCCTCCGGTAGTGGCAGGGCTCTTTTTGGCTGGGCCCATGGCAGCGATCATGTCCACTATTGACTCCCAGCTCATCCTGGCCTCTGGGACCCTGATCAAGGATGTCTACATCCACTTTTTCCAGCCTGAAGGCAGCCAGGGCGCTGCAGAGGAACGCCGTCTGCACAGGCTCAGCTTCTACAGCACCGCCCTGCTGGGACTGATAGTCTTCTTGGCAGCGATCAGGCCGCCGGATCTTATTGTCTGGCTGAACCTCTTCGCATTTGGCGGCTTGCAAGCGGCATTTTTCTGGCCCTTGGTCCTGGGCCTGTACTGGAAGCGGGCCAATAGCGCAGGGGCTTTGGCCTCTATTATTGTCGGCCTTAGTACTTTCTTCCTGTTGAACATCCTCATGGACAGGTTCTGGGACATGCATGTCATTGTGCCCACCCTGGCCCTGGGCGGACTGGCCTTTTTCCTGGTCAGCCTGGCTACTCCCCCGCCTAGGGAACAGGTACTGAACATCTTCTGGGGCAAAGGAAGCAATTGACAAACTTTTCCCTTTCCCAGCAAAATAAGGACCATGCTAAATAGGTTACAGAAGCAATTCCATAACCTGGGCATCAAGCAGGAGCCTGGCAGGGAGAGGCAGATCAGGGACCACCTGCGCAGGATCGAGGGCTATCGCAACCGCCTCTGGCAACTGCAGGGCTATGCCCAGGTGGTGCACTTTGTGCGGGAAACCATCTCTGCTGAACTCTCCAGGAAGCTGGAACATATCATCACTCCCCCTAAGGCAATGGGTCTGGCTGAGGATGTCTCCCTGGAGTCCATCAAATGGCTGGTGGAGTACTGGTGGAGGGCAGACATGGGTTACTCCCCTGACCTTTACGTAGCCTCGGACAACACAGTGGTGGCTTCTTGGCAGGTGCAGGGACACGCCATCCAGGTCCGCTTCTTCAGCAGCGGCTTCGCCCTGGCTGCAGTCAAGCGCCATTACCAGGGCCGGACCCAGAAGTCTTACTTCAGAATGCCGGTCTGGGAGCTGCCCACCAGCTTCGTCTAAGAAACTGTCACCAAACAACGAGGGCAGCAACATGCAAGCTTATGTTTATCTTTTTCCTGTAAGGGCGAGCGCCGCTCGCCCCTACGTCCACCTCGCCAGTACCTGCTTAAGACCCGCCCCATAGTTGAGCGCAGGCTTGTAGGGGCGACTGGCAGTCGCCCTTGAAGGAGTCAATGCTCGCTGTCGCTTCAAAGATATCTACCTTTCTAGCTTACTAAGCGATAGGCACCACCCTGCTGCCGTCCTTGAACCTGATCTCCCAGTTCCTGCCCCAATTGGGCAGCTCCCAGAGCTTTGGAGCTGTTTTGCGGATACCGGAGCTGCGCTGCAGGGTAATGCGCTTTTTCAAGGGCTCGTATAACACCTCCAGCTTCAGATTGGGCAGCACAATCTGCCTGGGGTACTTCTCATCGAACTGCTGGCGCTCCCATTCAGGCACACCCAGAAAATGCAGGTCATCAGGCTCCAGGGCCTCAAGGTCCCGGCAATCCTCCAGGCCTATCTCTGCCAGGCGCTCTGTCAGCCAGCTTTTTAAATCCACCTCCTGGCCCTGGGCAAAGCCCAGACTGCAGTAAAGGTTCCAGGCCTGGACATCCTCCTGCAGCTTCCTGCCAGTCTCAGGCCAGAGCTCGCCCTTGCAGACAAGCTCGGCTACTGCCTCCCTAAGATCCCTGCCTTCCGGGACCTCGCTCCAGGACTCTATCACCCTGCCGGCATAGATGCGCTGGGCCAGGACCTGTACCTGGGAGTCCTCCAGCTGGGGCTGCCCTTTATGCACCTCTCCCAGCCCTGCCCTGGCCATCTCCTGCAGGCTGACCGGCGCCAGGCAGGTGGCGATGTTCAGGGTCTGGGTGGTGCCTTTGCCTGGGACGCTGTGCCGATCCAGGACCAGGGCAGCCTCCTGGTTGGCCGGCATCCTGCTGCCTGCAGCGAGCTGCACCTCTTCCCTTTCATTGCCCAGGGTCCAGTTCCTCTTGATCCTGCGTACAAATGCCAGCTCAGGATCCGCATCCAGGATATCCTTGAGCATCTGCTGCCTGGCAGGAGGCCTTTGTTCCAGCTTTTCCGACAGCTGCAAGGTCTGTCTGATCTGCTTGGAGATGCGCCTGGCCTCCTGCAGGGCCTGGCGGTTCACAGGCATGGAGTCCAAGGGATCCTGGCGCAGCAGGCGGATCAGGGTGCAGGCGTCGCAAGGCTCTGGAGCGAAGTCCTGCAGCTCCTTTGCTGCCCGCTCGGAGCTGGAAGGCTTAAGTATACTGCCCTGGGCGCTCAAAGCCGCAGCCAGATCCACCAGATCTGATCTGGACTCAGGGCTGGAGGCCGCGGCAATCAAATGGGCCAGCTGAGAGTCCAGGGGCAGGGAGAAAAGGCCCAAACCATGCCTGGTAATATGGCCCTGCCCATCCAGGGCTCCCAGGGCCTGCAATCTGGCTATGGCCTTATTAGCAGCATGTTCAGGCACTGCATCCGGGCAGCTCAGCTCCTGGAACCTCCTGCCGCAGGCTGCTGCAGCCAGGATGAGCTCTGTGGGATCCTCCCTGACCAGCTCCGGAGGTGTGTAGGGCTCCAGCCTGGCAGCTCGGCCCCAAAGGCGAATACATCTGCCCGGCCCCAGCCTGCCTGCCCGTCCTGCACGCTGCTCAGCCGCAGCCTGGGAGATAGCGCAAAGGGCCAGGACTGTTCTGCCGTTTCGATACAGAGTGCGCCTCTCCAGTCCGCTGTCCACCACAAAGCTGACTCCAGGCAGGGTCAGCGAGGTCTCTGCCACATTGGTGGCCAATATCACCCTGGGGCTTGAGCCTGGCCGCAGGGCCTTGTCCTGGGAGGCCTCGTCCACCGAGGCATGCAAAGGGATGATCTCTTGCTTCAGACCGCGCTTTTTCAATCTGGCCAGCACATCCCGGATTTCACCCTTGCCTGGCAGAAAAACCAAGATATCCCCGCCCTGGGCTTGCTCCAGGGCCTGGAACACAGCGTCTGCAGCGCGCTTATCCAGGTTTCTGGTCCTGGGCAGGGTATCCCTTTCCTGGTACTGGACTTGGACCTCGTACAGCTTGCCCTGGGAGCGCAGCCTTTGACCCTGCAGATACTTGGCCAGCCTTTGGCCATGAACAGTGGCAGAGGCCAAAACCAGCTGCTTGCTGCTGTGCTTGAGCAATGCAGCCAAAAGGTCTGTATCCCCGCGGCGCTCGTGGAACTCGTCCAGGATCACCGTAGAGAACCCGGAAAAAGCGTCCTTGGCAAACCAGCGCAAGGCAATGCCTGGAGTGGCGAAGACTATCCTGGATTCCTCAGAGCTGTAATTGGCAAAGCGTATGGCGTAGCCCACCTCCTGCCCCACCTCCTGGCCCAGGCTCTGGGCTGTGAATCTAGCCAGGGAGCGGCAGGCCATGCGCCTGGGCTCCACTACTAGCACCCGGCCCTTTTCCGCAGCCCATACAGGCAGCCTGGTGGACTTGCCGCTTCCAGGAGGGGCCTCCACCACTAAGGGTCTCTGGGGCAGCTGGGCATCAAACTCGGATCTTATTTCCTCTATGGGCAGCTGCATGTGGTTTTGACTGTATTGGAGCTTAGCTTTGATCCGCTGGAGTGCTACGGGAATAGAGCCTGCGCAGCTCCTGGAATCTGGAAATAACATTTTGCCTTTCCTGTTGCAGACTGCGGCGCAGGTGCTCCTTGCTCTGCAGCAAAGTGCGCACCAGGATCTTGTCCCGATAGCGCATTATGCTGCGCCGATAGCGCAGACAAATAAACCCAGTGCAGGGCAGGGCAGCCAAGTACAAGACACACCAGGGTATGCTTCTGGCTATGTACTGCCAAAACAGCCCGGCGTAGATCAAATAACAACAGGAAAAAAAGAAGATCCCCAAGGCAAAATAGGCAAAGCCCCGAATAGCCTCTTCCTTGAAAATCCTGGCAGAGACTAAGGTCAGCAGATAGGGCAAAAGATTATGCACAAAGCCCACTAGGGCCAAGGGAGCCATAAGCAAGGCATACAAAGTCATACGTAGCCTTATCAGCCGCTGCTGTACTGGCCGTTCAAAGTGCTGGTTTAAATCTTCCCGCAGCCTGGCCTGGGACAGGTGGTCCTTGTAGCGATCCACATCCCTGCGCAGCTCCTCCAATGCTTCCGGATCCCGAGCCAGGATCTGACTTAGATCTTGGTTAGTATTCTGCCGAGTACGCAGGGTGGATTGCAGATCCTGCTCTGCTTTGGCCACAGGCCTGAACCAGCCTGAGAACCTTTGCCAGGCACTGCGGCGGATTCTGTCTGCTGAAGCTGCTGCCTGGCCTGCCTGTTTGCTGCGCTTCACACCAGGCTCAGGCTGCAGGATAGCGCTCAGGTCCGCCACCAGCTGCCCCAACCTTAGATCCTCCACGTGCAGGGCCTCGCGCCTGAGGGCCTGCTGCAATTCATTAGTCAAGGCCCTGACCGCCTCTTCCGGCCTTTCCTGGTGCAACTCAGCATAGTCCGCCAACCATATGGGCCGGGCAAAGCTCAAAAGCACAGAGGAGAGAAGCAGCTCCCTGCTTTCAAAGCTAAGGCCTACTGGGACTATGCCCACTCCAAGCTGATAATTGTTTTCTGCCTCTGCGCCCAAGGCCATACGGGCTGTGCCTGTGCGCAGCTCTGCCACTTGACTCTGTGGGGAATTACGCCCCTCTGGGAAGATGCCGAGGCAGCCCTTGTCCTGCAGCACCTCATAGACCTGCTGAAAGGCTTGCGCATTGCGCCGGGCATGTTCGAGCTCCCTGCCAGGCTTATAGATAGGAATCGCCCCCAGGCCCTTGAACAGGGTGGAGAGAAAAGGGAAGCGGAAGAACTCGCTTTTGGCCAGGTAGTGTATCCTCCTGGGCACCTGGGCGCTCAAAAGCACCGCATCCAGGATGGAGCCCGGGTGGTTGGCCGCCAGGATCAAGGGGCCCTTCCCAGGCAGATTCTCCTTGCCTGTGGACTGGATGTCCACAAAATACAGATGGGCGGCGATGCGCATTATATTTCGCAAGATGCTGTAGAGCTGCATAAGCTGCCCTTGCCCAGTTTTTTTGGCAATGCCTGCTGCAGGCCTAAGCCTGACCCAGGTTTTGCAGGAACAAATCAGGAATGCGGGCCACCTGTTGCTTCTGGTAATCAAAAAAGACAATGCCGGTCTTGGCCCGGGCTATTTCTTGGCCCGAATCCAGGTTAGTACAGGAGTAGACAATGTCGCAGCCTTTTCGACCGATATCAGCCAGGCCTATCTGCATGCGCAGGATTTCGCCCCGAAAGGCTTGGGCCTTATACTGGATGGCTGCGTCCGCAATCAAGATGCCCAAACCTTGTATATCCAGCTCTTGCAGGCCGAAATGCTGCAGAAAGCGGATCCTTGCTTCGTGGAGCAGGCTAAGCAAAGCATCGTTTCCCAGGTGATTGCCGTAATTGATGTCGTCTATGCGAACCTGGATATCAGTGCTGTACAGAAACTCCTCTGGCAACTCCACTTTGAGCCTGGCCATTTCACCTCCTGCAATCTTTTTAGCTCTGACAAGTGGTCCTAAAAAGGCAATGTTAGCTTAGACCAGACAAGGATACAAGCCAGAAGTGCCTCGCTGCAGACTAAGTTTGGCATGCTATTTGAAAATATAGTCTTAAAACCACGCCTCTGAGGGGGAAAATTGACATGCATAAGCAGATTCTGGCCTGCAGCCTGGCCTGTCTATTACTGGCCCTTGCCGGATGCAGCCATATGGGCTCTAGTACAAGCAAAAGACTGGAGCCTGAGCTGGCCCACCTGATTGTCCACCAGCGTCCTGAACTGGAGAAGTCCCAGGACCGCATGGTCATCCACCCTTTGCACAAGTCCCCCTCAGATCTGCGGGTGTTATTCTTTCCATTTTACGTCTCTGAGCAGGCAGGAGGGGATTTTGACGCTGGCCGCAAAGTGGGCAGGGTTTTCTGGCGAACCTGGCTCCAAGAGGAGGTCTTCTCAGCCATGGAGTTCGAGGACCTGCGGAAGTGGCCCGGCAGCAAGGGGCTCAGGCAAATAGCCCAGGACAAGGGTGCAGATCTGTATATCCAGGGTCAGCTCACCCACTACATGGAGGGTGGCACCCAGGGCAGGAGTTCTGTTTCCATGCTGGTCAATATCTACACCGTAGCCCAGGATGAGCTGATCTGGTCCATGGAACATTCAGGCAGGATGCAAAGACAGACTGAAAAGGATTTCATTTTGTTCAAGACCAAAAGCTGGATGCCTGAGCATCCAGTATATGTGATCGTCAACAATCTGGCGCAGGACCTGGCCCGGGAAGTAGAGCAGTGGACCCTAAAGCATTAGATCACCCCGGCTCAGGCT
>JBNJDO010000009.1:0-39139 GCA_051744965.1 Thermodesulfobacteriota bacterium | reverse complement strand
CTGGTACTGTATTCCTGGCCCACAATTATACATAGTCCATTGGCCTGAATTCCTTCGGATATCCATTGTCTGGCTGCCATGGTGTCGTGATCTGTGATGCAGACCCCATCCAGGCCTTTGCTTTGGGCTTGAGATAAGATATCCTGCAGCCCAATGCTGCTGCAGGGCGAGAATGTGCTGTGCACATGGAGATCTAAAAGCATGACTGTGTTATCCTAAGTACTGTGTAAGGTCTTAAGTTTATCAATAAGGAACCCTCCCCTGGCCCCTCCCTCCCGCTCCAAAGCTAGCGGCAGGGAGGGGAACCAGAAACAAGCCGGCTCTATCTGATATGCGAAGATTGTGATGCGGCACTAGGCTTGAGCTTACTGCTGCAAACTATATCTGGCATTTAGGTCAATAACAAATCGAAAATCACAATGACTGCAAACGATTGCTATAGGATTTGGCAATGCAAAGTCGATCAAAAAGCCTGGCCTCTAGTCTGCTCTCCAGGAGTACCGGAGTTATCCACGGCCGGTTTCAGGTCCTGCACAACGATCATCTGGCTTATCTTCTGGCTGGCAAGGCAGAGTGCGAACACCTGGTGGTAGGGATCACCAACCCTGATCCCGGACTTACCAGCTTTGATCCCGCAGACCCGGAGCGCTCTGATCCCAGGGCCAATCCTTTGAGCTTTTACCAGCGGATGCTCATGGTCAAATGCGCCCTGGCAGACGCAGGCCTTAAAGGACCCGACTTCTCGGTCACTCCCTTGCCCATAAACTTCCCTGAGCAGTACGGTGCATATGTGCCCCTGCAGGCCACGTTCTTCCTGACCATTTATGACGACTGGGGCAGGCGCAAGCTGGAAAAATTTCAATCCCTGGGGCTGAAGACCAAAGTGCTCTGGGAGCGGACTCCGGAAACCAAGGGCTTGAGCAGCAGCCAGATAAGGCAGGCCATGATTGATGCAGAGCCCTGGGTGCATCTGGTGCCCCAGAGCACAGCTACCCTGTGCAAGGCCTGGGACCTGCCAGCCGTATTGCGGAAGGCAGGGGGTGCAAGCTATGTCTCCCAGTAAGTGCCTGCTTATTGTCCTGGACGGCCTGGGAGATCGGCAGTACCCGGAGCTGGGCGGAAAAACCCCTTTGCAGGCGGCTTATACTCCCAATCTGGACCATCTGGCAGATCTGGGCGGCAACGGCCTGTTCCATGCAGGAAGCCTGGGGGAGCCCTTTCCCAGCGAGAGTGCCCATTTCGCGCTTTTCGGTTATCCCCAGAGCATGTTCCCCGGGCGGGGAGCTCTGGAAGCCCTGGGGGCAGGCATTGATCTAAGCAGCAAGCAGGTGGTGCTTTTGGCCCATTTGGTAAGCGCGGAGAATCGCTCCGGGAGCCTGTATGTAGTCCAAGACAAACCCAGGCAGGTCCAGGAAGCAGAGCTGCAGTCCATGTTCAGCCTGGTGGGCAGATTTGAGCATCAGGGCGTGGACATTCGCCTGCATCAGCTCAAGGACCTGTTCGGAGTGCTGATCCTGGAAGGGGATGTCAGCGCCTTGCTTACAGACAGCAACCCCATGCGGGATCAGGCTTGGGCCACGGATGTGCTGCCCCTGCAGGAAGCGCAGCAGGATGACCAGGCCTGGGCCACTGCCCGGGCTGTGCAGGCCTATCTGCGCTTTGCCTTTCATAGCCTGGATCAATCAGAGCTAAACACCCGGCGCAGACAAAGGGGCTTGGAACCGGTAAATGCCCTGGTAACCCAACGCCCAGGCCGGATATGCCCTGTGCCCGATTTTGCAGCCCGCACCGGCTTGAAGGGGACCAGCATTGCCTCAGGGGCCATGTTCCAGGGGCTGGCCAGGTGCATTGGCCTGCAGGCAAGAGACATAGCCCCGGAGGGCAATCCCCAGGCGGATTTATCTTCCAGGCTGGATCTGGCAGCCAGCCTGCTGTCGGAATGCGACTTCATCCACGTGCACACCAAGGCCCCGGATCAGGCTGGCCACAGCAAAAACTGCCAAGTCAAGCTGGAGGTTATAGAAGGCCTGGACAGGGCCTTAACTCCCTATATGTCCCTTCTGGCCCAGGACCCAGAGATACTTGCGGTTATAGCTTCAGACCACAGCACTCCCAGCAGCGGACCCCTGATCCATTCAGGCGAGCCTGTGCCGGTGATCATGAGAGGCAGAAGCATCCGCAGGGACCAGGTGCAGGCCTTTGACGAGATCTCTGCTGCCTGCGGCTGTTTATGTCTGATGCGGGATACAGAGCTGTTCAGAATGGTGCTGAACGGACTGAACAAGGCCAAGCTGCATGGTATCCAGGAGGTGGCTGCGGAGCGGTTTTTCTGGCCGGGCGCGGCTCCAGGACTCTGCTTGGAATAGAAGTAGCCCCAGCAAATCCGGGGGCATCTGCTATGAAAGACTCAGTATCTGTCAACAAGCAGCAATTTGCTGCTGAAGATGCTATAGCTCAAGGCTACTTGTTTCTCTTGAGCAGTATTCTGCCCCCGTCTACCACTAGCCCCCCACCGAGCAAGCCTTCCACTGCCAGCACTATACCGAAAACCACAGGGTCTTGCTGAAAGGTGATTGGCCCTCCGATTTGTCCCACAGAGGCTTGGCCAGTGGCTATCTGCAACACAATATGCCCCAGCATGAGCAGGCCCAGGGCTATGTGAAACCAAGGATATCTTTCCCGGAACCTGACTTCCGGCTCCTTCCAGGCCATAAGCAATGCTCCTTAGTATCTCGACAGTCAAAAGTTATTACATAGGTATTTGTTTTTATTAACGATAGTCAAGAGACAAACCGGAGTTTCTATTTTTATCCTATCTTGTTGATTTTATTCTTATAACCGTGAACCGTGAACCAGGAACTTTGAACCAGCAAGTTAGTATGAAAAAAAAACGATGTAACCAATTGGACTTACACGAATCGATTTCGGGCGAAAACAAGATCTACAGGTGTATCCAGCGGCTTTATTTACGGACACGGGTAGCATCGAAGGTTTAAAAAAACACCCAGATTCTGGTTATACCTGTAGGGGGCAGACCTTGTGTCTGTCCGGATATTTTGTATCCTTGGTTGTGCCCGCTAGGGCATGGTGGTTAGCTAAAATCTCTTGAAACTGCAGGGAGTTTGCCTTGTTTTGCCAGATGAGGCACAAGTCGGTAAAATTTGTTTAAGGATTCTGAAGAAGCAATGGTGCGCAGTGCCTGATTAGTACATTCTGTCCAGGAGAGAGTCAAAGTATACACTGTCCATAGTAGAAACATCCAATTGATTGCTTGCTCTGCTTTTTTTGCTCCTGCCTTGATTATGAACAGGCCTTGGCATATCCTGCGCAAGCAGTAAAAGCGCTGCTGGTCAGGATTCCGGTTAATATTCCGCTCAGCCTCTCAGCTGTGCTGTTTTTTGCAGTTTCAGGTGCGGGTCAAGTATGCTCTCTTGATCAGTCGTAGCTAATTTAAATCCCATATTTTCCAACCCAAAGGAGGCACAATGAAGGTTGGTTTGACCAGGTTCAGAGTACTGGTTTGCCTTTTTTTGCTGTTAGGCCTGTTTTTTTGGGGCTTTTCTCTGGCCCAAGCTCAGCAGGAGTCCTCAAGTGGGGAACTCGCGGTTTCAGAGCAGAGCTTGAGCAGCTTATTGCAGGATCTGGAAGACCCGGAGCGCCTGGAGAGGCTCAAGCAGGATCTGCGCACCCTGCTGGCAGCCAGGCAGGCGGAGGTGCAGGAGCAGACCACTCCAGAACAAGATCCTGGACTGGCAGGCGGGGTGCTGCAGCTGGTATCCCAGCGCATGCAGGGGCTGAATAGGCAGCTAGCAGGGGCAAGCGCCAGCCTGCTTCAGATTCCGGGAGCAATTCAGGAGTTGATGCAGCAGGCCCGGGATCCAGCACAGCTAAAGATCTGGGCCGAGATGCTGGGCAAGGTGATCCTGGTGCTCTTGCTGGGGCTGATTGCGGAAAGGATAGTGCGCAGGCTGCTTAGCCGGGCCCAGAGAGCGCTTATGGACCAGGGTCAAGACAACCTCGCCCTGCGGGGGGGGTTCTTCCTGGCCCGGACCATTCTGGAGCTGATCCCGATTGCGGCCTTTGCTGCTGCAGCGTATGCTCTGTTGTCTTTTCTGGAATCCCGGGAGGGGACTCAGTTGCTGGCCCTGACTCTGGTCAATGCCCATGTTATGGTTAAGACTGTACTGGTTCTGGCCAGGCTGGTGCTGGTGCCGGGCTTCCCAGATCTGCGTCTGCTGCCTTTGGCCGAGGAAACTGTGCAGTATTTGTACTGCTGGCTCAGGCGGGTAGTAGGCCTGGCTGTGTACGGCTACTTTATCCTGGAGGCAGCCCTGCTTATGGGACTGCCTGGACATTTGCAGGCCTTTTTGCTCAAGCTGCTGGGCCTGGCCTTGACTATCATGGCCATAGTTCTGGTGATGCAAAATCGGGCTGATGTGGCCAAATGGCTGAAGCAGGGCAGGACTGGAGGCGAAGCAGGAGCTAAAGCCCCTGATGGTCCAGAGCAGGAAACAGGCAAGGCCCGAAGCAAGATGGAGGCAGTAGGGGCTTTGCGCCGCAGGCTGGCAGATATCTGGCATATCCTAGCTATCATCCTGCTTGCTGGCTTGTTTTTGACCTGGGCCCTGGAGATTGAGGGTGGTTTTGTCTACTTTGCTGGGGCCCTGGTTTTGACCGGGCTGATTCTGGCTGTGGCTGCCGGCCTGCAGCGTCTGGCTGTACAGGGTGTGGACAGGCTGTTTCAGACCAGCGATAAGGTCAAGGCTGCCTATCCCGGGCTGGAAGCCAGGACCAACCGTTACCAGTCCATTTTTCGCCAGGCCTTGAAGGCTGTGATCTATCTGGTAACTGCGTTGGCTATACTTCAGGCCTGGGGTCTGGGCACCCTGGGCTGGCTGTTCAGTCCCCAGGGAGGCAGCCTAGTGTCTGATCTGCTGATTTTGGTCCTAATTGTAGGCGCAGCCTTCTTTTGCTGGGAGCTTATCAGCGCCAAGATAGAAAAAACCCTGGCCCAGGAAGAACAGGGCAGGGTAAGTGCTCGCAAGCTGACCCTGCTGCCTTTGGTGCGCAATGTAGTCCGGATTGCCGTGATTTTGATTACAGGCATGATTGTTCTAGGTCAGCTGGGGGTAAACGCGGCTCCTTTGATAGCTGGCGCAGGCGTGGTAGGCCTGGCTATAGGCTTTGGGGCCCAGACCCTGGTCAAGGATGTGATCACCGGAGCCTTTCTGCTCATGGAGGATTCCATTGCAGTCGGGGACTGGGTGGATGCAGGAGGGCATTCCGGAGGCGTAGAGAAGCTCACGGTGCGTACGGTGACCTTGAGGGATCTGCAAGGTACAGTGCATGTGGTTCCTTTCGGTGATGTGACCTCGGTAAGCAATTACAACAGGGATTTTGGATATGCCCTGATAGATGCTGGAGTGGCCTATCAGGAAGACTATGGCCAGGTGATGCAGGCCCTGCAGGATGTGGCCCTGGAGCTGCACCAGGATGATACCTGGGGGCCGGACATTCTTGGCGATCTGGAGGTCTTAGGCTTGAATAACCTGGCTGATTCAGCCGTGGAGATTAGGGTGCGCATGAAGACCAGGCCTTTGCGTCAGTTCGCGGTGCGCCGGACCTTTCTGGAACGTATGAAGCGCGTGTTTGACGAGCGCGGCATTGAGATTCCCTTTCCGCATCGCACCATTTGGTTTGGTGTGGATAAGGAAGGCAGCGCTCCTCCTTTGCGGGTGCTGGAGGAGGACAGGGCTACCCTGGCAAGCTCTGCTGAGCAGGATCCTGGAAAGGAACCAGGAGAGGCCAGTGCGGAGACGGAAATCGCTTCTGAGGCTGATGTGGCCCATAAGGCCGGCCAGGAGGCAGAGGAGCAGGACAAGGAATATTAGGGAGTTAAGCTTTGTGGAAGGGGTTGAAAATCTCAAATTTCAAATGATCTCCAACTTCAAAATAAAGACCCTCAGAGTAAAAAATGAAAGGCAAAGAAATCAAGAAGCATGCTAAACTTTGCCCAGTTTGTATTTTGTGATTTGTGGTTTTTTAGATACCATCCCATAACAATCACAGCTGCTTGGAAGGATTCATTTTGATACCAACTTATAAGGGTTGGTTATAAACCCAAGGGGAAAAATCCATGGTCCAGGAACAAAAAAACCGCATCCAAGCGGCTCTGGAAGGCATGTTTGATCAGCATGAGGCCAGCTGCTTGGCAGGGATGCTGTTTAAATGCATGGAAAAAGAGCTTACCAGCTATGAGGAGCTGGATGTGGACTGCGAGGAAAAGAACGATCACATTTTGACCTTGTTTGAGCAGCGGGTGCTCATTCCAGTCAAATCTGGAACCGGTTCCTCCTGGGAAGAGAAGAGCCTGGAGCTGAGTCCTGGGGAGTCCTATTTCATGCCCCCAGTGGCCAGGAGCATGCTGCGCTACTGCGCCTGGAGTGCCAGGCCGGATCCAGAGCAGGCCCTGACCGGCGTTTTTTCCATGTGTCCAGCTGTGGACTCCCAGGCCTTGGTGCGCCTGGTTACGCACAGCATGGAGCATACCCGGGCCAATAGGCTGGAAGCAGGCCTTTTCGGTGTCCTGGCCAGGCAGTTGGGGCTGGATTTGGACCTGCACCAGGCGGTGGACCTTTTGGTTACCTTGGGTGTGCTCAGTCCGTGCAAGGCTGTAAGCATGACTTCTGGTATTTCCTGGTACGAGATAAACCCCTGCCTGTTCTGGCAGCAGGCATCTCAGTAAAGTGCACGGCATCTTCTATTCCTGGAAGTTTTGGGCCCTGTCCCTGCTTGGCTTGGGGGCTTTAGCCACTGCAGCAAATTTTTGGGGCCAAGCGGCTGCGCTGGATATTGCAGGCTTAGTGGATCTAGTATCCACATACCTGGCCAGGCATGTTTCTGGCCCAATATTTTTGCTTTTGATGCTCATTTTGCCTCTAGTGGGATTTCCTTTCAGCGTGTTTCTGGTTTTGGCCGGGGTACATTTCGGTCTGGCCTGGGGCATGCTGTTGACCTGGCTGATCCTGCCTCTGCACATGAGCATCTGCTTCTTTTTGACCCGAACCTTTGTCAGAAGGCCCTTGATTCGTTTCCTGGAGAGAAGGGGGTATAAGCCCCCAGCCCTGTATGTGCAAAGGCCTGGCCTGGTGATGGTCTCCCTGTTGCTTCTTCCTGGACCTCCTTACATATTGAAGACCTATCTTATGGCCTTGACCGGGCTGCCTTATCCCAGCTTCCTGCTGCTGAACTGGGGCACAGAAAGCTTGATGACCCTGCCTGTGGTGGCCTTGGGCGGGGCAGCTGCAGAAGGCAAATGGAACTTGTTCTGGATCTTGCTGGCATTGCTTTGTCTGACCGGGGTGTATCGCTACCGCAAAAAGCTCTGGGGCATTGTTTGGCCCTATCAAGGCCAAAAATGATTTCTGCAGGGCTTGACAGCAGCGCTCAATGTTCGTAAAAAGAGTAAAAACAATATGGAGCAAGGATAAATTTATGCGCTATTACCAGGCTGTTCCGGTTACTGCTTATTTTTGGTTTTATTTTAGCAGCTTTTATAGGACCGGTCTGCCTGGGGGGTTATGAGTAGATAAAAATCCTGGCTAAAGAAGCCGCGGGCAGACCAGAAAGGTCCCCGCGGCTTTCCTTTTTTAAGGGCCGTGGGGGCTGACAACAGATAGCCCCCACGGCCCTTTTGTTTTGGAGCTTATTTTTTGCTGTCTGCATCCATGTTTTTGCAAACCCAAGGGAGGTCAGCATGTACATTTCGGAAAACAGGGCTTGTACTGATCCCTGGCTTCGAAATGGCCGCAGCTTTTGGCCCCAAACCACAAACCAAAGGAGGTTCAAGGTATGAATTCCACTGACGACATTAGAATACAGGGGTATGAAGCCATGATGACACCCAATGAATTGAAGCAGGATCTGCCTGTAGGCCCAGAAGCCAGGGATACTGTAGAGCAGGGCCGCAAAACCATCCAGGATATCCTCTCAGGCAGGGATCACAGGCTGTTGGTGATAGCCGGACCCTGTTCCATCCATGATGAACAGGCAGCCTTGGATTACGCCCAGAAGCTTTCTCAGCTGCAGGAAGAGCTTTCCGAGAGCATGTATATAGTAATGCGGGTTTACTTTGAGAAGCCCAGGACCACCATCGGCTGGAAAGGACTCATCAATGATCCCCACCTGGACGGCACTTGCGATATCCATGCCGGGCTGCACAAGGCCAGAAGGCTTTTGCTGCGAATAAACGAGATGCAATTGCCTGCGGCCACAGAGATGCTGGACCCGGTTACTCCCCAGTATCTTTCAGATCTGATTTCCTGGTCTGCCATAGGGGCCAGAACCACAGAGTCCCAGACCCATCGCCAGATGGCTAGCGGGCTGTCCATGCCTGTCGGCTTCAAGAACGGCACTGACGGAAATCTGGACACAGCAATCAATGCCATGCTGGCTGCCAGGACCCCGCAGAGCTTCCTGGGCGTGGACCAGGAGGGCAGGATCTGCATGGTGTGCACCCAGGGCAATGTCTGGGGTAATGTGGTCTTGCGGGGCGGAGGCAGCAGGCCGAATTATGATCCCCAGAGCGTTGAACAGACCTGCAGCAAGCTGCGGGAAAAGGAGCTGCCTGAGGCAGTGATCGTGGACTGTTCCCATGCCAATTGCGGCAAGAAATGCCAGGGCCAGATCCCAGTGCTGCAGAACGTCCTGGAGCAGATTCTGCAGGGCAGGGACTGCATCAAGGGCATTATGCTGGAGAGCAACCTCCACTCCGGCAAGCAGAAATTCCAACCTGACAGCTCCGCATTGCAGTACGGAGTATCCATTACAGATGAGTGCTTGAGCTGGGAGGATACTGAACAGGTCCTGCGGCAAGCGCATGAACAGCTGCAGCAGGATCTGGAATGTCCCGCCTAAGGACCAGGCAGTGCTTTTTGTGATAATGGAATTTTCGCTATAGTACTAGATAAGGATGACATGATGCCCAGGCTGGATATTCAGGGCGCGAGCGGCGCAAGCAGGATTCTGATTGATCAGGGGCTGTTGCAAGATTTGCCCAGGCAGGCAGGGCATGGGGATATAGTTCTGATCACTGATCAGCGAGTGTCTGAGCTTTATCGAAGTCGCTTGCCAGGGACTGGGTTGATTGTCATTGCGCAGGGAGAAGTGCACAAGACCCTGGATACTGTGCATAAAATCTACCAGGAGCTGCTTCGTCTGGAGGTGGACCGCAGCACTTGTGTGGTGGGCATAGGCGGCGGGATGGTCTGCGATGTGGCAGGATTCGCTGCCTCCACCTATCTGCGGGGCTTGAATCTGGGCCTGGTGCCCAGCACCCTGCTGGCCCAGGTGGATGCCAGCGTAGGCGGCAAGAACGGGGTCAACTTCCAGGGCTACAAGAACTTGGTAGGAGTTTTCAGGCAGCCTGAATTCGTGCTTTGCGATCTGGATATGCTGCAAACCCTGGATGCAATGGATATAGGCTGCGGATTGGCCGAGATAGTCAAGCATGCAGCCATAGCTGATGCAGGGATGTTCGAGTTTCTGGAGCAAAGGGCAGAAGATGCTTTGAGCCTGGACAAGGACTGCCTGCAGAGGCTGGTTTACGATTCAGTGCGGATCAAGGCGGAGATTGTGAACCGGGATGAGCTGGAGAAAGGGGAGCGGCGCAAGCTGAACTTCGGGCATACCTTTGGCCACGCTTTGGAAAAGGTGCAAGGTATTCCGCACGGAGAGGCTGTCAGCCAGGGCATGGTCTTGGCTGCCCAGCTTTCTGTGCGGCAGGGCCTTCTGGCTGAAGGGCAGGCCCAGCGGCTGATCCATCTGTTGCAGAGATTGAACTTGCCTGTAGGCATCCAAGGGGATCCCCAGGAGCTGCTGGAGGCCCTGGGCAAGGACAAGAAGCGCCAGGGCGATGTCATCCATTTTGTCCTGCTCCAGGAAATTGGCCAGGCCCTGGTGCAGCCTATGGCTCTAGAGGAGGTCAGAAAAGCGCTCTTGGATCTGGCTGCAGGGAGCCAGGGCAGATCATAGCGACGTACCCGTTCACGGGGCCCTGCTACGCTAGGAGTCACAGGCTCTCGCTGCAGCTGTGCGAACAGGAGTAGCCCACGGTATTCAAGTAGTAAGCACTCTTGCGGTTGCAGCACTTCGAGCCTCACAACTCTACGCTCCGCAGGACCCCGTGAACGGCTACTTAGCGGCAGCTGGAGAGATAGATGCTAAGCAGGATCAGGGCCGCACCCAAGGCTCCCATCCAGCTCAGGTGCTCGCTGTACAACAATATTCCCAGCAAGACTCCGCATACAGGCTCAAACAGGGCGGCTACAGAAGAGGTCTGGGCTGATACATAATTATGGGCCTTGAAGAACAGGGTGTAGGGCAGGACCAGGGAAACAGTGCCCAGCAGCAATAAAAAGGGCAGGTTGGTCCCAAAAAGCCCCTGGGGCACTGCTACCCCCCAGGGCAAGAGCAGGATCAGAACCACTGCTATGCCCCACATGGTGCGCACCAGAGAGGGCAGGCTGTGGGCCAGATAGCGGCCGCACAAAAATACCCCGGCCAGGGTGATCCCTGAAAGCAGGGCGCTTATCAGGCCTTTGACCTCGCTTGCCTCCGCCTGGAGCAGATTCTGGGGTTCTATAATCAGCAGCGTGCCCAGAATCCCCACCCAGACCGCTATCCAGGCCAGAAAAGATGTTTTTTCCCGCAACAGGAATGGGCTTATGGCTGCCACATAGATGGGTGCGGTGTAGTGCAGAAGCACAGCCTTGGCCACAGTGGTGTGCAAGACAGCATAGAAATAGAAGGCTGCAGTGCCGCACATGCAAATGCCCACAGCGCAAAGCACCAGGATCTCTTTGCGAGCCAAGCTCCTGGGATCGGCATGCTGGCGCAGGGTGGGCACGCGCAGGATCCAGAGCAATAGGAAAATAGCACCGATCAAGGCCCGATAGAAGACAATGCTGATTGCGGAATATTCCTCAATGGATCTGACCCAGACCGGGCCCAAGGCAAAACAAAAGGCTCCGAGCATGGTCAGGAGGATCCCTTTGAACTGGTCCCTGGATCCTTTACCTGGTGTCAAAAGCTCTGTTCCTTGCATTTATTAAGACGAGGCGCACTGGGTGCTTATTTGGGGCTGGCTCCAAAAGGCGAGCAAAAGCACTATAGGGCCAATTTTATGCAGGGTCAAGGCAAAGGGGACCATTCTTCCCGGCTCAGATTTACCCACTGGATCTAAGGCTGGAAGCTTCTATATCTTGCTGCTGCAGCGCAACTGGTTGCCCAGGCTCAGGAAAAAACCTGCTGCAATAGTCCTGGCTTAAGTTTAGATAGCGGGCGCAAAAAGATTTTGACAATTTATTTCTAATTAACTTACTGTATATTTATTGTAACTATTCACAGTAGATGCTGAATAGATACTATCTTTTTATTCAAAATACGAATAGTAATCATATTCGAAGTAACTATAAAAATAAGTAGTTATGGATATAATTAAGCTGGGTCAGATCCCTATATCCGAGGATAAGCCATCTGGAGAAGACGTTCGATATACTAAGGATTTCGATGTCTTACAGGAACAGATTGATTTATTGTCTGAGGCCAAGGCGGATGGCACCACTACTGATTGGGAAAAGGTGCGCAAAATATGCGTAGACATCCTGGCCAACAAATCCAAGGATGTAAATGTGGCTGTCTATCTTGCGGTTGCGCTGCAAAATAGGGAGGGTCTTCCAGGACTGGCAGACGGTGCCAGGCTTTTGCTGGGCTTGACCACTAATTTTTGGGAAAGCATGCATCCACCCAAAAAAAGGATGCGGGGCAGACTAAATGCCTATGCCTGGTGGAAAGAAAAGGCCTTATCCTTCTTGAAAAACAATCTGCCGGATGAAGCCCAGGACAAAGACCTCATGCAGGGGCTTCAGGATGCGGTCAAGGATCTGGATCAGACCCTGGGGAACATCTCGGATGATGCACCGATACTGCGGGAGTTACTGGAACTGATTGAGCACATCCCGGTAGCTGAACCGGAAGCAGAGCAGGATTCCCAGCAGCAGGCAGAGGCACAAAAGGAATCCTCTCAAGCCACACAACAGATCCAGCCTCAAAAGAAACAAGCCCCAGCCCAGCCTCAAGCTTCAGCACAACCACCAGCTGATGCCACCTCCATGCAGGCCCAGGATGCGGACAAGCTCCTGAGGCAGGGCCTGGACCTGCTCTTATCCTACAGGGAATGGCTGGCATACCAGGACCCCAAGGATCCCAGAGTGTTCAGAATAAATCGTTGGGCAGCCTGGAGCAAAGTGCAGGCCCTTCCGCCCCTTGACGGTTCCTTTACCAGACTTCCGCCCCCAGAAGAGGAAATAAGCACCACCCTGGAACAGCTACTGAGCAATTCAAATTTTGAACAGGCCCTGCAACAGGCAGAGACGCATTTGCAGGAACATATATTCTGGCTGGATTTGAACTATGCCAGCGCTCGGGCCCTGCAAAGCCTGGGCGATAGCTGGAAGGCCGCGCTTAGGGCCTTGGAGGCTGAAACAGCTTTTTTTGTACAGCGTCTGCCAGGAATCGAGCAACAGTGCTTTAATGACGGAACGCCTTTTTGCGGGGAGAGCACCCTGACCTGGATTGAGTCTTTGACAAAAGGTTCCAGAGCAAACAGGCAAGAAGATCGGGACCCTGTACAAAAGGCTGTTGAGCAAGCCCAGAAAATGGCTTCTGATAACAATCTGGTGGGAGGTCTTCTTCACCTAGACCAAGCCCTGAAAGCTAATGGCCGGCTGCGAGATCGCTATCGACTTCAAGTGGGCATGCTTCAATTGTTAACACAGAGAAACAATTTTGAATTGGCTACGTATTATAGTGAGAGGGTAGTTAACATGATCGACAGGCATGGGCTCCAGGAATGGGAGCCTGAGCTGGCCCTGGAAGGCTTGAAAGGGGTATATAGGGCGCTTAAAGGCAGCCAGGCCGAAGAATCAAAAAAGCAGGCCCAGGAGATATTTTCCAGGATGGTGGGCATAAGCCCTGCCAGCGCCTTGCGGTTTTCAGGGGGGTCTGATTAAATAATGTCTAAGTTTTGTTAGCAAGTAACAAAGGAGGAAGTTATGGCTAAAGAAGGTTCAGTAGCACCTAAAGAGAGGGTCAATATTGTTTATAAACCTGAAACAGGCGGCGCTCAGGAAGAGGTGGAACTGCCCCTGAAGCTCATGGTTTTGGGAGATTTTACCAATCAGGAAGACGAAACCATGCTTGAAAACCGCGAACCGGTCAATGTGGACAAGGATAACTTTGCTAGTGTCATGGAGGCCCAGAACCTGGAACTGAAAGAGAATGTCCAGAATACTATTTCCGGGAAAGAAGATGATCAACTGGCTGTGCATCTTAATTTCAAAAACCTGTCCGATTTTGAACCGGACTCTATAGTTGAAAAAGTTCCTGAATTGTCTGAGCTTATGGAGTTGCGCGAGGCCCTGAAAGCACTCAAGGGCCCTCTGGCCAATATCTCTGAATTCAGAAACAAGATTCAGGAACTGGTCAAGGACGAAGATGCCAGGAATAAGCTGCTTAAAGAGCTGGGAATCGACCAATAATGGAGGAGAGAACTTATGGCTGATGAACAAGCAAAAGAACAGGAAACACAAGAGCAGACTGAACAAGGTGATTCGTCCCTGCTGGACGAAATAGTGGAGACCACTAAATTAAAGCCTAGTGATGAGGGCTATTCCAGCACCAAGCGCGGATTGCAGGAGTTCTTGCAGCAAATCGTGGCTGGGGACAAACAAGGGGCCAAGGTCTCCAGTACCTTGGTGGATGATATGATCAGCGATATCGACAGCAAGATTTCCTCCCAGGTCAACGAGATAATGCATAGTGAGAACTTCCAGAAAATGGAGTCCGCCTGGCGTTCGCTCAAGTACTTGGTTGATCAGACAGACTTTAGGGAAAATAATAGGATTCAGTTTATAAACGTCTCCAAACAAGATCTTCTGGATGATTTCGAAGACGCCCCGGAAGTGACCAAGTCTGGGCTTTATAAGCACGTTTATACTGCGGAGTACGGACAATTCGGGGGGGAACCCATCGGGGCTATGATCGCCAACTACGACATCGGTCCCGGGCCGCAGGATATGCAGCTTCTGCATTCAGTGGCCAGCGTGGCAGCCATGTCCCATGCTCCATTCATAGCCTCTGCCTCCAAGGAATTTTTTGGAATCGAGTCCTGGAAGGAACTGCCCAATCTCAAGGACCTGCATTCCATATTTGAGGGGCCGCAGTACGCCAAGTGGCATTCCTTCAGGGAATCAGAAGATGCCAGATATGTGGGCCTAACACTGCCCAAGTTCCTGCTCAGGCTGCCCTTTGGTCCGAACACTAAGCCGGCCAAGACCTTTAATTTTACAGAGGACGTTTCTGATCGCGATGAAAAATTCTGCTGGGGCAATACCGCTTTTGCCTTTGCCTCCCGTCTGACTGACAGCTTTGCCAAGTACCGCTGGTGCGCCAATATTATCGGGCCCCAGGGCGGTGGGGCTGTGGAGGATTTGCCCCTTTATCAATTCGAGAGCATGGGCGAGGTGCAGACCAAGATCCCCACCCAGGTGCTTATTTCCGAACGCAGGGAGTTTGAGTTGGCAGAGGAAGGCTTCATAGCCCTGACCATGCGCAAGGGCTCTGACAATGCCGCCTTTTTCTCGGCCAACTCCTGCCAGAAACCCAAGACCTTCGGCAATACACCCGAGGGCAAGGAGGCAGAAACCAATTACCGCTTATCTACGCAGCTGCCCTATATGATGATCATGAACAGGCTGGCCCACTATATCAAGGTCATTCAGAGAGAAAATATCGGCACCTGGAAGGAGCGCCAGGATGTAGAAAGAGAGTTGAACAATTGGATCAAGCAGTATGTAACAGAAATGGACCAGCCTGACCCGGCCACCCGTTCCCGGCGACCCCTGCGCAAGGCAGAGATCACCGTGGAGGATGTGGCAGGAGATCCGGGTTGGTATTCCGTAGGCCTCAAGGCTCAACCCCATTTCAAGTATATGGGGGCTTCCTTCACCCTGTCTCTGGTGGGTAAATTGGATAAAGAATAAATAATTGAAACCATGTAGTCAAAGGAGGGAAATGGATTATGGCACTAACCAGCTATATGAAGGTCAAAGGCAAGAGTCAGGGCGATATCAAGGGCGATTGCACTCAGGGCGGGGACAAGAAGGACACCATCCTGGTCTATCAAGCAGATCACAGCGTAGAGATTCCCAAGGACACGCATACAGGTTTGCCCACAGGTCAACGCATCCACAATCCTTTTTGCATAACCAAGCACAAGGACAATGCCTCCCCCAAGCTCTTCAAGGCATGCTGTGACGGAGAGCATTTAGACCCTGTGCAGCTTGATTTCTACACTATCAAGCCAGATGGCACAGAAGCTAATTACTTTAAGATCAAGTTGAATGATGCGATTATAGTGAACATGAGGGAATATACTCCCATGACCTTTTTGCCGGAGAATAAACCCTATCACGACATGGAGGAGGTCCATTTCACCTATTCCAAAATCACTTGGACCTACACGGACGGCAATATTGAAACTACTGATTCCTGGCAAGGAGATTAAGGGGCAACTGCTAGCCAAAAAGGATATGGACAGGCCGCTAACAAGCTAAGGCATATTTATGGCTTTTAGCGGTCTGTTAAACCATGCATACTTTAGGAACTGAGAGAGCATGCAAATACGCGAAGAGCGTCTTTTTGAGCGCATTATAAATAAGGAGAAGCCCGCCAGTCAGTCTGAATCTTCCAGTCTGAAGATCCTGGAAAGTTCCATTACCAACCATCTGCGCCTGATGCTAAATACGAGGCAAGGGTCTGTGGAGATTGCGGATGATTACGGGATACCGGATTTTACGGACCTGCTCTCGGAGCTCAATCCACGCTCAATTGAAGATATACAAGACTCCGTACGCCAGATTATTCTTAAATATGAGCCTAGACTGGCAGATGTGAAAGTCATCCAAGAGGAAAAAAAGCAAAATGTGTCCAGCGGCTTGGTCTTCCGGCTGGAATCCAAGGTACGTTTCAAAGAAGACCAGGTCCCGGTGGTCTTTGAAACTATACTGGAACCGGATGGAAAAATCAGCATAAGCGGTGCAAAAAGTGGATCATGAGTAAAGAGTATTACGAAAGGGAGCTCTACCACCTGCACAAACTGGCCACTGAGTTTGCCCAGGCCCACCCTTCCCTGGCCCCGATGCTTGCTGAGCAAAGCTCGGACCCGGATGTGGAGCGCCTGCTGGAAGGTACTGCCTTTCTCTCCAGCCTGATAAGCCAGAAGCTGGAAGACGATCTGCCGGAGATAATCCACGGTCTGATCAATATGGTCTTCCCGCATTATTTGCGGCCCATACCGTCCATGACCATGATCAAGTTCAAGCCCAAGCGCAGCTTGCTGGAAACTGTGCGCGTACCCCGGGGAGCGCGCATAGATTCCGCCCAGGTAGAGGGAGTGCCCTGCAGCTTTACTACTTGTTATGACTTGGACTTGCATCCCTTGGAAATAACCGGAGCCAGCTACAACCGAAATTTGGGCGGACGCAGCAGTGTGAGCTTGGAGTTTGCATTGCAGGGCATCAGCCTGGACAAATGGAATGTAGGTTCATTGCGGGTGCATCTAAGCGGTCCCTTTGCCCAGGCTGCGAGCCGCTTTGAGCTCTTGACCAACAACCTGCATGCAGTACGCGTAAGACCCAGCAGTGGTGGCAGCGAAATCACCCTGCCCGCCTCAGCCATCCAGCAGGTGGGCTTTGCGGAAAAGGAAAACCTGCTGTCCTATCCGGGTAATGCCTTCCCGTCTTACAGGATCCTGCAGGAATACTTCATTCTCCCGGAGAAATTTCTGTTTTTGGATATAACTGGACTGGAGCGCTGGCAGGATCGGGGGACGGGAAGCGGATTTGAAATAATATTTGAGCTTGAAAAACAGCCTGAAACAGATCCGGATATAAGCTCCAGCCATTTCCAGCTTTTTGTCTGCCCGGCAATTAATCTTTTCTCTTCCTCGGCAGAGCCGATTTTACTAGATCATCGCCAGTCGGAATACCGGATCAGGCCTGACTGGGGGGAGACGGGTCAGTTTCAGGTCTATTCAGTACAAAAGGTGACCGGGATTGAACAGGGCACAGTGCAAAAAAGGCAGTACATGCCCTTTGAGATGTTTAATCCGCAAAGCAAAAGCCAGCCTGTTTATTCGGTGCGCACTAAACCTTCAGCGTTAAGCAACAAGCCGGAGATGTATCTCTCAGTGGCCTACACCGGGCAGATGGAAACGCCCAATGTGGAAACATTGTCCCTGGATATTATGTGCACCAACGGGGATTTGGCCCAGAACCTGGAGGTGGGGGATATAAATAGGCCCACGGAGTCCTCTCCGGAGCTTGCACAGTTTGCCAATATCCGTATTCCTACTTCGCCTGTGCAACCGCCTTTGGACAAGAATATGCTCTGGCGCTTTCTTTCCCATCTCTATTTGAACTACCTGTCCATTGCAGAGGTGAACAGCCTGCAGGAGATATTAAAGATCTATATATTTACCGACACCAGGGATAGAAGCCAGGTCCTGGCCAACACCCAGCGCGTGGAAGCAATCCGGGAGCTGCATTTTGAGCGCTCCCACCGGATCATAAAAGGCAGGGTGCTGCACGGACAGGACATAGTGATTACCCTGGATCCGAACGGGTTTACCGGGCTGGGGGATATGCAGCTTTTCAGTTCGGTCCTGGACAGGCTTTTGGCCGGGTATGCTGCCATAAACAACTATACCCGGCTTATCGTACTTGATACCCGCAAAAAGGAGCTCTTTAAATGGCCGCCCAGGCTAGGCGATCGCCCGCTTCTGTAGAAAGGGACTTTCTGCAGAGGCCGCAGGCCTATTCCTTTATCCAGGCTATACGCCTGCTTAAGCTCAGGAGTGGACAGACCTCCGGCAAGAAGCTGCAGGAGTTCTTTGCAGATACCCTAAGGGTCAGGCCGGAGCTCTCCCTGGGCTTTCCAGGCAGCGATGTCTGTGAGCTGAAAAAGGAAGAAGTTGCCAAGGCAGACAGATACCAGATCACAGTCTCATTTATGGGCCTCTACGGCTCATCCTCGCCTTTGCCTACCTTTTATACCGAGGAGCTTCTAGCCGAAGCCAGGGAAGACCTTTCCGGCCTGCGGGATTTTTTGGACATCTTTAACAACAACTTTTTCATCAAGCTCTACAAGACCTGGGCCAGGCATCGCCTGGCAGTGCGCATTGTGGAGGAAGAGGACCAGGAAGCCCTGGAACGGGCCTTTTGCCTGATCGGCCTGGGGCACGAGTCCCTGCGGGAACAATTTGAGGAGACCTACCAGGCCCTGCGCTATGCCGGCCTTTACACCCAGCATCCCCGCTCTGCTTTGGGCTTGCAAACACTGCTTTCGGACAGGCTGGGCGGCATCCCGGTGCAGATTAAGCAGTGTCAGCCCCAGAAGTTATCTGTTCCAGAAGATCAACTTCTCTGTCTGGGTCAACAGGGCCACGCGCTGGGTGAGGATACTGTCCTGGGCTGCCAAATCGTGGAGCATATGAACAAGATCGGCATCGAGGTGGGCCCGTTGGATGCAGAGCAGTTTCAGAGCTTAATGCCCGGCAGCAGCCTGCACAAGGCAATTGAAGAACATGTTAGCTTGTTTTGTATCCAAACCTTGGCTTATGATTTGACTTTGTTGATCGGCAGGGGGGAAAAACAGACCACTACCCTGGGTGCTGGGCGCTGGTCCAGTTTGGGGTGGCAGACCTGGCTTTTCTCCGGCCCGAGCCAGGCACCAGGCGCTGTTACTTTTACCAAAAACTAAAATTTAGTCTGGAAAACAGGAGCTGATAATGACTGAAGTAGACATGAGAGCCTTGCTGGGCAAGCTGAACGATGTCTGTGCCCAGGCCATGCAGGATAGTGCCGGCCTGACAGTTTCCAGAACCCACTATGAGATCACGGTGGAGCACTTTTTTCTGAAGTGCCTGGAAGCCTCTGATTCAGATCTGCCGCTTATGCTGGATAGGCTGGGCATAAGTCAGGGCGGCTTCAAGGCTGCCCTGAACGAGGCCCTGGAGGATCTGAAAACTGGTAATGCAGGCAAGCCTGTCTTTTCCCCTCTGCTTTTAGAGCTCTTGCAAACCGCCTGGCTGATCAGCTCAGTGGATCTGGGGGAAAGGCGCATCCGCTCGGGAGCGGTTTTGCTTGGCTTTTTGTCCAAACCGACCTTTTTTTCTTCCGGAGGGCTGGGCCAATTATTTAAGGATGCAGGTCGTGAAGAGATCGAAAAGCAGTTTGCACAATTAACTGCAGGTTCCATGGAAACCGCTACCAGTTCCATAGATTCGTCTGCTGGCGATCCTGAGGCGCAAGGCGGCCAGTCTGAAGGCGAATCCGCCCTGGCCAAATTTTGTAATAATTTTACCGAGCAGGCCCGCCAGGGCAAGATAGACGCGGTCTTTGGCAGGGATCAGGAAATCCGGCAAATCGTGGATATCCTGGCCAGACGACGCAAGAACAACCCCATATTGGTGGGCGAGCCAGGTGTGGGCAAGACTGCGGTCATGGAGGGGCTGGCTTTGAGGATCAACCAGAATGACGTGCCGGATTTTTTGCGCGACGTGAGCCTGCTGGGCCTGGATATCGGTGCATTGGAGGCTGGTGCTGGCATGAAGGGCGAATTTGAAAAACGCCTGCGCGGTGTCATAGAGGAGATAAAGGCCAGTGAAAAGCCCATTATTTTGTTTATCGACGAGGCCCATACCTTGATCGGCAGTGGGTCGGCAGCAGGTTCCTCTGATGCGGCAAACCTGCTCAAGCCGGCCTTGGCCAGGGGGGAGCTGAGGGCCTGTGCTGCCACCACTTGGAATGAGTACAAAAAATACTTTGAAAAGGACGCTGCCCTGGAGCGCCGTTTCCAACTGGTCAAGCTGGACCCGCCTTCAGTTAAGACCACCAAGCTTATTTTGCGCGGGCTGCGGGAGGCCTATGAGAAGAGCCATGAGGTGGTTATCCGCGATGATGCGATCCAGGCCGCTGCAGAATACGCAGACCAGTACATCAGCGGAAGATTTCTGCCGGATAAGGCCATAGACCTTCTGGATACCTCCTCGGCCCGGATCAAGATCAACCAGGATGCCAAGCCGGGTAAGCTGGAAGACCTGGAACGGGATATACAGGCCCTAGAGCGAGAACAGAAGGCCATGCTCAGGGACAGGGAAAACAATGTAGTTATCGATGAAGAGCGCCTGAATCAGGTGGAGTCTGAGATCGAAGGGCTGCAAGAGCAGGCCCAGGAGCTGACCGAGGCCTGGAAAAGACAGCAGGAGGCAGCCAGACAGGTTCTGGAGATGCGCAGACAACTGGCAGAGGCGGAAGAAGACAAACACGCCGAGCTGCAAAAACAGCTGAGCGATCTGGACTCCCAGCTGGCCGAGGCCCAGGGGGCTGAGCCCCTGATCCAGATAGAGGTCACTCCGGATGTAGTGGGCAGGGTGGTCTCTGACTGGACCGGCATACCAGTGGGCAAGATGGCCAGGGATCAGGCCCAGACAGTCCTCTACCTGGAGGAGCAGCTAAAGGAGCGCATCAAGGGTCAGGAGCACGCCCTGCGCACTGTGGCTGATGTAATCAAGGAGGCCAAATCCGGAATCCGAGATGCGCAGCAGCCCTTGGGAGTCTTTCTGCTGGCCGGACCTTCAGGGGTGGGCAAGACAGAGACCGGAATCACACTGGCTGATCTGCTCTTTGGCTCGGAAAAATCCATGGTGACCATTAACATGAGCGAGTTCCAGGAAAAGCATACTGTGAGCAGGCTGATAGGTTCACCACCTGGATATGTAGGTTATGGTGAAGGGGGGAAACTGACTGAAGCAGTACGCCAACATCCCTATACAGTAGTCCTTTTGGATGAGGTGGAAAAGGCCCATCCGGAAGTCTTGAACCTCTTTTACCAGGTCTTTGACAAGGGAGAGTTAACAGACGGGGAAGGCAAGGAGATAGACTTTTCCAACACGATCATCATTTTGACTTCCAACTTAGGTTCGGATGTCATCCAGGAAATGACCGCCTCAGAAGATTCCCCTATGGATGCTGTTCTGGGTGCGGTGCGCCCCATACTCTCAGAGTACTTCCAGCCTGCTCTTTTGGCCCGGATGACAGTCATTCCCTATTTCAGCCTCAAGGGCGAGGCACTCCAGGAGATTGTGCGCCTGAAATTGGCCAAGCTGCAGAATAAGTTCGAGACAAACAATCACATGAGCTTAACCTATGATGATGCGGTGGTGCAGGCCATAGGGGACAGGTGTACTGAAACAGAAACCGGGGCGCGCAATATAGATTTCATCCTGCGCGGCAATATACTGCCCCAGATGTCCCATGATGTGCTAAAGCATATGACCCAGGGCAATATGCCCCAAGGTGTGCATGTCTCAGTGGATGATCAAGGAAGCTTTGGTCTGGCCTACAGTTTCAAGGAGAGCTGAAAATGAAAAAAAGCGTTTGGCTGACCGTGCTGGAAAAAGATGAAGCCTGGGCCAAGGAGCTCTTTCAAAGTATAAAGCATTACGGTCTGGAGGCAGAGGGGCATTTCTGGGTGGATGATCTGCAGAAAATGGCCTGGGCAGGTGCCCTGGACAGCCTGGCTAAAGATGATTTGGGGCTCTGGTTGATTGTCGGCAAGGCTGAGAGCCTGGCCAAGGAGACCGTGCGCTACGGGCTCTCCCTGCTGACTCTGGCCCTGACCGGGCGCAGGCAGGGCTATCTGCCTTCGATTATGATTCTGCCCAGTGCAGAGCTAAAGGATAAGGACCTGCCCACTGCCCTGGCCGGGGCCGAAGTGCTTGACCCACAGGCCAAGCTGGGACCCAAGCTGGCAGCCAGGGCCAACATGCCGGGAAGCAGGATGGACAGTGCCTATCGCTTGACTGTCCATCCCCTGACCGGACTGGGGCCATGGTTTGAGATAGGACCCGCCCCAGGGGATGAATGGTCCGGGGCCATGTTCGGCCTGGACTCCGGGGAGATCAGCGCCCACGGCGTAGGTCAGTCAGGAAAGGTCCCGGAAAAGGCAGTATTGGAGTACCAGATGCAGGGCGTTACCCTGGAGGTAGCCCAGAAACAGTTTACTGCCTGGGCAGTCAAGAATAAGCTAACCGAAAGGGATTCCTATTACTTGCAGGTCAAGGGTATGCCCCAGGAACTATTGTTCGGCTCCTTTAGCGAAGGCCAGGATGTGGAGATGTTTCGCTTCAAGCTCTATTAGCTTACCAATATAAGGATAAGGATAGGGGGTCCTGTCCAAGCTTGAGGGCAAGGCTAAGCACGAGCCGCTTTTGGTTGTCAAACTCGGCTTCAAGCTGCATATCCTCTGGCAGGTTTTGGTTATACAGGGCAAAAAGATCTTTGAACTCCTGATGTATATTTGCTGTTAATTGCTCAGGGTCCTGCTCTCCCAGCTTCTGGCGCAGGCGAAGCAAAAAGGCGATAAGGCGTGAAGAGCAAAGCCTGGAAAAAGGATTGCTTGCGCATAAGGTCTGGGGAACCAGGATCTGCCCCTTAGGGCCGGGTCCGGCAGCAAGGGCGGTGATTCCGGTTCCCTTCAGCTCTCTAGCCCGCTCTTGGGGCAGGGTGTACTCCAGTTCAGGGAGCTGGCCGGTTCCAGAGGGCCAGCCGGTCTGCTGCATTTTTTCCAGGATTGCCGCCGTTAGAATAAAGGCAGGGCTAAGCTCAGGGGCTCCGGGATCTTCAAAGTAAAAGGGGGCCTGGGAGGCAAGGTAGGTACTTCTGCAGGGTGCCTGGCCTGCAACCGGAATAATTCCGCAGGCGCCGTCCTGCTTGCATAGGCTCTTGAAGGAAGCATACTCGGGTCGTTGCAGATGATGGGGCAGGTATTGCAGCTTATTTTGCTCAGACCAGCCGGAGATGCCAAAAAACTCTGGAGAGAGGCCAAAGACTGCCGAGGTAAGCAGTTGATCTGCCAATTCTGCCAAGCCACGCATGATTTCCAGATCTGCTGGCGAGGCGTCCAGATCAAAGCCCAGGAGAACAAGATCAGGAGGGGACTCAGCCAGCTCACTGGTCAGCTTTTGCAAGGTGAGGAGCAGATTGGTCCTGTTGACCGCCAGAGTAGAAAGCCGGATTTTATCCTGCTCGCCGGGTAACAGGCAGAGCCCGCGCCAGGCAGCTTCCAGCTCTCGAAACTCCCGGTTTGCCAGGATCTCCTCCATCAATCTCCTGTCTGGGGATTGTGCAGGGGCTTTTGCTCCGAAGGCCTCAGGGCTGCTTTCCGGGGTCTTTACCATAGAGAGGATATTGTCCACTGCAGAAGCGCTGGAACCGCCCCGGGAGGCATTTTCTGCCTGCGGGCCTTGCCCGGAGAAGCAGTCCAGGGACCGGGCCAAGCTCAAGGGATGGAAATCTTTCAGGCTCTTGGGGGCAAAATCTACGGGACTTTGGGAAGCAAGCCTTATTACAGGGGCGAACTCAGCCAGGCCAGCAGCAGGGTTTGCCGGATTCAGCTCCTTAAGCTCCAGATTTGCACCCTGCTCTGCTACCGGGGCAAAGGGGGCAAGTACCAGGACATGGTAGGCGGCACTATTTTGCATGAATTTCTCCAGGTTAACAGCCATGCCTTACCAGGCATAAAGAAGCAAGAAAAAGTTAAACTTTACAAGAGGCTTAAAACAGTGCAGAAAAAAAACAGAATGTCTTTATTATTTTCTTTTTGTTTTCAATATATGGCCTCTGCAGGACCTAGGTCAATATGTATCTTGTTTTTTGCGCTATTAACCCTAACCGCCTGTGGAGGGGGGAAGGACAAACCCGATCCCTCCCAGGTCCCGGCCACAAAGCCGGCGCCTGCTGAAGATCCTGCCAAGGTGCATTGGACTTATGAGCCCGGAGTCCTGGAGCTCAAAGTTTATTCCAAAAAGGATTTAAACAGTTATAATGATCATGCCCATGCCACCAGGCTCTGTATCTATCAGTTGCGCAAGCCCAGTGATTTCAAGCAATTGGCTGCCAGCAAGTCCGGGGTTAAAAAGCTTTTGCAGTGTAAAAGCTTTGCTTCCTCGGTGGTTGATTTTGAGAAGCACTATATTCAGCCCGGGCAGGATGTCTCACTGACCCTGGACAGGGCGGAGAATGCCAAACATGTGGGCCTGGTGGCAGGATATTACGACCTGAATCCAAAAAATGTTAGCAGGCTGTACGATATACCGCTGCATAAGGAAAAAGAAGGCCATCTCTGGTGGTCTAAAGAGTTATATACCCCGGGTAAGCTAACCATGAAAGTCTTGTTTGATACCCACGGTATGCAACGCGTAGGAGAGAAATAGTGCCTCAAAGACCGATATTCTGGCATCAAGGGCTTTTCTTGCAGCCCCAGCACATGCAGTTGAGAGACCTCTGGGTCAGCTCTGAACTAAGGAGCTTGAAGCAGAATCTGCACCCCTATTTCTGGGGGGTAAATCAATTGGAGTTTGACCAGCAGGCCCTGCAGGCAGGTAAGCTGACCCTGCTTAGCGGGGAGTTTTTGTTCAAGGACGGAACCCTGGCTGCTTATCCGGATAATGCAGTTCTAGGCCCCCGTTCCCTGGAGAATGTAAGTGTAACCTCGGACGCCCCGCTTATGGTCTATGTGCTGCTCAAGTCCTGGGACAGACAGGGGCAGAACGCCACAGTGGTGCATGATGACCAGGCTGCAGCCCAGGCCAGGACCATGTACAGCGTGCTTAGCAATCCGGAAAAAGTTGTGGATACATTGGGTGAAGGCCCGGAGGCGGATGTAGAGTTCATGCGCTATACCCTGGCCTTGAGATTTGCAACTGAGCTGGATGAGGAGCAGATGGCAGGCTATCAATGCCTGCCAGTGGCCAGGCTTATCCAGCGCGAAGGCAAGACGGTGCTTGATCCCAGCTATATTCCTCCCTGCCTGAGCATGGAAGGGTCTCAGAAGCTGCAAAGCATCCTGAAGAACTTGACCGAGCTTCTGGTAGGCCGCAGCAGACAGCTGGAAGGCTACAAAAGCCCGGAGGAGGTGGACAGCCAAAAGCCTGACATGAGCTATCTGGTTCTGCTCATGGCCCTGCGCACCCTGAGTCGCTACTCCGCCCTATGTACCCATATGCAGGAAACAGCCAGGGTGCACCCCTGGCAGGTCTACGGTATCCTGCGCCAACTGGTGGCTGAACTTTCCACCTTTTCCCTGGATGTGGATATCCTGGGCTATAACAGCCAGGAAGAACGTCTTTTGCCCGCATACGAACATGAGGATCTTTTTGCCTGCTTTAATGCCGCTTATGAGCTGAGTCTGCAGATTATAGAAACCATAGGCAGCGGTCCGGAACTGCTCCTGAACATGAATTACCAGGCTCCTTTTTACCGCGTGGAGCTGCCGGAGCGGATCCTGCAGGGCGGACGCAGCTTTTGGCTGGTACTCAAGACTGAGAGCGACCCCGACTGGGTCTTTGATTCCGTGGGCAGGCTACTCAAACTAAGTCCCTCCTCGGGCATGACCACAATTCTGAGCCAGGCGGTCTCCGGAATTCCGCTCAGCGGCCAAAAAAAACCTCCGGCTGGCCTGCCCCGGCAGGCCAATGCCTCTTATTTTCGCATTCATACGGACTCCCACTTGTGGGAGGAAGTCTGCAACAGCAGACAGCTGTCCATGTTCTGGGATGAGGCGCCTGACGACCTGAATGCCCAGATAGCTGTTTTGAGCAGAGGGGGATGATATGAGACTGCTGGATGCTTTTTCCGAACCCCTGACTTATGTCAGTTTGCTTATTGATGAACAGCCTGAAGAAGCAGAGTATAGTGTAGTGCAAAAGGATCTGGACAGCTTGCTCCAGCAGGCAGCAGCACAGTCTGAAGCTGCGGACAGGCAAAGCTTTGACGCCGCTTTCTTTGCGGTCTGCGCCTGGATCGACGAACAGCTGCTCAACTCCGGATGGAAAGGCAGGGAAGACTGGCTTATACAGCCCTTACAAAAGAGATACTACAAAACGCTGCAGGCAGGAGAGAAGTTCTACGATTATCTGCAAGAACTACTGTCGCCTGAAAAGTACAGAGCTGCGGATGAATTTTCTTTCAGCAGCCGAGCGGAGTCTGCACAAGAGCCGGAGAAACATTCCCAGTCAGGCCGCCTGCAGGCCCTGGAAGTCTTTGCCGCCTGCCTCTCTCTGGGCTTCAGGGGGCGCTATTTCCATGAACAGGACCGCAGCACTCTGCAGGAATGGAAAACCAAATGTCTAAAGGCACTCTATGATTCTGCAGACGGTCTGGATACCGAGCAGCTTTTTCCAGAGGCTTATCCCCATGGACCAGCACCTAAGCACAAATGGCAGGGCATATTCGGATCAGGCCTGGTGGCCGCCTTTCTGCTCCCGGCATTGGTCTTGGCGGCAATGTATGTAGTCTATGACAGTATGCTCGCGGATATGCTGCACAAGCTATTATCCGCGTATTAAAGGGGAATAAGCCCATTATGGTCAAGTTTCTGCTAAAGTCGCTCTTGTTTTTGTTTCTTCTGGCTCTGCTGGCCGGGGGATGCTATCTGCTGACCCTCTGGCAGGACTGGCCTCTGTGGCTGGGAGGCAGCATATTCGCCGGAATACTGGCCCTGGTGTTTTTGATTTTCTTCTTGCGCAAGCTTTATTTCAGGCGCAGGGAAAAACGCTTCGTAAGCCGGGTCATTGACCAGGACGAGGCCAAGATCCAGGCTGAGCCAAGCAGCGATCAGGCCAGTCTCAGGGAAATGCAAAAGCGATGGGCTAGATCAGTCCAGATACTCAAGGATTCCAAGTTGCGCATGCAGGGCAATCCCCTGTATGTCCTGCCCTGGTACATGGTCCTGGGTGAAAGCGGATCAGGCAAGACCACTGCAATCAAGCGCTCCGGGCTGAACTCCATCATTACTGATCTAAGCCCTGAAGCAGGAACTAGCAGCAGCCTGTCTGAAACCCTGCACTCCACCCGCAATGTGGACTGGTGCTTTTTCAAGGAAGCCATCATCCTGGACACTGCAGGCCGCTATGCCATTCCGGTGGACGAGGGCCAGGACAAGAAGGAATGGGAGAGTTTCCTTGCCCTGCTTACCCGTTACCGCCGCAAGGAGCCTTTGAACGGCCTGGTGGTCACCATCTCCACGGAGAGGCTGCTCAAAGGCGACCAGGAGCAGCTCAAAGAATACGGGCTATCCCTGCGCAGGCGCATCAACGACATGATGAGCTCCATGGGCGCCCGTTTCCCGGTCTACGTTCTGGTCACCAAGCTAGATCTCTTGTTCGGGCTGGATTCTTTGCTGGAGACCCTTTCCCAGCAGGAGGCCCGCCAGTCTATGGGTTATTCCGTAAATCAGGGCAGCCCAGATCCTGAAGAGATTTCCCGCAACGCCCTGGAACATGTGGCCCAAAGGCTGCGGGAGCTGCGCCTGTCTCTCTTGAGCCGCTCCCGGAATCCCAGGACAGCAGCCATAGCCTTCCCTGCTGAATTAAGGGCCCTAGCCCCGGCCTTGAGCGCCTTTATGCAGGGCTGCTTTGCTGAGAACCCCTATAGTGAGACCCCTTTTTTGCGGGGCATCTACTTTTCCAGCGGCAGGCAAGAGGGTCAGGTGCAAACCAGTCTAATGCACAAGAGCGAACTCTTTCAAAAAAAGCCGCTAATATCTGTGGCCAAGTCAGAAAAGGGGCTTTTTCTGACCGATCTGTTCGCCGACATCTTGCCCGGGGATCGGGGGATTTTCACTCCTTTGAGGGAGTTTTTGAAATGGCGGACAGTAACCCGCAATCTAGTCCTGATTTCCTGGTTGCTCTTTACCTTTTTTCTAGCCGGTCTTTTCACCTATTCCTTCGTCAATACCAGGGAAGCCCTGGAAGTTGCAGCTGAGCCCTTTCCCGAGCCTCCCGAGCTGACCGGACATATAGGCCACGACCTGTACATGATGAGCTTATATGGCAATGCAATAGAGCTTATGCAAGATGAAGCAGCCAAGTCCTGGATAGGGCATATGGGCCTGAATCATTCCCAGCAGGCGGCCAAAGAGCTGAAGCGCAGCTACGTCAAGATGCACCGTAACCGTATATTGCACCCCTTGGATAAACAGATTAACAGCCTTTTCAGCCAGATGGATGCCAAAGAGCTGAGCAGTAATATAAGTGAATATATTTCCTATGTGTCCTGGCGGGTGAACATGATCGAGAGCCGTCTCTCCGGAGGTGATGCCCAGTCTGTGTCTGGTCCTCCGCAGCAAGCCCTGGCCCTGGTCATGGGCGGCAGGATGCCGGAAATTTCTCCGCTTTTTAAGCAGGTTTATGAGGATTATCTGCAGTGGAGCAGGGTGGATGATGTGCTGAGGGCAGAGGCTCAAGAGCTGCGCATGTGGCTGGACAAGATCATTACCCAAGAAGGGGTGGAGCTGCACTGGCTGGTGGATTGGGCGGATACCAGGCCCGGGGTCAAACCTGTAACCCTGGGCGAGTTCTGGCGAGGGCCGAGTGTGGACAACTCCAGTGAAGTAAAAGTGAAAGGGGCCTTTACCCCTGATGGATACCAGGAGATAGACAACTTTCTGAGCCAAGTAGGCACTGCTGTAGAGGATCAGCAGCAATTCGCCAGAAGGGCAAAGCAGTTCCGCAAATGGTATACAGCTCAGTATTATCAGGCTTGGGAGAAGTTTGCCAGGCAGTTTTCTCAGGGCACCAGGCGCCTGTTTACACCAGGGGACTGGCAGAGTCAGGCTTCGGAAATGGCTACCTTGGATAATCCCTATTTTCAGCTTCTAGAGCGTATAGACCGCGCCTTTGAGCCTGTTTCCGGGATCTTGCAGCAGCCCCGTTGGGGCAGCCTGGCTACAAACTTCACGCAGCTGCGCTCCGCAATTACCAGGGAGAAAAAGACGGCAACTTTGGAAGAAAGACTGCAGGAAAAATTGCAAGAGGAGCTTAAAAAAACGGCGGGAGAGTTCAGCCCGCAAGCCATGCAGGAGCTGCAAGCAAAAGTCAAGGCCGGCAAGGCCCTGCACAATTATCTGCAGTCCCTGCATAAGTTCCTGCCGCCCACCGCTTCCCGGGAGAGCGGCTTCAAATTTGCTGGCAAGCTCTACGGTGCAGAGGGAGGCAAGGGAGGACAGGACGGATCAGCATCCAATCCCTTGCAAGCTGCTGAAGGAGAGCTGCATACCTTAAAGGGGAACCTGAAAGGGGCAGATGAGGACTCTTCGGAAAAAGCCAGTCCTTTTTGGGATGCGGCGCGCGGACCGCTGGTCTACATGGTTGATTATGTGTCCAATGAGGCTTCCTGTCAGTTGCAGATGCTTTGGGAGGGACGGGTGCTTTCCCGTACAGAGCAAATCCCCGAGCTTGAGCTGCGCAGGAAACTATTTGCCCAGGATGGCTTGGTGCAAAAGTTTAGCAATGGACCAGCCTCGCCTTTTATTAAGCGCGACAAAGATGGCTGGACAGCCAAGCGGCTGCTCGGAGTATCCTTTCCCTTAAAGCCCTCCTTTTTGAAGTTCCTAGACCAGGCCTCCCAGAACAGGGATACAGCACAAGACAAATACACTATCCACATAAGCGGGTCGCCTACTGACGTGAATCAAAAAGCTAAGGCGGATCCGGTTTCCACTAAGCTGAGCCTGGATTGTGAAGACGGGGTACAGACGATAACCAATTTCAATTACCCAAGCAGCGAGGATTTTGTCTGGAAACCCGGAAAGTGCGGGGATGTCACCCTGTCTATCAATTTTCCCAGCCTGACTCTGAAGCAGACCTGGAAAGGACGGGAGGGAATGCAAGAATTCCTTAGCGACTTTTCTGACAACAGCAAAAAGTATGAGCCCGAGGATTTTGACAAGCATGAAGATGAGCTAGAATCCTTGGATGTAGATTATATTACAGTGGGTTACCAGATGAAGGGCGCAGAAAGTGTGCGCAAGCTGCTGGAGCAGAAGCCGCCTGACCCCCCCCAGGAGATATCCTGGTGTTGGCACAGGGAAGATTAAGCAGGAGATGATATGGCGGGCATAACCAACAGGACATTTCCCTTTGTTTTGCTGTTTATCTGGCTGCTGGGGGTGACCATGCTCTTTTGTACGGCAGTCTACGGTGATTTTGACATCCTGGTGGATAGTGCCCGCAAAGGGGAGATCCAGCGCGAGCTGGGCAGGATAACGGAAAATTTAGCCTTAAGCGTGCGCAAGACTGCAAGCAAGTCCTTACAGGCTGTGGAAGAATATGAAAGGCAACAGGCCTCAAAGCTCGAGGCTGAGGTGAAACAGGGACTTAATTGGACTGAATCTGGCGGGGAAAAAAAACAAAGCGGACCTTGGGCTGAATCCGGGAAGATTTTGAAGTCCAGCTTCAAGACCTCGAAAGAGGTCTTCAGCGCCAGGCTCAGCTTTGCTCCTCATCCTCCAAAGCATAAATGGTTTACCATGAGCGATCCGGCGATCCTGGTCCTGGATTTCCAGGGCGAATGGAAGCAGCAGGTCCAGCGCAGGCAGGAATTTTCCTCCGGACCGATAAGCAAGGTTATATTCGGCCGTCATCCCGAGTACTTGCGTATGGTGCTCTACTATAGTCCTAAATACGCAGAAAAAAGCCCACCACCGGTTATAAAGCGGCAGGAAGATCAAGTCATGCTCAAAGTTCCTGCTCAGTGAAAAGATAATTGAGCTTGTTTGCGGTAAAGATTTAAAGGGAGCAATTTTTATGGCAGTTGCGGAAAACCCCAAGTTTTCTTTTGTCTCCAAGGCCCTGACCAAGGATACCTTTTCTGTAGTCAGGTTTGAGGGCCAGGAAGGCCTCTCTTTACTGTACCGCTTTGAGGTTATTCTGGTTTCCAGGGAAGACCAGCTTGATCTGGAAGCGATCCTGGCAGAAGGGTGTACATTTACTATACACGCGCAGCAGGATGATATTCCTGTTCACGGTATTCTGGAAGCTTTGGAGCAAAGGCAGAAAGTGGATGAATACACCTTTTATCGCGCGGTGCTGCGCCCCAAGCTGTGGTGGCTGACCCTGACCCAGCACAATCAGATCTTTTTGGACAAAAGTTTCCCCCAGTTCCTGGAGGCTGTGCTCAAGGACGCAGGGTTGGTTAAGGATATAGATTTCGAATTAAAGCTAAGCGGTAATTACCCAGAATGGGAGTATATCTGCCAGTATAACGAGTCGTATTTCGACTTCATCTCGCATTGGATGGAGCGCTATGGGGTCTATTACTACTTTGAGCAGTCTTCCGAGACGGACAAAGTGATCTTTACAGACACCAGCATGGCCCACGTTCCCATGCCCCAGGGTCAGAGCTTTTCCTATTACCAGCCCTCGGGGCTGGAGGCTACCCACAGTGAGGAGCTCATCAACAGCTTTGTCTGCAGCCAGCGCTCCCTGCCCCAAGCAGTCCGCCTCAAGGACTACAACTATGAGCACCCGGACATGAGCCTGGAGGCAGAGGCCCAGATAACTTCCAAAGGCAGAGGAGTGCTCTACAGCTACGAAGAGCACTTCCGCAGCTTAGCCGAGGGCAACGAGCTGGCTAAGATCCGGGCTGAAGAGCAGCTTTGCAGGCAAAGGCTGTTTATGGGCGAGTCCACCGTGCCCTGTATAAGACCTGGATATACCTTTGATCTTAAGCGGCATTACCGGGAAGACTTCAATGGCAGCTATCTAAGCATCGAGGCCAGGCACGAGGGCAATCAGGAGGCCTATCTGCGCAGCGGCCTGGGCCTGAGCCTACAGTCCTCCGCGGAGTCCGTGGACTACCGCAACAGCTTTACCGTCATCCCTTCCGGGGTGCAGTTCCGGCCGGAGCGGGTCACGCAGAAGTCCCGCTTTCACGGCACTATGACCGCCAAAATTGACGCCGCGGGCAGCGGCAAGTACGCAGAGTTGGACGATCAGGGCCGCTACAAGGTGATTCTGCCCTTCGATCGCTCGGGCCGGGGCGACGGCAAGGCCTCCTGCTGGCTGCGCATGATGCAGCCCTACAGCGGCCCGGACCACGGGATGCACTTTCCCCTGCACAAGGGCTGCGAAGTGGTGCTCAACTTCATCGACGGCAACCCGGACCGTCCCATTATTGCCGGAGCTGCCCCCAATCCGGACAACCCCAGCCAGGTGACAGATGAAAACCAGACCATGTCCAAGATAAAAACTGCTGGGGGCAATCAGCTGCACATGGAAGATAAGGAAGGCAGTCAGCGCATGCTTATGCAAACTCCCACAGCCAACACCTGGATGCGTTTGGGTACGCCCAATGATCCCCCCCACGAATCTTCAGACGAAGAAGATAGTGAAGAAGGATCAAGCCTTTTTTCTTTAGGCCTGATCAAGGTTGAGGGAGCTAAAATGTTTGAAATTATAAAATACCATAAGGGGGAGATGGTATTAGGTGCACATGAAAAAATGGTTTTGGGCAATTCTTTTGATCTTAAGGCCGTGAACGCAATAGATATCAGATTGGCTATGCTGGAGAGCCTGGAGCTCGGTCCGAAATTTAATTTTGGGCCTGAAGATACTGAAATGAGAGCCATAAAAAATAAATTGCATACTCAAAAGGCTGAACTGGCAGAGGTCCAAGAAACCATGGTGCAAGAATGCGAAGAATTAAAGGCGCAAACAAATTTACTGGCAGAAAACTGCAATCGGTTAGTACAAGAAAACAATAATCTGGCCCAGGCAAATAGCAAGCTGACTCAGGCCAATGAAGAATTAACTCAGCAAAATTCCAGGCTTTCTCAGGAAAATGAAGAGTTAAGCCAGTCGGTTCAGAAAATATCTGAAATGGAAACGACCCTGGCTCAAATGCAGGATGGCATGGCTGAGCAATGGAGCTACATATTCCAAAATGAGACAACAATAAGCGAAACCAAAGAAGAGCTAGCCAGCAATAGCACAGCCCTGGCAACTTCCATTGAAGAAATTGCCGGGGACAAGATCACCGTATAATGAAAGTCTTTAAATCAAAGCAACAATCAATCCTTCCCAAGCCCTTTGCAGTTTCTGGTAAATTATATCTGGCTGTAGGTGTCTTGGTTTTTTTTGATCTGCAAGACCCGGATTCTTTGCTTACCGAGCAGGAACTCTGGGGAACTGTGCCCAAATTGATAGGCAATCCCCCTATCCTGGATCAGGGCTTGCCCAAACCCAGGGGCGAGTTGCTGGTTAGCGGGGACTGTTTTGCTCCCAAGGGCCGGCCAGTGCAGGGCTTGAATGTTTCATTGCGTGCAGGGGAGGTGCGGAAAGATCTGCAGGTAATGGGTGACAGGTACTGGAAAGCCGGAACCATTACTCACCCTGAGCCCTTTGTACGCATGCCTGTTACCTGGGAAAGGGCCTTTGGCGGACAGAGTTTTGAAAAGAACCCTCTAGGTAAGGGAGCTGAAAGAGTTACCCTTGAGGATGGAGGCAAGATCCTGCCCTTGCCCAATATAGAGTATGCTCAGAATTTGATCGGTTCGCCCCAGGACAAGCCTGAGCCTGCCGGGTTCGGGCCTTTGGACATGCTCTGGCCCCAGCGCTACAAGAAGTGTGGTACTTATGACCAAAAGTGGCTTGAAAAGCACTGGCCCTACTTCCCTGAAGACATGAACTTTGAGTTTTTTAACACCGCCCCTGAGGACCAGTTTTTAGATGTGTACTTTCAGGGCGGGGAAGCTATTCAGCTACAGAATATGCATCCTGAACATCCTGTGCTCAATTCTCATGTACCCAAGATTCGCATGCGGGTCTTTGCCAGCCTGAATCCCGATTTCAAGCAGCATGTATTCCCCTCTTATCCCTTGCCCTCGCAACAAATGTCCGAGAATGAGGAGTTTCGGGAAATATCCACCAGAATGGATACTCTCTGGCTCTTTCCCAATATCTTAAGAGGTTTGGCTATCTTCAGGGGCAGCACCCAAGTGCTGGACGAAGAATACGAGGATGTGCTGCGCCTTTTTATTGCAGAGGAAAGCCTGGAGGATAAGCCCAAGTCTTTGCAGTGGTATCTGGAGGAGCAGAAAAGGCTCTTGAACCGTGCTGTGCAGGTGGACATGGCCCCATTTGAAAAGGCTGCTCAGACTTATTCCCAGGGACAGCGCAAGGTGCGCAATATTCCCAAGCAATTGGATGCCGTGCGCAAGTCATTTTTGGGTAAAAGCCCGGTTATGCCTGCCAGAGAACCTGAGGAGATGCTGGGGAAAAACATGCGCACTATCTCTGCTTTGCGCAAAACTGTAGACAGCCAGGAAAAAACTGCCAGGGACTTGATGGGCAGGCTGGGGCCGTTCAGCAGTGTGGACCTGGGAGTTTTTAACCGGAAGCGAAAAAGCCTGGACAAGATGGAAGAGCGGGCCAAATCCAGTGTGGACAGCCTGGGCAAGACCAAGAAAAAACTGCTGGCCAGCAAGGAAAAGGCCCAGGAGCAAAAAAGCCAATCCATCGCAAAAGTGAACGAAAACCTGGTTTCCAAGCCGGAAACCGCTCATCTGCAAATCCCTGAAGATGAAAGTGCGCAGCAGAGGCCAGCTTTTCATCAGCAAGGCTTTCCGTTACTGGTAAGCTGGTACCGTGTGCTTATTGATCAGGAGCAACCCCAGGCAGCGATCAAGAATCTGGGGCTGGAGAGAAACACTTTAAAACGGCATTGGGTAGGCTACAATCCGGAAGAAGCCACTATTGAGGCCGGGGAATTCGGTGCAGAAACAGGGCAGTTGACCTTACCTGCTGGTTTTGTGCTGCCCAGATTTCAGGAGCGGGATCTGACGGGATTGTTGATCAGGCCCTGGAGGCCTGAGGCGGGGCAAGCACCTGAAGAGCTGAAGAAAGGTGCAAGTGATGTCCGCGTTCCGGGATCAGAGGATAAGCCCTTGTTTTTGCCCAGTGCGACTTTGATTGATCTGCCTGCACTTCCTGCAAAGGATTCGGCTCCGCTAGTCAGGGTTGCAGACGAATTTCAGGCTCTGTTTGTAGAGCAGGAAGTTGGCGATTTTTGCTCTGTAATAGCTATGGCTGATGCGCAAGAAAAGCCGGACAAAGAAGCAGCTGAGCAGTTTGAAAAGGCCAAGCCTGCAATTGTTGTCCTGCCCGCAACTGCAGACGAAAACAAGGAATTGCAAGCTTGGAAGGCCATTATGCCCGAGGCGCTCGCGCTTAAGCTTAAATACGGTGCAAGTGTTTTTGAGGACAGGGCCAAAGGAGAGGACATCAGGAAGCGGATCCTGGAGTTTTTGCCTGCTGAAGAAGCAGCTAAGCAAAATATCGCCCTTGAGCTGCCCGAGGCAGGCAAGCCGCCTGAAAAGGGCCAGGGCAAGGGCATGAAGTTTCCCTTTCCCGACCTGGGGGCTGTGATTCCAGGATTGATATCTGAAATTCGCTCAGTATATCAGGCCAAATTTGATAAGTTAAAGGCTGAGGCCTTAGAAAAGCAGAATGAGGTCCTGGCCAAGGCCCGAGAGAGGGCTAAGAAAACCGAAGGCCTTAATCCCGAGGATATCCAAATTAAGGAACCTGGTCAGCGGCTTCCCCTGAGCCAAAGGGCCAGGGAAATGGCGGAGCAGGTGCGCCAGAGCACTGCCAAGCTGAAAGAAAAGAACGTGCTTAGCCCGGAAAAGGAACAGGAGTTAAACGAACAGGCCAAGTCCGCGGATAAGATGGCTCAGTTTGCGGAACAAAAAGAAAAGGAATTGGAGGGAAAAAACCAGGAACTGGAAAAGGGCTTGGGAAATTTAAAAGCTCGAAAGCTTCCGGGAGACGAGACAAAAGAGGAGCAATACCCAAGTCTTAGCCGCGAAGAGGTGCAAGAGCGCTACGACTCTGGCCGTTCCCTGGCCGGAACCAGGCTGCAGGGTCTGGATTTGTCCGGGATGGATCTTTCAGGAGCAGACTTTTCCAATTGCCTGCTTACCGGAACCAAGTTCAAACAGAGTAAGCTAAACGGCGTCAAGTTTAAAAGGGTCTTGGCCAGGGCAACTGATTTTAGCGGGGCTTTACTGCAAAACGCTGTACTGGACATGGGTATTTTCAACAAGGCCTGCTTTGTAAATGCGGATTTAAGCGCTGCTAACTGCAATCAGGCCGCCTTTTCAGAGGCTGATCTAAGTGAAGCCAAATTAAGCAAGGCCTTTTTGTACTTGTGTTCCCTAGAAAAGGCAGTAGCAGACCAGGCGGATTTTGCTGAGGCTTGCTGCGAGCTAAGCATGATGCCAAGCAGCGCCAAGCAAGCTGACTTTAAAAAAGCCAGGCTGACCCGTTGCGTATTTAAGGAAACAGACCTGGATGGAGCGGTGTTTTCCGGGGCTACCCTGGAGCGGACTTTATTTCAGGGAGCCAGGGGAAAAGGTCTGGATTTTAAAGGAGCTAACCTTGAAAATGTGCGCTCCATGAGAAACAGTGAGCTGAGAGGGGCAGATTTTAGCGGGGCGGATTTGCGCAGTGCCGGCCTGAGGGACACCGACTTTTCTGACGCAGTTTTTAAGGATTGCGATATGGGCGGGGGGTTGTTGGAGAAATGCCGTCTGGTCAGGGCTGATTTATACCATTTAAAGGCAGTAAGGACCAGGTTCAGCAAGTGCAATCTGGAGTCGGCCAATATGCGCGGGGCCAACCTGTTTATGGCCTCTTTGAGGAAATCGCGTCTGGTGCAAACGGATCTGACCGGCAGCAATCTGTATGGCGTAGATTTTTACAAGGCTGTGGTGGGCAAGACTGTTTTCGATGCTGCCAATTTGAAAAAGAGCATGCTGGAAAAGCGCATAGGTCTTTTAGAAGAGAAAAAACAGGATTGAGCCCCTTGCATGTGTTTTAGGACAGTAAATTTCAATTTAGAGGATGAGTGCTCATGACCAAAGAGGAAGTCCTGCGTGCCGCTTCTGAGCTGGCAATCATAAAAAATGAGGATCTATCAGGTCTGGACCTTTCCAGGACCGATCTCTCAGGTGCGCGTTTTTTTTCCTGTTCCCTGCAGGGTGCTAATCTTTCAGGCTCACAACTGGGCAAGGTCAATTTCAAGGATTGCGATCTAAGCGCAGTAAATCTCCAGAATACCCGCCTGGAAAAGGTCAATTTCTCCAATTTGGGCTTTTCAGGGGCAAAGATGTCCGGAGCGGTTTTTCATAAGTCCATGCTTAATAGGGCCGACTTTTCCAAGGCGGATATGAGCGGCTGCGAGATTAGCTGGAGCTTTGCCCGGGAGGCGGATTTGAGCAAGGCGTGTCTTAAGGGCGGCAAGCTTTACAGGTCAGTGCTAAGCAAGGCCAAGCTGCTTGATGCAGATCTTTCTGAAGCTGACCTGGAGCGGGTAGTGCTAAACGAAGCTGAGCTTAAGGGTATCTTGTTCAGTAAGACCCATTTTAAGAAAGTGCTTATCAGGGATTGTGAGTTATCCGGATATGATTTTTCCAGGGTCAAGTTCCTGCAGGTGCAGGCCAACAGGGCCAATCTGGAAGGAGCTGACTTTAGCGGCTCCGACCTCTCCATGTGCAACTTTTCCGGAGCGAACCTGAGCCAGGCCAAATTCAGCAAGGCCCTGGCTCAAAACTGCATGTTTACAGGTGCCCAGTTGATCCGGGCCGATTTCAGCGGGTGCAACCTGCAGCAGAGCAACCTGGCGGGATCGCTTGGCAGGGAGTCCTGTTTTAAGGGCGCGAATTTGATTCATTGCATATTCAAGGAGGCCGAGCTTTCAGCTGCTCTTATTACTGATGCTTCCTGTCAGCACGCTGATTTCTCCCATGCCAACCTTCAGGGGGCCAGCTTTTCCCGGAGCAATCTTTACAGGTCCCGCATGCATAAAGCCCAGGATGAACATGCCAATTACGCTGGGGCTATGACCACAATGATGCAGGGTACGGACAAGGAACTGGAAGAGGCAGAGAACTGGAGACCTGCCGTATGATTTTCTGGAGCTAGCTCCAGCAGCATTTAAATTGTAAAAACACGGAGAGCGGATCATGAATAATAGAGCCAAGGATCAGCAAGCTGTAATGCCCTGCTTGGAATACGCTAGAGTGGAAGAGGTGCAGGAGGATTGCTTTTGGCTCAGAACAGAGTGGGGCAGGATTGAATGTCAGCGGGCTGCGGGGTGTCTTCTGAAGCCCCGGACCGGAGATAAGGTCCTGGCCTCGATCAGCCAGGACAACTCTTACATTATAAGTGTCCTGGAAAGAAATCCAGAGAGTGAGCCTAATTTGGATCTGGCAGCGGGCACGGTTATAAGTTCAGCTTCCGGAGACTTGAGCCTGGCCGCTGCCGGCAAGCTCAGCTGCGGAGCGGACAGGCTTGAGATGAGCTCCAGAAGGGCTGAAATAACCACGGACAGCATCTCTTTTACCAGCAGGCTTTTCAAGGCTCAGGTGCGGGTCTTCAAGACCATAGCCGAGGAAATAGATACTGTGGCCAAGGATCTGACCCAGCGCCTGGTTTCTGTTTTCAGGCAGACCAAGGAGCATGAAGAATGCCAGGCTGGCTCCAAACGCCAGTTAGTGGAGGAAACCTGGACCATGCAAAGCAAAAACGCAGTGGTCACGGCTGACGAGGACGTCAGAGTCGACGGCGAACTGATCCATATGGGTTGATAAAAAAAGGAGTGCGTATGTTTGCCTTAACCATGGGTCCGGGAACAGACCTGGCCTTTCCGGATGTCTGTCTGACCCCCTCACCTGTGGGAACCCTGCCCATTCCCTATCCGGATGTATCCATGAGTGCCACCAGTGAACCAGTTTGCGAGAACATTCTCTATGAATGTACTCCCACTTTGAGCCAGGCCTCCACAGGCTCGGTCAGCGTGGGTGATGAGCCGGGGGTGGCCGGAGGAGTGGTCTCTCATGACGAATCAGGCGAAGCCTTGTATATCCTGGGCTGTCTGACAATATTTGTAGACGGCATGCCCCAGCAAAGGCTGACCAGTGTGACCGGACAGAATGCCATGGGCGTGCTGCCCAATGCGCCAGGGGCTTGTATAGCCCCCAGTCAGGTAACTGTGCTCACTTTGGGTTGAGTCTCATGTTTCAGGTGGCGTGTCAGGATCAGCGCAAACACTCTCAAATGTGGCAAAAAGTATGGCAAATGGGCGATTTCAGGTCTTGCCCCAGCCTTTTGCAATAT
>JBNJDO010000008.1:0-44263 GCA_051744965.1 Thermodesulfobacteriota bacterium | reverse complement strand
TGCATGCACTGCATCAATGTCATGCCCAGGGCCTTGTGGCCGGGCAAGGACAAGGGCCTGTCCATCCTGGTCGGAGCCAAGGCGCCTATCCTGGACGGGGCACAGATGAGCTCCATGCTGGTCCCCTTCATGAAGGTGGAAGAGCCCTATGACGAGATCAAGGAAGTCATTGAGAATATCTGGGACTGGTGGATGGAAGAAGGCAAGAACCGGGAGCGTCTGGGCGAGCTGATGAAGAGGCAGAGCTTCCAGAAACTGCTGCAGGTCACCGGCCTGAAGTCCATTGCCCAGCACGTACAGGAGCCCAGGCACAATCCCTACATCTACTGGTACGAAGAGGAAGTGCCCGGCGGCTGGCCTGTGAACAAAGGCGACCTGCAGGACTTCAGGACCCGCCATAAACGCTAAGAACCATTACCCAAGGAGGACCAGATATGGCTTTTGTTTCATCCGGATACAATCCAGACAAACCAATGGAAGACCGGATTACCGATATTGGCAATAGATACTATGGAGATTTCCTGCCTCCGGTAATCAAGAACAACTTTGGTCAGTGGCAGTGGCATGAGATCCTGGAGCCTGGGGTGCTGATGCATAAGGCCCAGAGCGGGGATGAGGTGTACACTGTGCGCGTGGGCGGTGTGCGCCTGATGAGCGTGGAGCATGTGAGGGAGATCTGCGAGATCGCAGACAAGCACTGTGACGGCTATGTGCGCTTTACCACCAGGAACAATATAGAGTTCATGGTGGACAGCAAGGACAAGGTAGAGCCCTTAAAGCAGGATCTGCAAAGCAGGACCTTGTCCGGAGGCTCCCACAAGTTCCCCATCGGTGGGACAGGGGCCGGCCTGACCAATATAGTGCATACCCAGGGCTGGATCCATTGTCATACCCCTGCCACAGACGCTTCTGGTACGGTTAAGGTGGTCCTGGACGAGCTCTTTGAAGAGTTCCAAAACATGAGACTCCCTGCCCAGCTGAGGATCTCCATGGCCTGCTGCCTGAACATGTGCGGGGCTGTGCATTGCTCTGACATCGCCATCCTGGGCTATCACCGCAAGCCTCCGCTGGTGGACGACGAATGGATCGATAACCTCTGCGAGCTGCCCCTGGCTATTGCAGCCTGCCCTGTGGCAGCGATCAAGCCCAAGAAGAAGACCATCACCTCGGAAAGAACCGGGGAGGAAAAAGAGGTCAAGTCAGTGGAGGTCAACTGGGACAAGTGCATGTTCTGCGGCAACTGCTACACCATGTGCCCTTCCCTGCCCTTGGCTGACGCAGAGGGTGACGGCCTGGTGATCATGGCTGGAGGCAAGGTCTCCAACCGGATCAGCGAGCCCAAGTTCTCCAAGGTGGTGGTGGCATTTATTCCCAACGAACCACCTCGCTGGCCCTCCTTGGCCAAGGTTATCCGCCAGATCGTGGATGCCTACTCCCAGGATGCCAAGAAGTACGAGAGGCTGGGCGATTGGGCAGAGAGGATCGGCTGGGAACGCTTTTTCGAGAAATGCGGCCTGGAGTTCTCCCATCACCTGATTGACGACTTCCGCGATCCTGCTTACTATACTTGGAGACAGACCACGAACTTCAAGTTCACAGATGTCAAAGACTATGCAGAGATGAAAAAGGGCTAGCATGTCCCAAAACGGAGGGGATCCAGCCTGGGTCCCCTCCTTACAAAAGGCATCTCAAAGGGGGATGAGCATCATGGCTAATGAAGAGGCCAAACAAAAAGTAATTGATGAACTGCAGAAAAAATCCAAGACCAAAACCAAGTTCTATTTCAATGATCTGTCCAAGATCTTGGATTTGAAGCCCAGGGAAGCCAAGAAGATAATCAACGAGATGATCACTGAACGGTCCCTGGTCTATTGGTCCAGCGGCAGCACCACCATGTACTCCCTGCCTGGAGTAGGCAAGCAGGCAGCCAGCGAAGGGGAAGATTAATAGCCTGTTAGCAGTTTTGAAGCTGATTTGTGCTGCACATACCAAGATTTGTACTAGCTGGTCTTAGGGGGGGGTCTGGCAAGACCATTATAAGCCTGGGTTTGGCCAGGCATTTCCAGAATCAGAATATCAGCGTCAAGCCCTTTAAAAAGGGTCCGGATTATATAGATGCTGTCTGGCTAGGTAGGGCCGCTAGGCAGACAGCTACTAATCTGGACCCTTTTCTTATGTCTGCCAGGGTACTGCAGAGACTGTTCCAGGAACACGGCCAAGGTGCAGAGCTTTGCCTGGTGGAAGGCAACAGGGGCTTGTTCGACGGTCTGGACCAGGCGGGTTCTTCCTCCACAGCTGCACTGGCCAGGCAGCTGCATGCCCCAGTAGTTCTAATCCTGGACTGTACCAAAATGACCAGGACCGCAGCAGCCTTGGTCCAAGGCTGTCAGGCATTCGAGCCTGAGCTGAATCTAGCCGGAATAATCCTGAACCAGACCGCTGGCCAGAGACACCAAAATATGCTGCGCCAGTGCCTGGAGGGATATACAAATCTGCCTGTGCTGGGTGCGGTGCCCAAGCTGGGGCAGACTCCGATTCCTGAAAGGCATATGGGACTTATCTCTGACCAGGAGTTCCAGGCTGAAAAGGCCCTGCAGGAACTGGGCAAAGTGATACAGGATTGCTTGGATACCAGCAGGATTTTCAGCATTGCCCAGGAGTGCGCAGATCTAGCCCCGGTACAGGGAAAGCTGTGGCCCAGGCAGCCTGGGGCGGTTGATGTGAATATCGCAGTGGTCAGGGACGCCAGCCTCTGGTTCTATTACCCTGAGAACTTAGAAGCTTTGCGCAGGAGCGGGGCGAGTATCCAGCAGGTAAGCCTTCTGCAGCAGGAGCCCTGGCCTGAGGTCCACGGCCTGTACCTGGGCGGAGGCTTCCCGGAAACTCAAGCCAAGGAGCTATCCAGGAACCAGGTGGTTATGGAGCTTGTCTTGAGGCTGGCCAGGCAAGGCTTGCCCATATATGCAGAATGCGGAGGGCTCATGTATTTGTGCTCCTCCCTGACAGTTTCCGGGGAAAAATTCCCCATGGTAGGACTTTTCCAAGCGGATACAGAGCTATGTCCCAGGCCTCAAGGGCACGGCTACACCAAGAGCCGGGTAGTGGGCAGAAATCCCTTCCATCCTCTGGATCTGGAATTTTGCGGCCACGAGTTCCACTATTCCCAGTGCAGCTTCCCTTCTGGGCCGCCCCAGGATGCTTGCCTGCGCATGCTGCGGGGCAAAGGCCTGGGGCAGGGCATTGACGGCCTGACTGTGAGAAACAGCTTTGCCTCTTATACGCATTTGCATGCCTTGAGTGTCCCTACCTGGGCTGAGAATTTCGTGCGGGCCGCGGGTAAATACAAACAAGCCATGCAGGCAGGTCTGCCCAGCTGTACTGACCTGGAGGCTGAGTAGCAGCCCCATGTGGTTCAGGAGGCTGGGTTCTCTGCAGAGGCTGCATCCTGTTGCTGCTTAGCCATGGCCTGGATGGATATCTGTAAAAACTCCCCAAGCTCCAAGCCCAACTGTTCACACTCCCGGATTCTTTCCCTGCTCACATTGGCTGCAAAGCTCTTGTCCTTCATCTTCTTCTTCAGGCTCCCTGGCTTCATGCCCTGCATGCCCTGGGGCCGAACCAGGGCGTTGGCCCAAATCAGGCCTGTCACGCTCTCACCGCAGCGCAGGGCGGAATCCAGCAGGCTTTCAGGCTGAGTGCCGTTCATTTCGCTGTTGTGGGCCTTGATGGCCTGCAAAGCCTGCTGGGGCAGGCGGTCCTGGAGCATTTCCGCGGCAAGCAGGCCATGCTTCTCAGGCTCATCCTTGGTCTGGGCATAGTCCAGATCATGCAAAAGTCCAGTCATGGACCACAGCTCACGGTCCTGCTCCAGGTACCTGGCTAGATGGTCCATAACAGCCTCTGTCTGCAATGAATGCTGCAAAAGCTGGGCCTCTGGGCAGTGCTCCTGCAATAATTGGAATGCCTGATCCCTGGTCATATGCATGCCTCCTTGGTGTTTTCCTTTGGCATTATTCACATCTTGCGTCTGCGGAAAATGTCAATAATTACCCAGATAGCCACGCAGGCCGAGAGGAGATAGCCCACTAATCCTAGAGCGGGATAGCCAAACAAAAAAGGCTCCACCCCTGTGGTGATGATCATGGAGGAGCTAATGATCATGGCTGCTGTGATCAGGCCCAGAGTGATCCGGTTGGCTATGTGGCTCAGGGTCTGGAGCATACCTTCCAGTCTCTTGTGCTCAAAGCCTATGGAGAGTTCTCCGCGCTCCATCTTGGTCAGGATCTTGTTTACCTGCCCAGGGAATTCCTGCTGCATTTGCCAGAAGTTGCCCAGGTTGTTCTTCAGGTATTTCCAAAGGTTTTTGGGGGCATACTTCTGCAGGGCCAGCTCCCGTACAAAGGGCTCTGCCTCTGCGACAACATTCAGATCAGGATACAGGAATCTGGCAGTGCCCTCGCTGGTGACCAGGGCCTTGATCATTATTGCCAGCTCAGATTTGAGACGGATCCTATGCTGCTGCAGGATATTGGTTAAGTCTGAGAGGAGATGGCCCAAGTTGAGCTCTTTCAAAGGCACGGAATGGAAGTCATCCAGGATATCCATGATCTCCCTGTGCAGGACCTCCTTTTGTACAGGTTGATCCTGGCTGGAAAGGGAGAGCAATACGCTGAGCACTATCTCACTATCCTTGTCCACCAGGGCTTCGATCAAGGTGATCAGCTTGAATCTGGTACTAGGGGTCAGTCTGCCCACCATGCCCCAGTCCAGCAGGCTAAAGCAACCCTGCTCTAAGACCAGAATGTTTCCAGGATGGGGATCAGCGTGGAAGAATCCATCCTGCAGAATCTGCTTCAAGGAGACCTGGATCCCGTTTCTGGCCAAAAGCCTTTTTTCTTCCACTGGCAGGTCCTGGACATCCTTTAATTGTTTGCCTTGGATAAGCTCCATGACCAATAGCTTGGAATCGCTATATGCCATGTATACCTGGGGCAGACGCAGGAAGGGGTGCTCCGCAAAGTTGGCCTGGGCCAAACGAATGTTGCGGCCTTCCTTTTCGAAATCCAGCTCCTGTTGCAGGAGTCTTTTGATTTCCTGCACCAGAAGGGGCAGATCATAGACCTGCATGGACTCCACCCGCTCGTGCACTCTCCGGGCCAGGCCAGCCAAGATGTTCAGATCTTTGTTGATGGTGGTCCTGATCCCTGGTCTTTGAACCTTTACTGCCACCACTTGTTGGTTCTCAGCAAGCTGGGCCCTATGCACCTGGGCCAAGGAGGCTGCAGCCAGGGGTTTGGACTCAAATTCCGAGAAGACCTCCTGCAAGGGCCTGCCCAAGGAAGATTCCAACTGCTTCTGGATCTCAGTAAAATCTTCCGGAGGCACAGCATCCTGGAGCTTGCTAAGCTCCCTGATCAAAGGCAAGGGGATCAGATCAGGCCTTAGGCTGAGCAGTTGGCCCAGCTTGACGAATGTTGGGCCCAGCTCCTCTATGGCCATGCGGATCCTCTCCCAGGTGCTGTATTTGGCAGTGGATGCCTTGCGGATCTTCAGAGGCAGGACCATTTCCTGTAGATCCAGCCGGCCGATGATATCTCCGAACCCGTATTTAAAAAGTATTAGGACTATGTCCTTGAAGCGGGTGAAGCGGGAAATAGTATGGAAATCCACAAAAACACCTCTGCCTTATTCCTGCTCTGAATTCTGGCCACGCATCTTTTCCTGGAGCAGGTCCAGCCTCTTCTCCAGGTTTTGGACCTTGTCCGCCAATTGTTGCAGCTGGTCCTGCTTGGCCAGGTTCAGCTGAGAGGCAAAGCTGTGTAGATTCTCCAGGGTCTCCTGGCGCATTTCGCTGAACTCCTTCTCCCCGGCCTCGATGAGTTCCTGGGAGTACTTCTCTGCCTCTTCTGAAGTCAGCTTGCCTTGTTCCACCAGCTTGTGCATGGTTTCCTTGATTTTGCTCCGGGTAACCACAGCCGTGCCCAGACCCGCCAAAATAGTCTTTCTAATCAGTTCCATGTCTTGCTCCTTGCTTTTTGGTTTTGCTTCATCTATTCGGTTTCCTTATCCTATCGCCAGGGGCAGTTCAAGCCTTGACCTCTTAGTGGGTGCGCAGTATATCCTAAAGCCCTGACAAAAGACAATTACAAGTATACCTTAGTTTTGATGCGCAGTTAAGGGGTCACAAGCTGAGAAACAGGAATCGGCTGTCTGCCCAGCAGCCAGCCAAAATTATTTGCAGGAGAAGGCATATGCTTAGCTATCGCAAAGAACTTTGGTTTGAAGTCAAAGGCAGACGGGCATTTATTAATATCACTCCTCAAGTGGAGGAATGCGTAAGGGAGAGCCAGGTCCAGGAGGGGCTGGTTTTGGTCAATGCCATGCATATTACCGCCTCGGTGTTTGTGAATGACGACGAGTCAGGACTGCACCAGGACTATGACCAGTGGCTGGAGAAATTGGCTCCGCACGAGCCTGTCTCCCAGTACAGGCACAATGTCGGCGAGGACAATGCTGATGCCCACATGAAGCGCCAAGTTATGGGCAGAGAGGCAGTAGTGGCCATCAGCAAGGGCAAACTGGATTTCGGCCCCTGGGAGCAGATCTTCTATGGGGAATTTGACGGAGGGCGCAAGAAAAGGGTCCTGGTCAAGATCATAGGCGAATAGTCCCAGGCAAGGAGTGCGCAAGGTGAGGATTATTATAATCGGGGCAGGCGAGGTAGGGTCCTATATCGCCTGGAGGCTGGCTGCAGAAAACAAGGAAGTGGTAGTAGTGGACAGGGACCCCAATGTCCTGGCTGGGATTGCAGAAAAGCTGGACGTGGAAACTGTGCAGGGCCCGGGCAGCAGTCCCAGGATTCTGGAGGAGGCTGGGGTCAAAAGAGCGGATCTTTTGCTGGCGGTCACTGACAGCGATGAGATCAATCTAATAGCCTGCACATTTACCAATATCCTGGCCCCGAACTTGATCAAGGTGGCCAGGATTCGCAATCCGGAATACACAGAATACCAGGAGGTTCTGGCCAGGGATCTTTTGCATATCGATATAGTGATCAATCCAGAGCAGGAGGTGATCGCCTCTATCGAGCGCTTGATGAGCGCCCCTGGAGCAGCTGAGATCAGCGAGTTTACAGATGTGCAGGTCAATTTGGCCGGAATCTGGATCCATGAGGGCAACAGGTTGGTAGGGCTGGATCTGGCCCAGGTCAAGCAAAAGCTGGGAGTGGCCAATTTTATCGTGGCTGCTATCTTTCGGGGGGACAAGGCCATCATTCCCTCTGGCGAGAATGTTATTAAGGCTGGGGATCTGGTCTATTTTGTTTGCGCCAAAAAGGACTTACCTCAGGTGCTGCAAGCATTTGGCTCCAAGTCCATGCAGCAGCACGATGTAATGATCATAGGTGGAGGCAACATAGGCTTCAGGCTGGCCAAGCAACTGGAGCGCAAAAAGGGCCTGCAGGTCAAATTGCTGGAACGGGACAGGGAGAGGTGTGAATTTCTGGCCCAGAATCTGGAACGGAGCATAGTGCTGTATGGAGACGGCACGGATCAGGATCTTTTGCAGCAGGAAAACGTCTCGGAGATGGATGTGGTGATCACCCTGACCGGGGACGAAGAAAACAATATCCTTTGCTCCCTGCTGGCCAAAAGCATGGGCAGCAAAATGACCATCACCAGGATAGACAAGAATGCCTATCTGCCCCTTATGCAGACCATTGGCCTGGAGCATACAGTAAGCCCCAGGCTGTCCGCAGCCAACAGCATCCTGCGCTACGTGCGCCACGGCACTGTCATCTCCAGCATATCCATTCAGGATAAGGCCGAGGCCTTGGAGGTCAGTGTGGGCTCGGATTCCCTGCTGGCCAACAAGACGCTGAAAGACCTGCCTTTCCCCAAGGGAGCGATTGTTTTGTGCATCATCAGCAGCCAGGAGGTGGTGATTCCCACCGGAGAGAGCGTGATCAAGAGCGGAGACAAGCTGGTGATCCTGAGCACCAGGAAGCAGATCTCCCAGGTAGAGGCCAAGCTACTTAGTCCCCCAGGGCAAAAAAAGGCCTGAAGCAATGCGCTGGAGATTTGTGCTTCGCTCTGTAGGCCTGATCATCTGCGTGATAGGCCTGTTGCAGCTTCCCCTTATATTTGCCTCCCTTTATTTTAGGGACGGTCAAGCAATAGTCTTTTTCCAATCCCTTAGCCTGGCTTGCAGTACTGGCCTGTTGCTCTACGTGCTGTTTAGGACCCACAAAGTGCAGACCATAGCCATCAGGGAGGGCATGGCTATTGTCAGCCTGGGCTGGTTAGGCGCAGGCCTTTTTGGGTCTTTGCCCTTTTATTTGAGTGGGCAGATACCTTTGTTTACAGACAGCGTGTTCGAGACCTTTTCCGGGCTTACCACCACCGGAGCCTCCATCCTGCAAGATGTAGAGGCCCTGGCTCCCAGTATGCTGCTTTGGCGCAGCTTGTGCCATTGGCTGGGTGGCATGGGGATTATACTTTTGTCTTTGGCGATTTTGCCTTTTTTGGGTGTGGGCGGGATGCAGCTCTACAAGGCGGAAGTGCCAGGGCCTACTCCGGACAAGCTGCGGCCCAGGATCAAGGATACTGCCCTTTTGCTCTGGAAGGTCTATCTACTTTTCTCATGTATTTTGTTCTTGCTTTTGTTTCTGGGAGGTATGGATGCCTTCCAGGCAGTGAATCACGCCTTCAGCACCATTGCTACCGGAGGCTTTTCCACCCAGAACGCCTCAGTGGGCCATTTTGACAGCCTTTATCTGGAAATGGTGGTCATTTTGTTCATGTTTATTGCCGGGACAAACTTTGCCTTGCATTTCAGGCTGCTGGGCGGAGAAATAAGGCCTTACTGGCGCAATACTGAATTTAGAGTCTTCAGCTTGTTGGTTTTGGCCGGAGTGAGCCTGGTCTGCTTGAGTATCTGGGGGCCTGTATATACAGACCTGGGAGATGCATTGCGCTACAGCAGTTTTCAGGTTTTGTCCCTGATCACCAGCACTGGGTTCGGTACAGCAGACTATGATCTCTGGCCTGGATTGGCCCAGGTGGTGCTTTTGCTGTGTATGCTCATGGGTGGATGTGCCGGCTCCACAGCCGGGGGCATGAAGTGCATGCGGCTTATCCTTTTGTTCAAGCACGGCATGCGCGAACTAAAGAGGCTTATCCATCCCAGGGCGGTTATCCACCTCAAGATGGGGGGCAGGCTGGTGCCTGAAGAGGTCCTGCAGGGCATCTGGGGCTACTTTATCCTCTATCTGTTTTTGGCCTGCATCTCTGCCCTGGCCTTGTCCGCAATGGGCCTGGACATGCTTTCCGCTTTTGCCGCGGTGATCGCCTGTGTGAGCAACATCGGTCCGGGGTTTGCTGCAGTAGGCCCGGCCCAGAACTATGCTCAGGTTCCTTTGCTAGGCAAATGGGTGCTTAGCCTATGCATGCTCCTGGGCAGGCTGGAGATATACACAGTGCTGATCATGTTCCATCCCCAGTTCTGGAAGAACTAGTTCTTGCTTCTTAAGGCTGCAGCTGCTGCAGCTCCTCTTCGCTTTCCAGGATATTGAAGAAATCGATCAGCTTGACCAGGCTCAAGGTCTTCCTGACCTGGGGGGAGGGGCTCAGCAGATAGAACTCCAGGTTTTGTTCCTTTTGTTTGTTGTTCAGATTGACCAAAAGCCCTATGCCTGAGCTGTCCAGGAACATGGTCTGGGAAAGATCCAGGACCAGGTCAGGGCAGTCCTGGGTTTGCAGGTATTGCTCTGTCTCTTCTTTTAGCTTGTCCACCACTTCCAGGGTCAGCTCTCCGGAGAAGCGCAGTATGCAGATCCGGCCCTGTTTTTCTATGTTCAATCTTTCCATTTAGGGCTCCTTGAAAGTCGTTTGTCCAGAATAAGGATGTTTTGCCGCCTGAGCTTTATCCTGCCTTTGTGCTTGCCTGCAAAGGCATGCAGGACAATATTGGACAAGGCCTCGGTCAAGGCCAGCCTGATCTCGTATAAGGCCTGCTCATCCCGAGCATAGCGCTGCATTAGCTGTGCCAAGACTTGCACAAGCTCCCTGCAGGCCCTGAGATTGGGGCGGATGGTAATAGATCTTCGTAGCACTACTCACCCCATTTGATCAACAGGGCGCTGCGGTCATCCTTGAAGCTGGGCTTGAAATCCATGTCCTGCATCATGTGCTGTTCCAGGTCAGGCAGGTTGAAGTTTGCTCTGCAGATTAGCTCAGAGGCCAGGGAAATGAAGTTCTCCAGGCCGTATTGAACCCCTGGAGAAACATCCCATTCATAGAAGCCATCTGTAAATAAAAGCAAGGTGTTGTTGCCAGCAATCTCCATTTCTTGAGGCTGAAACTGCAGATCAAAAAAGCCCAGGATGGTGTTCGTGGGCTGCAGGATTTGGCAGTCATTGGCTGCAGCGCTGAGGATCCCTGGGCAGTGCCCCGCGTTGATGTAAGTCAGGGTTCGATCCTTATTGTTTATGTCTGCAGCAAACAAAGTCACAAAATCCGGCTCACTACCGATAATCTCACAGAGCTGCTTGTTCACCAGATGCAGGGTCTGGGCCAGGCTGAAAAAGTGGCTCTCAGAACTCCTGACCAGGGCCCGGACCATGGCCATCAAAAATGCCGCTCTGGCTCCGTGTCCAGATACATCAGCTATGACCACCCGCAGGGTATTTTCACTTATGGGAAAAAAATCGTAATAGTCTCCGCTGGCCCTGCCTGAGGGCCTATACAGGGTCTGCACAGAGATGTCTTTTCTGCTCACGCACTCCTTGGGCAGGAGCTTGACCTGCAAAGAGGCCACGGTGTCAATTTCCTTGGCGATCCTTTGGAAGGCCTGGCGAAGCTGTCTGTTCAGCCTGAGCTGGCGTTTGGCCACATTTAGCCTGGCCTTTAGCTCCTCTGCAGCAAATGGTTTTAGCAGGAAGTCGTTGGCCCCAAGGTTCAAGGCCCGGGATTTCTTGTCTGGATCATCTTCAGAAGTGATGGAGATGATGTATATCTCAGAGTCATTGGCCTGATTGCGGATGTAGTCGATCACTTCCAGACCGTTTAGCCCAGGCAAGTTCAGATCCAGGAGGATGATCTCCGGATTATACAACAGGTAGCTATGTATAGCCTGCTCCCCGTTTTCCGCAAGGAAAAGCTGGTAGCTCTCCTGGTGCAGGATGTTGTTCAGGTCCTCCCGCCAGCTGGGAGAATCGTCAGTGATCAGTATCTTGATGCCTGTATTTTGCATAGGCCAGCACTGCTTGGCTGATCATTGGAAATCTTCACTATCCAGAATAATGCTCACAGGACCCCAATTGCAATATGCAACCTCCATTTCAGCCCCAAAAACACCTTGCTCTACTCTGGAAGGCAGGCGGCAGGCAAGATCCTGGTAGAGCCTTTGCTGCAGCTGGTTAGCCAGATCTGCAGGCGCAGCCCTGGTGAAAGAGGGCCTGCGGCCTTTTCTGCAGTCCGCAAATAGCGTGAACTGGGAGACAAGCAGGACCTGGCCCTGAATGTCCTCCAGGTTCAGGTTGGATTTTCCATCGTGGTCAGGGAAGATCCTCAGGCCAGGGATCTTGTCCAGTATTTTAGTCCATGTTCTGCTGGCAGGCAGGTCTTCCTGGTCCTGGATGGAGAATCCGGCCAGAATAAGCAACCCGGGACCTATCCTGGCCACTTCTTCCTGCCTGACTTCTACTCCGGCCCATTTGACCCTTTGCAACAGCAGCCGCATACACTAGCTTTCCAGGTATACTGCCCTGGAGGTATCCTTTTCTGAGACGCTGACCCAGCGTAAGCTCACAGCCCTGCCTTGTAGTTGCTGTTTAAGCTCGGAATAGATATGGCGGGCCAGGTTCTCGGAAGAGGGGTTGTGCTCCTGGAAGGCGGGCAGCTGGTTTAGATGCTGGTGGTCTAGACCCTGCACAATGGAGCCCAGCATGGATTTCAGCTCCCCAAAGTCTATGAGTATCTCTGTCTGCGGCTCCAGCTCATAGCCCTCCACCTCTGCCTGGACCGTGAAATTGTGTCCGTGCAGGGCCTCGCATTTGCCCTGGTAATGGCGCAGCTGATGGGAGGAGCTAAAATCTGCAGTAACCTGCAGCCTGTAAATGGATTTGGTATCTGGCATGTGCGCTCCTAGGGATGTTCTAAGTCCTCAAGGCTTCTGAGGCTTGGGGGCTCTGTAGCAGATTAGGGCTGGAACCCCAGGCTGATGCAGCTTTCCATTTTTCAATCTCCCGCCACAGATCTGCATTGGGGCTAACGCAGAAATTGGGACCCAACTGGATCTGGCAGCTGCTTTCCTCCAGATGCAACCAGATTTGGACAGGATTAGGGCCTGGAAAGCGCTGCAGGATGGATTTCAGCTCCTGCAGGCCTGCCTTTTCCAGGGCAGATGCAGTCATCTCTAGCTGACAGGGCTGGCTGCTGTCCACCTCTGCCTGCTCCAGGGGCTGGATACTTTCTGCCACCAGCTTGATCTGTCCTGAGGAAGCCTCTTCGTTTTGCTTGTTCTCCTGGCTGCTGAGCCTGGCCTTGCAAAGTAAAGGCTGGTCCAGCTCCAGCTGCTCTTTGATGCTGGCGTAGAGGTCAGGGAAGAGCACCAATTCTGCAGTGGCAGTCAGGTCCTCCACCTGGCAAAAGGCCATTTTTTGGCCTTTGCGGGTGTTTATCTCCTTGTGGGCAGTAACCAGGAAGGCCAGCAGGAATTTGGCCTCCTGGGAGGCTTCCTGGCAGTCCTGGAGGTTTTGTACTCCCAGTATTTCCAGTTGAGTCTTGTATCTGAGCAAGGGGTGGCTGCTGAGGAAGAAGCCCAAAGTCTCCTTTTCCAGCCTCAGTTTTTCTTCGTCAGCGAATTCCGGCATCTCTGCTTCAGGGATGTCCAGTCCCACTCCCTGGTCTTGGCCCTGTTGGGCTGGCTCTTCCTGGACCATGCTCAAAAGGGATAGCTGTCCACTCTGTTTGGATTTGTTCTTTTTATGCACCATGTCCACCACTTGGTCCAGGCTTTGCAGGAGGGCAGCCCGGCTTGCGCCTAGACAATCCATGGCTCCGCTTTTGATCAGGCTCTCCAGCACCCTTTTGCTTACTTTGCGCAAGTTTATCCTCTGGCAAAGATCATGCAAGCTCTGGAAGGGGCCAGACTTTGCCCTTTGCTTGAGGACCTCCTGGATGGCACCTTGACCTACGTTCTTGATCCCAGCCAGTCCGAAAAGGATGCCGTTTTTGTCCACGCTAAAGGTGCTCTTGCTCCTGTTTATATCCGGCTGCAGCACAGGGATGCCCATCTCCCTGCAGGCATTGATGTGGCTGATGACCTTGTCTGTATTGTTGACTTCAGAGGTAATCAAGGCAGCCATGAACTCTTGGGGGAAATGGGCCTTGAGATGGGCAGTCTGGTAGGAGATCAAGGCATAGGCTGCACTGTGGGACTTATTAAAGCCATAGCCGGCGAATTTTTCGATCAGATCGAAAATATAGTTGGCTTCATCTTCAGATACTCCATTTTCCAAGGCCCCCTGCAGGAACTTGTTCCTTTGCTTGGCCATGACTGATTGGTCCTTTTTGCCCATGGCCCGGCGCAGGATATCCCCGTCTCCCAGGGAGTAGTTGGCCAGCTCAGAGGCGATGCGCATGACCTGCTCCTGGTAGAGGATAACCCCGTGGGTCTCCTTCAGGATAGGCTCCAGTCTGGGATGGGGGTATCTGACCTCTACCTTGCCGTGCTTGCGCTGCACAAAGTCTGTAACCATGCCGCTTTCCAGAGGCCCTGGCCTGTACAGGGCCAAAAGCGCAATTATATCCTCGAAACAGGTGGGCTGCAGATCCAGGAGAACTCTGCGCATGCCGCTGCTTTCCAGCTGGAAGACCCCGTCTGTGTGCCCCTTGCAGAGCAGGTCGAATGTGGCTTGGTCATCCAGCCTGAGACTTTCCAGGTCCGGGGTCTGTTTGTGGTTGTCACGGGCCAGTTTCAGTGTATCCTGGAGCACTGTCAGGGTCTTCAGACCCAAAAAATCGAACTTGATCAGACCCACCTTTTCCACTTTCTTCATGTCGTACTGGGTGACTACTTCCCCTTTCTTGCCCAGATAAAGGGGCAGGTATTCCTGCATGGGCTTGTCTGAGATGACAATGCCTGCGGCATGGGTGGAGGCGTGGCGGCAGAGCCCCTCCAGCCTTCTGGAAATGTCTATCAGCTTGGCGATCTGGGGGTCCTGATCTTTTTTGCGCTGCAACTCCGGCTCCTGCTCCAGAGCCTTGTCAATAGTCATCTTCAGTTCATCCGGGATCAGCTTGGCGATGCGGTCTGTCTCAGCAAAGCTCATGCCCAGGGCCCGGCCCACATCCCTGATGGCTGCCTTGGCCTTCATGGTTCCAAAGGTGGTGATTTGGGCCACACTGTCTTTGCCGTACTTGTGGGTTACATACTTGATGACTTCTTCCCTGCGGTTGTAGCAGAAATCCACATCTATATCCGGCAGGCTCTCCCGCTCCACATTCAGGAAGCGCTCAAAGAGCAGGTTGTAGCGCAGCGGATCCAGGTTGGTGATGCCCAGGCTGTAGGCCACCAGGCTGCCTGCTGCTGAGCCCCGGCCTGGACCCACAGGGATGTCCTGGGACTTGGCCCAGTTGATGAAATCCTGCACGATGAGAAAATAGCTGGCAAAGCCCTTGCTGCAGATGATATCCAGCTCCTCCTGCAGTCTACTCCAGTATGGACCCTCATCCTGGACATAATCCTGATTCTGCAGCCTCTGGCGCAGGCCCTGGCTGGCCATGTCTTGCAGCTCTTCTTCCAGGCTCAGGCCCTGGCTGGTATGATATACAGGGAAATGGTGCCTGCCCAGCTCGATCTCCAGGTTGCACTTTTCTGCAATGGCCAAAGTGTTCTCCAAGGCCTGCGGGCAGTGGGCAAAGGCCTGCTCCATCTCCTGCACAGGGCGATAGTAGAGTTCCCTGGTGTCGAAGCGCATCCTTTTCTGATCCTGGACACAGGAGTTGGTCTGGATGCAGAGCAGGATGTCGTGGGCCTCCACATCCTGGGCGGTGAGATAATGGCAGTCGTTGGTGGCTACCAAAGGGGCCTGGGTTTGCTGGGCCAGTTCCAGGAGCCTTTGGTTCAGCTCATCCTGTTCAGGGATGCCGTTGGCCTGCAGTTCCAGGTAGAAGCGGCCAGGGAAGAGGTTCCTGTATTCATCCAGGATCTCCCTGGCCTGGTTTGGTCCCTTTTCCATCAGGACTTGGGGCAATTCTCCCTTGAGACAGGCGGAAAGTGCGATCAGTCCCTGGTTCCATTTGGCCAGCAGCTCCTTGTCCACCCTGGGCTTGTAGTAAAAGCCTTCCAGGAAGCCCTTGCTGACCATCTTGATCAGGTTGTGGTAGCCTTCCTGGTTCTGGGCCAGGAGTACCAGGTGATAGCCAGCCTCTGAGGCTGATCTGGCATCCCTTTGCAGTCTGCTTTGCGGAGCCACATAGACCTCGCAGCCAATAATCGGCTTTATACCGTATTTTTTGGCGCATAAATAGAAGTCTATGGCCCCGAATAGGTTGCCGTGGTCTGTTATTGCAGCCGCAGGCAGGCCGAACTCTACAGCCTGGGCACAAAGGTCTTCCAGCTTGATGGCTCCATCCAGGAGACTGTATTCTGTATGGCAGTGCAAATGTACGAAATCAGCCATGTTGCTCGCTTTATGCCAAGGCTAGAGGTTTGCGCAGTCTGAACAGTATCCAGGAATAGGTTTTAAGGCACAGCAAAAAGGCTTGGTCCCATAAACAAAAAACAGCTAACCTATATGGCCTGCGCTCCTTGTGTCCTGCCTCAAAGCAGGGGGCAGCCAGGGCAAAAGGAGCGCAATATGCAACAAACAACAGTTAGAGCAGGGCAGCTACCTTTTTGCTCAACCTAAGCAGCTGATGGGTGAAGCCAGCCTCATTGTCGTACCAGACAATAAGCTTAACCATTTTATCTTCAATGACATTGGTGGTCAGGCTGTCCACCACACCTGCATAGCTGGATCCCACATAATCTATGGAAACTAAGGGTTCCTCGCTGTAGCCCAGAATATCCTGCAGGGATCCCTGGCTAGCCTCGCGCAGGGCTTGATTTACTTCCTGGATCCCTGCCTTTTGCTTCAGCTCTGCAGTCAGGTCCACCAATGAAACATTGGGCAGAGGCACCCTGGTGGCCATGCCGTCCAGCTTGCCTTGCAGCTCCGGCAGGACTTCCCCTACAGACTTGGCTGCGCCTGTGGTGGTGGGGATCATGGACATGCCCGCAGCCCTGGCACGACGAAGGTCCTTGTGGGTGCCGTCCAGGATCCTTTGGCTCATGGTGTAGGAGTGGATGGTGTTCATTAAGCCCCTTTCCAGGCCAAAGGACTGCTGCAGAACCATGCATACCGGGGCCAGGCAGTTGGTGGTGCAGGAAGCATTGGAGATAATGGCATGCTCCTTTTGCAGATCCTGATCATTGACTCCGACCACCACGGTCACATCAGGCTGCTTGCCAGGGGCACTGATTACCACCTTTTTGGCTCCACACTCCAGGTGCTTGCTGCAGCTTTCCCGGTCTGAAAACTTGCCCGTGGTCTCCAGGACCAGATCCACGCCCAGATCAGCCCAGCGCCACTCTCCAGGACCTTGCCTGGTGACCTGGACCTGCTTGCCTTGGAGCAAAAAACCCTGCTCATTGGCTTGGACCTGGCCCTGGAAGGTATGGTGTACTGAGTCGTATTTGAGCAAATGAGCCAAGGCAGCGTTCTCACCGCGGGCATTGACAGCTACCAGCTCCAGATCCTTGTCCTCTGCCAGATACCTGGCTGCCAGGCGACCAATGCGTCCAAAACCGTTCAATCCAATGCGCACTGCCATTAATCCACCTCCTTGCTGGCTGAAAGTATTAATTTTTTAAGCCCCAGGATGGGGCAGATGTCCTTAAGCCTAAGATCCTCGGCCAACTCCACAGGCCCCTGGGCAGCTAGCGTTGGCTAAGGGATGGACTCAGTGTTGCAGGAGCAAAGCAATTGCCCTGGTTCCGCAGATAATGTAAGACTTCCTGAAGGAGCATGCTGCTCTAATTGCCAGGTCAGTAACAGCCCCAGCGTGCAAAGCAGGGCTGGTTCGGATAGCACCTGGGCACCACAAATCATTACCTAACATTTGTTTTAATCCAGTGGCAAGCATGGGCAAGAGAAAAATCAGGGCTGACCAGCTGGTTCTGCAAAAGGGGCTGGCAAAGAGCAGGGAGGAGGCCAAGAGACTGATTATGGCCGGCAAGGTCCGCTTAATCAGCAGCAAAGGGGACCAGGGCCAAGGCCTTGCCAAGCCGGGCAGTCTGTTGCCTTGGGACTGTGATCTGGCCTTGCTTCAAAGCCAGAGATTCGTCAGCCGAGGAGGGGAGAAGCTGCTAAGCGCCCTGGAGCATTTCCAGGTTCAGGTCCAGGGGTTGGTAGCCCTGGATGTGGGGGCCTCAAGCGGAGGATTTACAGATTGCCTGCTGCAGCACGGTGCAGCCAGGGTATATGCCGTGGATGTAGGCTATGGTCAGCTGGACTGGAAGCTGAGGTCAGATCCCAGGGTGCAAAATCTGGAGCGGGTAAACATACGCTATGCAGCATCGGATCTAGTGCCTGAATATGTGGACCTGGCAGTGGTGGACTGCTCCTTTATTTCCCTGCGCCAGGTTCTGCCTGCCAGCCTGCAGTTCTTAAGGCCTGAGGGCCAGCTCTTGGCGCTGGTCAAGCCCCAGTTCGAGCTGGGAAAAGGGAGCACAGACAAGGGAGTGGTGCGCTCCCGCTCCCTGCAGGAGGAGGCTGTGCAAGGGTTTTGTTCCTTTGCCAGCCAAGAGCTGGGGCTGGAGTGTTGGGGCCAGGTGCAGGCAGGCCTTAAAGGGCCCAAGGGCAACCAGGAGTATTTTGTGCTTTGCAGCAAGCCAGGCTAGTGCACAAGCACTCCGGCATAGCCCACCACTTGGCTGTAGTCCCCTATCTTGTCCCCTGAGGTGGCGTAATCCACCAGTTCTGCTTGGCTGCAGCCAAGCTCCAGGGCTGCAGCCAAGCCTAAGGTCATGGGCAGGACCCCGCACATGCTGATGCGGTTGTCCCGGACCACCTGGTAAAGCCGGGCAGGATCCAGGGCCAGAATTGCCTCCAGGGCCAGATTGTCCTGTGCCTGGGCCTGCTTTTGGGGCAGGAAATGGCTCATGTCCGAGCTTACCACAATGGTCACGGACTCTGTCCAGCCCTTGAGCAAAGCACCTATATTCTGGCCTGCCTGCAGAAGCAGATCAGGATCTGGTTCTGCCACGCAAATGGGCACTATCCTGGCCTCTGGCCGCAGGGCATGGATAAAGGGCAGAACCACTTCCAGGGAATGCTCATACATATGGGCCTGGGTATCCTCCTCCAGGGCGGGTTGGTTCTGGATAAGCTCCTTAGCCAGGGCCTCATTGATTTGCAGGGCAGTTCCTGGCAGCTCCCACTCGCCCCTGGCCCAGACTGCCAGTGGCCTGCCCCTGCCTGTATGGTTGGGCCCCAGCAGAAGGATGTTTTCCTGCAATCCGCTTTGGGCCAGGGTCTTGCCTGCCACTGCCCCGGAAAATACATATCCGGCATGGGGCACCATGCATAATCTGGCAGGCATCCCTTGTGCACCTGTGCCCATCTGCAAAAACTCACTGACTTGGGTCTGCAAGTGCTGGGGGTCTGCTGGATAGAATTGTCCTGCTACAAGTGGTTTTCTGCGCATATGGCCTCCTGGGCGAATTTGGGTCTGTTTTTTTCTCAAAAAGTCTAGCATTCCAGCCAGATCAGGTCTACTGCAGAAACTCGCTGGCCCTTTGCTCCATCTCCTCCTCTTCCAGGGCAGAGGCAGCCAGCTGGCCATAGCGGGAGTCTGGCTGTTCAGACTGCAGATTCTGCAGGGTGTCTTCCCAGCGTTCCTTGTCCCCGGCCTCTTGGTAGAGTTCTGCAAGCCTATACTTGTGTGCAGCCCACCTTTCAGAGTCTTGGTCTATTAGTTCCTGATACTCCTGGGCCCATTGGATGGCTTCCAGATCCCTGCCGGAGCGCCTGGTGATCTCAATGAGCATGTCCAGGCAGTCCAAGGCCTGTTCCATCTTCTTGGGCTCGTTCTCCATAAATAAGGATAGGGCGCTTTGGGCGTAATTGTAAACATTTTCCCAGTTTTGACGTTCAAGCTCATTCTGGGCCAGGAAGTAATAGGCGTAACCCTGCTGCTGTTCAGAGAGATCCTCGTCCACGGCCAAATCCTGCCATAAAGGGGAGCTCTTCTCTTCCCGGCCCAAATTCTGCAGGGCCAGGGCTCGGGCATAGTTCAGCCTGGAGTCCAATTTGGAGGGCAGTTCCTTGTCTTGGGCCTGTTCTGAGATGTCCAGGATCTCTGTCCAGGATTGATTCTGCAAATAGATGTTCAGCGCCAGCTCCAGGCCCTGGTGGTAATTCTCATCCAGGATGTCTTCTTGCTGTAGCAGGTCCCCAGCCACCTCCAGGGCTTGCTCTGTCCTCTCGGTCTTCCAAAGGGCCAGGGCAGCTGCCAGCCTGGTCTCAGGCTGGACCTTCTCCTGCTCCTCGTGCAAAAAGGAGTTTTCCTGCCAGATGTTCACTGCCCGGGCATAGTACTCGTTTTGTACTGCCTGCTCCAGAAGCCTGTCCAAAGCCTTTCTGCCCACCTCCATGGCTCTGGGGCGTAACTCGCTTTGCGAAAAGCGCTCTTCAAAGTCACGAACGCTTTGCAGGGCCTCCTGGTTTTTCTTTTCCCAAAGCTGCCACATGGCCAGCTTGAGCAAGGCCAGTGGAGCCAAGGGGCTTTCCGGGTGGTCCTCCAGGATTTCATTATAGACCTCTGCAGGCCGCAGGGTGTATTGGTTGTCAAATACAGAGAACATCTCCTCCCTGCTGGGCTCGTCGAATATCCCTTCCTCAGCCAGCCTCATCTTGGCTATCAGGCCCCCTTCCTGATCCGGGAACCTCTGCGCAGTCTCTTCATATATTTCCTTGGCATCCTGCTTCTTGTCCATCTCTAGATAGCTGTCCCCGATCCTGGCTAGTACCAGGTCAGCATCATCTGTTTGGGGATAAAGATTATAAAAGTGCCAAAAGTAATCCTTGGCCTGGGCTGGCTTGTCATTTTTCTGGGCGATCAGGCCAGCTTGTTGCAGGAACTCAGGATCCTCCAGGTAATATCGAGGCCATCTGTTTTCCAAAAACTTTACTGTCTCCCAAGCCTGCTCAAAGAACTCCAGCTCCCGCAGGGCCTGGGCCAGCCCCATGGCTGCGGGCTTGGCCTTTTTACTTTGGGAATAATCCTCAACCACGGTCTGGAAGTGCTCTGCCGCCTGCTCGAACCTATCTGAGTCCAAATAGTGATTACCCAGCAATACGTGGCCCGCAGGAATGGCCCCGTGCTCAGGAAACCTTTCCCTGAGCAGGTTGAAATAGCCTCTGGCTTCAGGGCCATTGTCCACCTGCAGATTCAGCGCCACCAAGCGAAGCAGGGCATCAGGAACGTACTCACCCTGGGGATCATGGTTGAGCACCCTGTCAAAGGCCTGGGAGATGCGGCCGAAATGCTCCCCCCTCTTTCCGCTGTTTTCCTGGAACAGGGTTTCTGCCCAAAGGTACAAGGCTTCGGCCTTTATATCATGCTCCAGGTCTTGCTGCAAAAGATCCCCCAGAATTTCCTTGGCCACCTGAAAGTCCCTGTTGGCCAAGGCCGCCCTGGCCTGGAACAGGCTCTCCTGCCAAAGCTCCTCCTGGCTTAGCTCAGTGGGGATGGGTGTGAACTCCAAGTCCTGCTCTGATTGCTCCAAGGGCTCTTCCTGGGGGGCTGTTTCAGGGCTGTCATCTGGTTCCTCTTCAGTCTGCTCCCGGGGCTCTGGCAAGCTGTCTTGCCTGACCTTGCCCCGAAAGATATGGGGATCTTGTGCGCTTTTGTCTTTTGCAGTAACTGAAGACAGTTCTGGCTGGATTAAAATCGGGTTAAAGCTTAACTCCTGGGTGCTGGGGGAGTCATCTTCTATGGCAGGCTCCTCTTGGGCCAGGGCTTCCTCTGCTCCCTCTGCCTTTTGGTCCTGATTGTTCCGGGGGCTGGATGCAGAGCTTGCCCTGTCCGGTCTTGCCTGCTCAGTCTCTGTATGTTGTGTCATGGACCAGACAGAGCCCAGCTCGTCTTGAAAAAAGTCCAGGACCAGCTTGTCTTCTTCAGGCAGCTCAAAATGGACATATCCAAATGCAGATGTTCTGGTTTGGATGCGGATCTGGTTGCCATTCAAGCTTATATCAGCCAGGATCTCTGCCTGTATATTCCCAGTGCTCTCTGACCAGGATTCCTGTTCAATTGTCTGCTCCTGCAAAAGGATAGAAACTTCCTGGGAGTTGCTGCGCTCAATGGTATACGTGTCAGGTAGGCCTTGCTGGAAACGCAACACCAGCCTTTCCTTGTCTGGATGGCTGCCCCAGTAATACTCCAAGGCCTGGGATTCAGAGCACAGGGCTAAAAAAAACAGGCCCAAGCCCAAGAGTAGGGACAAATAAAGTTTATGAGCAGTCAGCATGTTGGCTTTTTAAGTTGATCATTTGCAGATTGGCTGCACAGTGGTCAGCTATGGTTTCTTTTTTTCAATTTTTCGATAAGGGTGGTGCGTTTTATTCCCAATAGCTCTGCAGCCTGGTTCTTTATGCCGTCGGTTTCCCGCAGGGCCTCCTGCAGTATCCTGCTTTCGATCTCATCCATGAACTCCTTTAGACCAGTGCTCTGGGTGTGCAAATCCTTAAGCCCAGGCCAGGAGAAGGAACTGGGGCGCAGGGAAGTGCCTTGATTTTGAGCCTGTCCGGATCCGTCATCCATTTCGCGCAGGATCTTTCTGGGCAAATCCTGGGGGCGCACCACTGGTCCATCGCAAAGGATGCTCAGACGCTCCATGAAGTTCTCCAGCTCCCGGACATTGCCGGGCCAGGAGTACCTGAGCAAGATGTCTTGGGTCTGATCATCCAGTTGCAATGGTTTGTTTTTGCAAAATTTGTGCAGGAAATGTTTGGCCAAAAGCAAAATATCATCTTGTCTTTCCCGCAGGGAGGGCAGGTGGACAGGGACTACATTCAACCTATAATAAAGATCCTCCCTGAAGGATCCTTGCAGCACCCTTTGCTCCAGGTCCACGTTGGTGGCGGCTACGATTCTGATATCAGTCTTTTGGGGCTGATTGCTGCCCACCCTTTCGAACTCCTTTTCTTGGATCGCGCGCAGGATTTTGACCTGCAGGGAAATATCCAACTCGCCAATCTCATCCAGAAAGACTGTTCCCCCGTTGGCCAGCTCGAATCTGCCAGCCCGGGAGCGATAGGCATGGGTAAAGGCCCCTTTCTCGTGGCCGAACAGTTCTGACTCCAGAAGATCAGCAGGTATGGCTCCGCAGTTGATGGGTACAAATGGCTTATGGCACCGGTGGCTTTGTTGGTGTAGGGCCCGGACAACCAGCTCCTTGCCTGTGCCGGATTCTCCAGTAACCAGCACGGTGCTGTCTGTAGCAGCCACCTTTTGTACTATGTGCAGGACTTCCTGCAGGGCCGGGCTGTTGCCCAAGATATCGTGGTTGCCGCCTTGCAAGGCCTCTCCTCCTGTGTGGGCTTTGGGAATTGGTTGGGGTTTGGACTTTATGTCAAAATTATGACAAATATTAATCCAATGCAAGTGATTTTTGGCGTTTTTCAGCCATGCAAGGAAAGTCCTGGCAGAGCAGCCCAAACTGGAAGCTGCAAGAAGCTAACCAAAACAGGTCCAGCCTCAGAGGCCAAGTTAGGCTTATAGACAAGCAGTTGCAGAACCTAGCCACAAGAGGTAGACATGGCCTGAGGTAACAATCTCGCTTTAGATTGGGGCCAGTGTTAACGCGAGGAAGCTGGCCAGGGGCATATGTGGGACCTTATGCTTCAGGCAGCGCTTGCCTTTGCTGAATTAATTCTTAAATTTATTTAATGGCCTAGGGATAGAAACCCCAGGATGTTATTTGATCCAAACCCAGGTGAAGAGCTTAAAAATTCTGAAAAGCACCAGGGCGCTTTGCTTATTTAGCTGGCAGCCAAATCGCATACCATGCAGGGCAAGGAGGACAAGATGAGCTTTGACGTCGGAGTGGACATTGGCTCGGTGAGCATAAACTGCGTGGCCCTGAACCAGGACCGTGAGATAGTTTTTGAGGCTCCCTACAAGCGGCATTTCGGCATGATTATAGAAGAGACAGAACAGACCCTGCAGGAGGTCCTGCATAAGCTGGGAGAAGATAATGTACGTTCGGTTTCCTTTACCGGCAGTCAAGGCCAGTATTTGAGCCAGCTTTTGCAGGCCCCGTTTGAAGTGGAGACCATTGCCCAGGTTTTGGGCTGTACCCAGACAGTGCCGGGGGTGCGCAGCATTATTAGCATAGGAGGCCAGGATGCGGCCTTGTTCCAGCTAAATTACGACCACGAGGGCAACTGGTATCTGGAGTCCTTTAATATGAACTCACCATGCGCCTCAGGTACAGGCTCTTTTATTGACCAGCAGGCCGAAAGGTTGAGTTATGCTATGTACGGCTTTGAGTTCGAGATGAGCCAGGACAAGCTGCAAGAGGTCTTGAACGACTTCATTGCCATGGGCCTGCAAAGCACCTACCCCGCACCTGTGGCCTGCAGGTGCACAGTCTTTACCAAGTCGGACATGATCCATCTGCAAAACAAGGGAGAGACCTTAAGCAACATCATTGCCGGGCTGCATCACGGGACTGCAGCCAACTATATGAGCACCATAGTCTCCAACCGAACCCTGGAGGAACCCATTGTCTTTGTTGGGGGCATGGCCTCAAATGCGCTTTTGGTGCGAGCCTTCAGGGAGTACTTTCCCAACCTGATAGTGCCTGAGGAACACAGCAGCATGGGGGCATTAGGTGTGGCCCTGCAGGCTGCATTTAAGGGCTGGAAGAACAGGCTGGACCTGGATTTCCTGCACCAGGCCCAGGAGCAGGAGGGGGAAGGATTCCCGCGCAGTACTCCCTTGTCTCTGGAGCTGACCAGCTTCCCCCAGGAAAATAGCCTTGACGCTCGTCCAGGTTCCAAGAGGCCCAAGCAGGCCTGGCTAGGAGTGGATGTGGGCTCCACCTCCACCAAATATGCATTGATCGATGCCCAGGGCAATATCCTGGACAAGTCCTATGTGGCCACCCAGGGCAAGCCCATTGAGGTCACCCAGAGCCTTTTGCAGAATCTTCTGCAGAACATGGGCTCTGGGGTCAGGCTGCTGGGGGTAGGCACTACAGGCTCCGGCAGGAACGTGGTTGGGGATTTTCTGGATGCGGACCTGATCATCGACGAGATAACCGCTCACGCCAGAGGAGCGGTGAACATTGATCCGGAGATAGACACCATATTCGAGATCGGGGGCCAGGATTCCAAGTACATCTCCCTGGATCGTACCTACCCGGTGGATTTTGTGATGAACAAGATCTGCGCTGCTGGTACAGGAAGCTTCCTGCATGAGCTGGCCAACAAGATGAAGATCAATATTGTGAACCAGTTCCAGGAGGTTGCCCTGCAGGCGGAAAATCCTGTGCATCTTACTGAGAGGTGCACTGTATTTATGGAGTCCGACTTGGTGAGTTACTTCCAGAAAGGGGCCAGGCGGGATGATCTCCTGGCAGGGCTTTGCTTTGCTATTGTGCACAACTATCTGCACCGGGTGGTGGAGAATCGGCATATAGGCGAGAAGATAATGTTTCTGGGCGGGCCTTCCCTGAACAAGGGCATTGTTGCCGCCTTTGAAAAGGTTCTGAAAAAGCCTATTATCGTGCCCAAGCACCGAGAGGTCATGGGCGCTTATGGCACTGCCTTGGCTGTGCTGGAGAAATTCAACCAGGAGGAGGTCAAGCCCAAGACCAGGGCCCTGGAAGAGCTGGCCAGGATTACAGTGGATTTTGAAGAGAAGGTCTGCAGAGCGGATAAGAACTGCCACAACGAGTGCAAATTGAAGATCTACAAATTTGGAGATCGCAAGAGCATCTGGGGCGGGGACTGCGGCAGGTACGAGGCCAGACATTTGGAGGGAAGAGCTGAAGAGAACTATTTCAAGCTGAGGGAGAAAATATTTCAGGACTACTTGTTCCAGGGTCAGAACATACTGGAGTTCAAACAGGAGGCCAGGTCAGATGCCCCTGTGATCGGAGTTCCTCTGGCCCTGCACTCCTTGGAATGGGGGATTTTCTGGTCCCATATATTCTCTGGGCTGGGCTATCAGGTCAGGTTGACTCCGCCCACAGATCAGAGGATGGTCTCCCTGGGTCTGGAGGCCATGACTGCAGAGACCTGCTTTCCCATCAAGGTCTTCCACGGTCATGTCAGCTACATCCTGGACAGGGCGGACTATCTTTTCCTGCCCAATCCCATCAATATTCCCACCCCCAGCCAGGAGGAAAGGGGTGTATTCTGCCCCATGGTGGAGAGCTCCCAGTATTTGGTGCGGGCAGCATTGAATATACCGGATGAAAAGCTGATCCGGCCCAATATGTTCTTGCGCGAGGGCCCGGAGGATGCTGTGTTCAGGCTGCAAAAGGCCCTGCCGGCAGAGCTGCAGCCCAAGCGCAAGCAGCTGCAAGAGGCTGTACATGCGGCCTGGCAGCAGCAGATGGACTTTCGGGGGGCCTTGCTGGAAAAGGGCAAGGAGATCCTGGAGGACCATGATTCCAGGCAGCCTCTGTGGATTGTCAGCGGCAGGCCCTACAACCTCTACGATGATCGGCTGAACCTCAAGCTGGGCAGACACCTGGCCAAGCTGGGCATCAAGGCCCTGCCCCAGGATTTTCTGGACTTTGAGCAGGAAAACCTGCAGGACTTCCCTCGCATGTACTGGGGCCTGGGCAGCAGAATCCTCAGGGTGGCCAAGATGGTAGCCAGAAATCCCAACTGGTATGGGGTGCATCTGACCAATTTCTCCTGTGGACCGGACTCTTTCCTGGAGCATTTCTATGACTATGTGCTGCAGCATAAGCCTGCCCTGATCCTGGAACTGGACGAGCATAGTGCTGTAGCTGGCATCCTGACCAGGATCGAGGCCTATAACAATGTAGTCAAGAACCTGCAGCAATATCAGGCTGAAGATCTGGTCCAGACTGCAGGAGAAGACAAGCTGGTCCAGGCGGGCTAGTAAATATGGAGCAGGCTATGCAAGAAAAGGAATTCTTTGAACAAAGACTGACCCAAAAAGTAAGCCGTTTTGACCTCTCAGGCAAAAAAGTGCTTATTCCGGATATGTCCCCTTTTGGTGCCAGGCTGCTGGCAGCCAGCTTTAGGGCCTTTGATGTGCCTGCCCAGGTCATGCCCACGTATACTGGGCTCTCCCTGGGCAAGGAGTTTACCTCTGGCAAGGAGTGTTTTCCCTGCCAGGTCACCCTGGGGGATATCCTGTATTTTTTGCAGCTAGAAAAAAAACGACTGGGTTCAGCATTTTCCCCGGAGAACTATGTCTACTTCATGCCTGAGGCTGACGGGCCCTGCAGATTCGGGATGTACAATAAGCTGCACAGGCTGATCTTGGACAAGTTTCCGGAATATCAAGATGTGAACATAACCTATCTCTCCTCCACTGACAGCTACTCCCCAACCAACCTCATGCCCAAGGAAAAGGCCAAGAGGTTCCGCAAGATGGCCTATATGTCCGCTGTACTGTCTGACGTCCTGGACCGGGTGCTGTGGCGGGTCAGGCCCTATGAGCAGAGGCCAGGGCAGACAGACGCCTTTATGGAGGACGCATTAGCCAGCATGGTGCAGGAAATCGAGGACAAGGCCGCAAACCTGGACTTCAAGGCCATGTACGACAAGCTGGGGGATATTGTGGGCACAGCCAAGACCTTTATGGACCCCGAGCAGCCCAGAAGGCCCAGGATCGGCATTGTTGGCGAGATCTATCTGCGCACCCATACCAAGTCCAATCAGCAGATCATCAGGGAGCTGGAGCGCTTCGGCGGGGAAGTGGTGGACGCCTCCCTGGGGGAATGGGTCAATTATGTGACCTATTCCAATCTGCGGGATTTCAGGATCAGATGGCAAAAGGCCTGGAAGAAAAAGGACATCTCAGGTCTCTGGGATGCCTCCCGCAAGTGGCTGGCCCTAAAGATAGCCAACGAATATCAGCTCTGGCGGCAGAGGCAGACCTACTCCAAGGTGGAAGAGCACCTGGATATCCAGGATGATCATATGATCTCTGATCTGGAGAAAATGCTGGACCAGGACCGGCTGTTCAACTTTGATATCGGCACCGAGGCAGCCATCAGCATCGGAGGTGCACTGGAATACATGCAGGAGAACTTCGATGGGGTGGTCAATGTCTATCCCTTTACCTGCATGCCCAGCACTATTACCTCGGCTATTTTAAAGCCCATACTGCTGCAGAAGAGGATGCCCTATATGGACTCTGCCTATGACGGCTCCATCCAGCCTAACCGGGAGATCGCCCTGAGGACATTTATGTACCAGGCCCAGCAGCGCCAGCAGGCCAGGCAGGGCAACGGTGCCCAGGCCTGATCAAGACAGGGCCTGGGCACCCAAGCTTGCGGCCTGGATATTCACCTCAGCAATCCTGGCAGGCAGATGTTTCCTTATTCCCTGCTGCAGATCCTGCAGGCTGAAAGGGGAGTCTTGTGCTCCGCAGAATGCGCCTAGCAAAACAGTGTTGGAGCTTTGTACATTTCCGGCCTGGGCAGCCAGTTCCTTGCAGGGCAAGAACCAGCTTTGCCCTGCACAGGCCCGGGTCTTCTCCTGGATATAGTCTAGGTCTGGATATTCCTCTTCCCCCCGGCTCACAGCCACAGGCATAGTGGGCTCTGTATTGCTGAACACAGTGCCTCCGGGCTTTAGGTAATGCAAGGCGCGCAGGGTCTCCAGGGGCTCAAAGCCCAGCAGGACATCTGCTTCGCCTGAGTTGATCCTGGGGCTCAAAAAGCCCCCCAGCAAAAGGGTGGACTCCACTATGCCCCCCCTTTGGGCCATGCCGTGGATCTCCCCGGCTGTAACCTCCAGATCCTTGTCCAGGCCGAGCCTGGCCAGAAGCACTGTGGCAGTCAGGGTGCCCTGGCCGCCGACTCCTGCCAGGAAGATGCGCATTCCCCTCATATTAGCTCCTGCTTTTGGCTTTGATGTGCTGGGTGAGCTGGATGCAGTACATGCAGCCAGCACACTGCTGTTCGTCTATAACCACCTCTCCCTGCTGTACATAAAAGGCAGGGCAGGCCAGTTCCTGCAGGCAGGCAGTGACTTCTGGGTGCTGCCTTTGCACATAGGCAGCCTTGGGCCTTTTTTTGCCCAGGACTCGTCTGGCAAAAAGAACGCAGGGCTCTTCAGCAATGAGCACCCTGACCCCTGAGCTGGCCTTGAACTCCTGCAGGGCCTGGATGGTGGCCTTGTGATTCAAGGGCTTCACCCTTTTGACCTGCTCCACCCCACAGCCCCGGACCACCTGCTCGATATCCACTCTGGAAGTGTTCTGGCCCTGGGAGCTTTCCTCCACTCCAGGATGGGGCTGGTGCCCGGTCATGGCAGTGGTCTTGTTGTCCAGGATTATTAGCAGCAGATTGTGCTGGTTGTAGACCGCATTAACAAGACCGGTGATCCCGGAGTGGAAAAAGGTGGAGTCCCCGATATAAGAGATCAGGGGCTGATCTGTGCATTTGGACATCCCGCCGGCTCCGGACACAGAGGAACCCATGCAGAACAAAAAGTCTGCTGCCCGCAGCGGGGGCAGGAAACCCAGGGTATAGCAGCCTATGTCTGTGGAGTAGACTGCCTGGTCCCCGAAAACCTGGCGCACCGCATGGTACATAGCCCTGTGCGCGCAACCTGCACAAAGGTTGGGCGGCCTGGCAGGCAGTCCGCTTTCCTGTTCGCAGAGCTCTTCTTTTGGGGGATCCTGCTCCAGGAACTGCAAAAGCCTCTGGCCAACCCCACGCACAGAATATTCCCCCACCCTGCCCAGGGTCTGGTTCTTGCCTTGGATTTCCAGATCTAGTCCATGTCTTTGGGCCAGGGCCCGGAGCTGTTCCTCAAGCAGTGGCTCCAGCTCCTCCAGGATCAGGATTTTCTCCTTGTCCCGGCAGAAGTCCAGGATGGTCTTCTCAGGCAAGGGAAAGCTAAAGCCCAGCTCCAGGATCTGGAAATGCTCCTGCAGACTGTGCTTCCCAAGGGCGTCCTGCAGATAGGCCCGGCTGATACCGCTGCTGATTATGCCTAATTTGCCCTGGCCGGAGATGCGGTTAAAGGCAGAGCTCTCCACTTCTGACTCTAGATCCTGGAGCTTTTGCAGCAGGACAGGGTGTCTGACCCTGGCGATGGCTGGCAGGGGTACAAAGCGCTGGGGCTCTTTTTGGAAAGTGCTTTTGTTTTTTGCAGGCTTGAGTTCTGAGAACTCCACTATCCCACGCAGGTGGTTCAGCCTGGTGGTGGTGCGCAAAAGCACCGGCTGCTGCCATTGGGCAGAGAAAAGCAAGGCCTCCCTGGCCATGTCCTTGGCTTCCTGGGCTGTGGCAGGCTCCAAACAGGGCAGCCTGGCCAGCCTGGCGTAGTAGCGGTTGTCCTGCTCATTCTGGCTGGAATGGCAGCCAGGATCGTCAGCGCTAAGGATGACCAGGCCCCCTGGGGTGCCTATGTAAGCCAGACTCATCAAGGGATCGGCAGCTACATTCAGGCCTACATGTTTCATGGTCACCAGGGTAGGGACTCCGGATAGGGTGGCACCTCCACCCACCTCCAGGGCTACCTTCTCGTTCACCGAGTATTCGAAATAATACTCCCCCTGGGAGGATAACCTGAAAAAAGTGTCCGGGGCCTCTGAGGAGGGGGTGCCTGGATAGCAGCTGACAAAGCCCACTCCTGCCTCCAGGGCGCCCCTGACAATGGCTTCGTTGCCTAGAAGCAGATGCCTGGAGCCTGGGCTGTTGGAAAGAAGTACGTCAGTCATAAGTCTTTTCCCGTTTTTTTGGTGGAATATGGTCTGTTATGCACCGTTAGCATCCAACTTTTGTTCCAGCTGGGAGATCTTGTGCTGCAGAAAATCCTCTTGGCTGGACTCCAGCTCTTGGCTTTGGGCCAGAAATTCATAGGCCTCCAAGGCCTTTTCCCATTCCTGGGCCTTTTCCGCCAGGGCAGCAATCTCAAAGTATATGGATTCCTGGTACTCTTTAGGGGCTTGTTGCAGCATTTCCTCCAGGATGTCCAGGCTGGCTCCATTCTCCCCCTGCTCTGCCAGGGCCCTGGCCTGGCCCAGGCGGGCTGCAGCCTGTAGTCCGGGATCCTGGCTGGATTCTGCCAGCCTGGCCCAATAGTCTTCAGCATCGGAAAAGTTCTGCTGATCTTGGGCTGTATTGGCCAGCTCCAGGAGCACGGCTGTCTCCATTTGCTGGGGCACCTCTGATAGCAGTTCCTGCAGGGCCTGCTGTTTTTCCTGCCCTTGCAGTCCTGAGTTGATCTTGGATAGCTCCTGCCTGGCCTGTTCCATGCGTTGGTTCTGATAGTACTGGTATCCGCTGCTGACTGCTGCGATAAGGACAATCAGGGAAATGCCCAGGATGATCTTTTTGTAGTGTTCTTGTAGGAACAGCCAAAGCTGGGAATGCTCAGTCCCAGCAGGCCTTGCCTCTGGTTTTTGCTCCTGATCTGTGCCTTGTCCTTGGGGCATAGCTGGATCCGGCCTCCTTTAAAAAATGCAAAAAGTTATTGCTTGCTGCAAAATAAAAGTACTACATTTCAATTGCCTACTGGATAGAGGCTTTAAGTATACATCTGGGCCAGTGTACCTGGCTGCAGATACAGGCATGGCCTCATGCAGGGGACTTTGTATACTGAAAGCAGGCAAAGGTCAAAGCAAATATCTGCTTAGGCCAAGCCAACTGGAGGTATAGGGTTATGCGGATTGTCTTTCTAGGAGTGGGCGAGGCCTGCGATCAAGGACTGATCAATACCTCGCTTCTGGTGCAGGCAAAAGACGCCACTCTTCTTTTGGATTGCGGATTTAATGTAGCTCCCAGGGCTTTGGCATTGTGCAAGGCTGCAAATGTTCTGGATGCGGTCTGGATCTCCCATTTCCACGGAGACCATTTCTTTGGTCTGCCCCAGCTTTTGCTGGGACTGTGGCAGCAGGGCAGAAATAAGCCACTGCACTTGGTTTGCAGAGCAGGGGGCAGGGAGAAGGTGCTGCAGGCTGCGGGCCTGGCCTACCCCAATTTGTTGCAAAAGCTGGGATTTGAGCTTTTGTTCCACGAGGTGCAGCAAGGACAGAGCATGGAGCTGCTAGGGCTGCACTGGGCATTTGCAGAGACAGAGCATCCTGAACCTAACTTGGCCCTTGGTTTACACTCCAGGGGCAAGTCTATATATTTTAGCGGAGACGGCAAAAGCGGCCTGAGTGGGCTGGATATGGCCAGGGACTGTAATCTCCTGGTGCATGAGGCCTATCTTTTGCACGCTGCTGTGCCTGGACACAGCAGCGTGCAGGAATGCCTGGAGCTGGCAGGGCAGTGCAGGTGTGATCGCCTGGCCTTGGTGCATATACAGATGCAGGAGAGGCAGGAGAGGAAAGAGCGGATCCTGGCAGCCCTGCAGTCTGCCCCTGGGCTGCAGGCCTTTATGCCTGAGCCTGGCCAGGAGCTTGCTATTTAGCCTGGAAGCACGGCTTCTGGCCAAAGTCAACAGGATGGGCAAGGATCATAAAGGAAGGTGTGATATGGAAATTAAAGGGCAGATCAGGGACTTGGCAGCCAGGACCAAAGACGCATCCAGGGTCCTGGCCAATGCCTCAGGAGGCCAAAAGGCAGCTGCTCTGCAGAACTTGGCTGGGCTGCTGCTGGAGAATCAAACAGAAATACTTGAGGCCAATGCCCAGGATGTACAAAAGGCCAGGGAAGCAGGTCTGGATCAGGCCAGATTGGGCAGGCTGCAGCTAACTCAGGAATTGATCCAGGATATGGCCAGGGCCTGCGAGGAGGTCTCCGGGCAAGCTGATCCTGTGGGCGGCATAGAGAACATGCAGAAAAGGCCCAATGGCATGCTGGTGGGCAGGATGCGCATCCCCTTGGGAGTGGTGGCCATGATCTACGAATCCAGGCCTAATGTTACAGTGGAAGCTGGAATCCTCTGTGTTTTAGCTGGCAACGGCCTGATCCTAAGGGGGGGCAGCGAGGCCTTTGCCTCCAACCAGGCTTTGGCCCGGCTTTTCTCTCGGGCCCTGGAGCAGGCAAGCTTGCCTGGAGAGGCGGTACAGTTGGTGCCTACTACAGACAGGCAGGCGGTACAGGAGCTGCTCAAGCTGGAGGAGTATGTGGATGTGGTCATACCCCGGGGAGGGGAGGGCCTTATCAGGGCTGTGGTCCAAGAGGCAAGTATGCCGGTTTTGAAGCATTATCAAGGTGTGTGTCATATTTACGTGCATGCGGATGCGGGTATAGATCAGGCCTTGCAGATCATATACAACTCCAAGGTGCAGAAGCCAGGGGTCTGTAACGCATTGGAATGCCTGCTTGTTCACCAGGATATAGCTTCTGAGCTGCTGCCCAAGGTAGGGGAAAAGCTAGGTGCTGCTGGAGTGGAGTTTAGAGCGGACGCAAGGGCCCTTTCTTACTTGGGGGATAAGGCTGTGCCAGCAAGAGAGGAGGACTTCGGCTGCGAGTTCCTGGATCTGGTGCTGGCTGTGAAGGTGATTGCCAGCCAAGAAGAGGCTCAGGAGCATATAGAGAATTATGGTTCAAATCATACCGAGGCCATATTGACCCAGAACTATGCACGGGCTATGCGCTTTTTGAACAATGTGGATGCCTCCCTGGTGATCTGCAATGCCTCCACCAGATTTAATGATGGAGGGCAGTTGGGCCTGGGTGCGGAGATCGGTATCAGCACCTCCAAGCTGCATGCCTATGGGCCCATGGGTGTCAAGGAATTGACCACCAGCAAGTTTGTGCTTCTGGGCCAGGGTCAAGTCAGGGCAGGCTGATCCGGTAGAACACTGCAAGTGGAAATATTCGCTAAACATAAATCCGGGCTTGTCTTTTTGCGGCTCGGTTGTCAGGGATGCCAAAGTCAAGGAATAAGTTTCATGCAGCTGGGAGTATTAGGGGGCAGTTTCAACCCCGTTCACAATGGGCATCTGCGTCTGGCCTTGGAGGTTTTGGAGGCCTTGGGTCTGCAGCGCGTGGAGCTAGTGCCTGCGCCCAGGCCACCGCACAAGGCCGAGCAAAACCTGATGCCTTTTGAGCTGAGATGCGAGCTTCTGCAGCTGGCGGTGGAGTCCTGTCCAGGGCTGGAGATAAATCTCCTGGAGGCTGAGCGACCTGGTGTCTCCTACACCTACCATACCCTGCAGGACTATAATCAAGAATATTCCAGCCGGGATCTTTTCTTCATCCTGGGCAGCAATGATCTGCTGACCCTGCCCCAGTGGTACAAATGGTCCTGCCTGCCAGAGCTGGCCAGCTTTGCTGTGGTAGGCAGGCAGGGTCTGGAAAAGCAGCAGGTCAGAGATTTTGTGTACAAGCACTTCCCAGGTGCTGTGCTGGACCAGGACCAGGATGCTGCTTGGAAACTCAGCAGTAAAAGCAGGCTGAGCTACGTGGAAATACCCAGGCTGGATATCAGCAGCTCCTTGCTGCGGCAAAAGATGGTTCAGGGCCTGAGTCTGGCTTTTTTAGTGCCTGATAGGGTGCAGGCCATGCTGGAAGCTAAAGATCCCGGGAGCTTATGGGCTTGAGCCTTTTGCTTCCAGGAGTAAAAAAGGGGTGCTTTATGTCTTTGAAACTGAAATTTGTTCTGGTTTTGGCTGGAGTAACCCTGCTCCTGGGAGGGTTGGGGCTTTTTCTGATGAGCAAGCAGGTCCAGGATGTGGGCCAGGAGTATGTGCGCTCCAGGTTGAGGACCCAGTCCAGGGATCTGCAGAAAAGCATAGAACTAAGCGCTGAGAAGGCCCAAGAACAGGCTGCGTTGTTTTCCAGGCAGGACCTGGTGCAGGAGGCATTTGAACTTGCCCACCAGGGTCAGATCAACGATCCAGAATCCAGCCAGGCCCAGGAGGCCAGGGAAATGCTCAGGCAAGGACTGCAAGGGATGATGCAAGGGCACAAGGAGGTCATGGGCCAGGATTTTCGGCTGCACTTCCATCTGCCCAACGGCAGGAGCCTGGTCAGAATGTGGCGGGAAAAGCAGTCCCTGCAAGATGGTCAATGGGTGGATATCTCAGATGACATCTCATCTTTCAGGCAGACGGTTCTGGATGTGAATCAGAAAGAAAAGCCGGTACGGGGCATGGAGCTGGGCAGGGGAGGATTTGTGATCCGCGGTCTGGCCCCGGTGCGGGATGATCAGGGTCAGGTCCTGGGCTCAGTAGAGGTGCTGACCGATTTCGAACCCTTGCTGCAGGTGGCTGAAGAACAGGAAAATCTGGATTTGGCCCTGTTTATGGATGCAAAGTTCTTGTCCATCACCACCAGAATGCAGGATGCAGACGAGTATCCGGTACTAAAGGACGAGTTTGTCCAGGTCAAGGGTTTTTCCTCCAGCGCCTTGGCAGATAACGTGGATGTGAATTTTTTGAGCCAGGGGCAGCAGGGTTTTGTGCAGCAGACCCGTGCGGATCTGGGCCTGGCAGCCTTTCCCATATTGGATTATCGAGGCAGAGAGGTGGGAGTGCTTATGTCCGCCCTGGATATCTCAGAACAACAAAGCAGTTTGCAGACCATGCTCTATACCCTGGGCGGGATCCTGTCTGCTTTGCTTCTAGCCTTAATCGGCTGTAGCATCCTGCTTTTGTTCAAGTTTGTTCTCAAGCCAGTGCAGGGCATACAGGCCAAGATAAGCGATCTGGTTCAGGACAGGGCTGATCTGGAGGACAGACTCCAGGTGCAGCAAAATGACGAGATAGGCGCCCTGTCCACTGTGTTCAATCAACTCTTGGACAAGATCTCCAGGATGCTGCAGATGACCCAGTCTGTGCTCAATGCAGTGCCCAACACCCTGTTTATGGTGGATAAGGACTACAACATCGTTTTGGCCAACAGGGCCACTGCCAAGTATGCTGGAGCCAAGGACGAACTGGCCCTGCGGGGAGAAAAGTGCATGCAGGTTATGCAGGCCCCCATCTGTGAGACAGAGAAGTGCCCTGTTAAGCAGGTCATGCAGCAGGGCAGGTCAATAAAGGGTGAATATTTCAGTGTGCAGCACAAGGGCAAGGAGAGGTTCATCAGCCCATTTGGCTCCGAGGTCAGGGATGAGGCAGGCAATCACTTGGGCTATATAGATATGTCCACGGATGTTACAGACTTGGTGCAGCAGGAGAAAAAGGTCCAGGATCTGATGCAGAGGCTGCAGGAAATCGCCAAGCAGGCGGAAAAAGTGTCCAGTCAGGTGGCCTCTTCTGCTGAAGAGCTTTCAGCCCAGGTGCAGCAGGCTGCCCAGGGTGCCAGGCAGCAACATAGCAGCGCAGCAGAAACCTCCAGCGCCATGGAGGAGATGAACGCTTCTGTGCTGGAGGTGGCCAAGAATTCCTCCAGCGCCTCAGAAAAGGCCAATAGGACTTCTGAGCGGGCCAGACAGGGCCAGGAACTGGTGGATCAGGCGGTACAGGAGATCAACCAGGTCAGTCAGCAGGCAGAGCAGCTGCAGGAGGACGTCTCTGCCATGTCAGAACAGGCCCAGGGCATAGGCAGGATCATGAACACCATCTCGGACATCGCGGACCAGACCAACCTCCTGGCCCTGAATGCAGCCATAGAGGCTGCCCGGGCAGGGGAAGCTGGCCGGGGGTTCGCAGTGGTGGCAGACGAGGTGCGCAAGCTGGCGGAAAAGACCATGGCTGCCACCCAGGAAGTGGAGGCCTCCATCCAGGATATCCAGACCAGGGCCAAAGGCAACATGGAGAGTACCCAGGCCACTGGTCAGGCCATTCAGCAAAGCGTGCAGGTGATACATGATGCTGGCCAGGTCCTGCAGGAGATAGTGTCTCTGGTGGAGGAGAGCGCAGAACAGATCAGGAGCATAGCCACTGCTGCTGAAGAGCAGTCTTCAGCCAGTGAAGAGGTCAATAAGTCCACTGAGGAGATCAATAGGATCGCCAAGCAGACCACCCAGGCCATGGAACAGTCCTCCCAGGCTGTAGAGGACCTGTCCAGGATGTCCCAGGAGCTGCAGGGCCTGATCCAGGATATGCGCAGCTCCGGGTAAAGGTGCGCAGCTCCTGGGTGAGGACCTGCTTGGGCTCGCCCCTAGCTCACCTCCTGGAACTCGTAATTCAACAGGGAGACAATGTGCTCTTTCTTGCGCATTATCTCCTCCTCGCTATTGCCAGGGATATCCAGGATGCAGTACCTGAAGCTCTGGGGGTTGTGCTTGTAGTCAGAGAGATTGCTGTGTTCCTGGATCAGATTCCTGATGTGCACCTCAGGATACAGCATCTGGATCTGAGTATACCCACTTTGAGTGGGCGTTCTTAGGATCCTTTGGTCTGAAAAGGAATGCAGCTCAAAGTTGAAGCAGTACTTAAAGGACTCAGTGGACTTGTTTTCCAGCCCAGGGAACCTGCCTACAGCCAGCTCGCAGAGCAAGTGCAAAGGGTCAAAGCCCCGCACCGCCTGGATGGCCTTGGCAAACTGGAAGGCGATCCTGCTGTTGACCTCGATTATCTTGAAGTCGTTTTTTTCCGGCTCAGCCCTCAGCTCCACATTGAAAAAGGTGTTGTTCAGGCCCAGGGCAGGGATGAGCCTGCGCAGGGTTTCTTCTATCTCGGCATCCAGCTCAGGGGAGAAGCTGTAAGGGAATATATGGTGGCTGAAGCTGTTGGTGCCGGGATAATAGCAGGCCTTGGTCAGGCCGAATATATACACCTGACCCTGGTAGATGAATCCATCTACAGTAACTTGCTCCCCTTGGACCAGCTCCTCGCAGAGGAAGTTGTTGCAGGTTTCCAGGTTTAAGGGGGTTAGATACTCTGCATACAGGCCCAGGGCCTCCAGGTAGTACTGGTTGTAATGGGCTATGTCCCTGCTTTCCTGGCCGATATAAAACTGCAGCTCCTCTGCGGAATTGACCTGGTGTGAGCCAAAAGAAATGTTGGCACGTACCGGCTTAATGAAAAATGGCTCCTGGAGCAGGCTTTGGTCCTGCAGATAATCCAGGGCCAGGCAGAATCCAGGAGTGTGCTCAGGGACCACTTGCTGCTGGATGCGCCTGCAGAGGTATTTGTTCTGGCTGTTGATTATGCTATGCACAGAGGTCCCGATATGTCCGGTCTGCTCAGCCAGGATAGCTGCCAAGATGGCTGAGGAGTCGTGGGAGCCCACTATACCCTGATAAAGGCCGGGATTTTCCTGGATCAGCTCTATGCTGCGCTGCAGATAGACAGCCACTCCGTAATCCAGTATCCGCTCGAATGTCTCCAGGTGCGGCTCGAATTCATTTTGCCAGGCAAAACTCTTGTCCACGATCTCTATGTCGCTTGCGTCGCACAGAAATAGAATCCTTTTTTTCTGCATAGACAGCCTCCTTTTTTGTCTCTAGTAATATTATAGAAGCAATTGCCGAATCCAGGTAGGGGCAAAAGATTTTTTGCCCCAGGCTTGGACACGGCAATAGGGTTTTAAGCAAATAAATGGCACGGGCGAGATTCAGGGGCAGTGTTCAGCTGCCCCTGGAAGACTATCTAAAGTGGTCTAAGTAAAATGGCTTGGATGTTAGTTCAAGGCCAGGGGGGAGATGGTGGACCACTGGGTGGTGTCCACCTTGCCTTCTACAGGCTTGCCCTGCTTGAAGACCATCTGCAGGTTGCTCAGTTGCAGCAAAGACCGCATATCCTTTAGGGGGTCTTGCTTGAGCACCAGCAAGTCGGCATTCTTGCCTGGCTCCAGGGTGCCTACCTCATCTGCCAGATCTATGGCTTGGGCGGCATACTTAGTGGAGGCCATGAGGGCTTCCATTTCACTCATCAGGCCTTCTTCCACGTACTGCACCAGCTCCATGGTATTCTTGCCGTGGTAATTGTAGGGGGTGCCTGCGTCAGTACCCATAACTACTCTGACTCCCAGATCCAGGGCCCGGTGCAGGTTTTCCTTGCGGATCTTGGATACCTCCTGGGCCTTTTCGTACATAAAATTGGGAAGTCCGTTTTTTTTCTGGTCCTGGTGCAGCATCCAGTAGTTGGAGCACAAGGTGGAGACCAGAAAGACATTCCTGTCCCGCATCATCTTCAGGGCCTCTTCGTCAGCCAGAGTGCCGTGCTCAATAGTGCGCACCCCGGCTTCCACCGCGTTTTTTATGGCCTGGGCCCCATGGGCATGGGCGGCTGTGTGCTTGTCCACCTTGGCCCCCTCCAGGACTACAGCCCGGATCTCATCTACATCCAGCTGGGTTGCTCCAGGCACCCCACCTGGATTCATAATGGCCCCGCTGGCCATGACCTTCAGAAAGTCCGCTCCTTCCTTGAGCTGCTCCCTGGCTGCCCTGCGATTCTCATCCACGCCGTCAGCCTCCCGGTAGAGATCGCGGAAATAATCGCTGCCTGAGCTGATCATGCAGATGATCTTGCCGCAGGCCAGAATGCTGGGACCGATAATCAGGCCCTCCTGCACTGCCTTTTTGACTGCGATGTCTATGTATGCGGTGGAGCCTGCGTTTCTGACTGTGGTAATGCCTGCCCGCAAGGTGTTGCTCATCTCGATTCCGGAGCGGATGGCCCGCAGCTTGCTCTCCACCAGGCTTTCATGCACTGTGTCCGGCATGCCGTGCAGATCCAGATGCACATGGGTGTCTATCAGGCCAGGGATTATATAGCGTCCCTGCAGGTCATAGACCTGGGCCTGCTGAGGCATCTGTACATCCTGACTTTTGCCTACTGCACTGATCTTGCTGTCTTGCAGTACCAACACCGCATCCTGGAGGATTTCCCCGTTGCCGTCTATCAGGGTCGCACCCCTGAGCACGGTGTGCTTGTTCTGGCTCATGCCAGCCTTTCCTTTTTTTGTGATTTCAGTTAGTCCCTATAGGCTACTAAATTAATATGCTTGGCCTGCAAGTCAAGGCTCAAGATCATTCTGGCCGGAATAGTTTGTCTGCCAAAGGGGCAGATCAGTCTCTGGGATCTGCTCAAAGAGCATAAGACAGATACGGTCCAGGGTAAGCAGCTGTTCCCTGACCTGGTCCTGATTGATGCATAAAATGCTCACCCTTTGCATAAGCAGGGCTTCCATGGGCAAAGTGTCCAGCTGCTGATTCAGCTTTTGGGCTAGGCGCAGGCTATGTTCCAGCTCTAATTTTTTGCGCACCAAAAAGTTCCAGATTCCTTCCCCAGGATCCATCTCTTGGCTTAGATCCAACACCAGTTGCAGGCAGTGCCAAAAGACCGTCTCCTGGGGATCGGCCCGGGATAGGAAGCCAAGCAGAAGCTCCTGCCTGGAACCTTGGGGCAGCTCAGGCCTGGACTTGATCTGCAAAGAGATGCGCAAGGCCTCTTCCTGGGGAAATTTCTCCTGGAGCACTGCATTCAGTTCCGCACTAAGAGGCCTGCTCAGTTGTAGCCTGGCCAGGAACCAGTCCACTGTACCTGGATCCAGCTCCAGGAGCACAGATTCAGCATGCTCTGGAAAAAAGATCCTGGCTTGTGGTGGCTGCTGGATCAGATTCTGGAATACCTCGTCCTGCTCTGCAGGGGAAATCTGATCCTGCCCAAGGCGGGAATGGATCCGCAGCTTGCACTCCTGGTCCGGGAAGAGAATAAGTTCCAGCAGGGTCTGGATTTCGCTGTCTCCTGCCTGGTCCAGAAAATCCTTCAGTTGCGCTGGGTTTTCAATACCCCAAAGGCTCTGTAGACTGTGCAGGCTTTGCTGGTCCAGTTCCAGATCCCGGCAAAGCCAGGAGCGAATCTCCTGGAGAAGTTTGCTTTGTTCTGCCATGCCAAGGTTTTCCTTATAAAAGGGCATTTTTTCTGGGCAAGAAGAAGAAAAATATCTTAGCATATATGGTGCCAAGAATGCTGGTCTCTATAATAATACCCACCTATAATCGAGGCCAAGTGCTGTCCAGGGCAGTTTTTTCAGTCCTGGCCCAGAGCCATACCTGCCTGGAGCTGATAGTGGTGGATGACGGCTCCATTGACCAGACCAGGGAAATGCTGCAGGGCATTGCTGATCCCAGATTTAGTTATTTATGGCAGCAAAATCAAGGTGTAGCTGCAGCCAGGAATCTGGGTATAGAAAAGGCCCGCGGGAAATATATAGCGCTTTTGGATTCAGATGATCTCTGGCTGCCTGAAAAGCTGAGAAAACAGCTGTACTTTACCCTGCAGGGCGGCTGGGAGATCACCCAGACAGATGAGGCCTGGTTCAGGCAAGGGGTCAGAGTCAATCCAGGGCTTAAACAGCAGAAAAGGGCAGGCTGGATCTTTGAGCCCAGCCTGGAGCTTTGTCTGGTCAGCCCTTCCTGTGCAATGTTCAGCCGCAGGCTGTGGGAGGAGCTGGGTGGATTCGACCAGCGTCTTTTGGCTGCAGAGGATTTTGATTTCTGGCTACGTTGCAGTCTTTATTATCCTGTGGGGCTTTGTCCCCAAAAACTGGTGCATAGATATGCAGGGCATGAGGATCAGCTCTCCCGCAAGTTGATAGGCATAGATCTATACAGGATCTACAGCCTGTTGAAGATCCAGCAGGAAAAAAGGTTGAGTCCCAGGCAGAAGAGGCTCTTGCAGCTGAATCTTAAAGAGAGAGTACGCAGATATAGGCTAGGTTGTCTGAAGCGGGGTAAGTTCGAGGAGGCAGAGCGGATTTCTGCCCTAGCCAGGCAGGGCCTGCAAAGTCTTAATCCATGAAAATTTCTTCTTTTTTGATGGCCCTGGTCTTGGCCTCTTCCAGGGCCTGGCTGAGGGCCTGCTTAACGTTTTCCCTTACATCACCGGCTACAATAATATAGAGCAAATCCTCTCCAGGCTGAAAATGGCCTTCCCGGGCCTGGATCAGGACCTTAAAGATTCCAGGGAATTGGCTGTATTTCTCCTGGATTTGCCTGATCTCTTCCTGGTCAGGCCAGACTTGCACGCTTTGCACTTTGCGCTTGTCCTGTCTGGAGGATCCGCGCACCACTCCGTTATGTACCAGGATCATGCCTACCTGGTCCTGGAAACCAGGCAGGGCCTTTATTTCGGAAATCTTTTGGGAGATGTCCACTGTCAGCTCCTTGCTTGCTTATTGCAGCAACCTTGGAATACAGAAAAAAAGGGCGGTATTTGTGCCGCCCTTTCTTTCTGCCAAAGTCATCCTGCCTGCTTTTAAACACAGCCGGTGGGCTTGGGCAGGCCAGCCATCTTGCAGGCTCCTTTGCCTGGGCCGGAAGGAAAGAGCTCGTAGATCTTTTTTAGCTTAAATCCGGTAACCTTGGACAGGATCCGAACCATGGGCGCAATCCCGTTCTTTTTGTAGTAGTCCTGCAAGAATTCGATTACCTTTTGGTGTTCGTCAGTGATTTCCTTGATGCCTTCAGATTCCTTAACGTAATCAATCCATTCCGGGCACCAATCGTCAAAGTTTTGCAGGAACCCGTCCTCATCGACTTCAAAAGTTTTCCCTTTGAATTCCACAGTTGCCATTGGTTGACCTCCTTGACCATGTGTTTAAAAACTGGTGATTTGCCAAGTGAATACAAAAATGGAGTTGTAGCAGGCACTATATAATATTTTGTCTGTGCTAACCCCACTAAGCGTATAAATAATTAAATTGCAGCAGTCAAGCGCTGCTCAGGCAAAGCAGTACCTAAGTTTGATACGCCACAAAGCTAAATTTGTAAACGTTCAAAGCGCAATTTGTCAAGGAATTTATGCCCGCCTGAAATCATGGCAGTCCATGCGGTTTCCCTTGTCTTGCCAGGGACCAAGCACCCTTGCCTCAGACAGAGACTTTGTTTCGGGCCTGGCGCAATTGTTTCAACTCCTGGACTGCGAAATCCAGGTCGGGGTCCAGCTCCAGGCTGCTTTGCAGAAAGTCCATGGCTGCTCTGGGCTTGTTCATCTGTTTATAGCAAAGCCCTAGATTGGCCAAGTCCAGGGCTGAGCCCTGGTCCAGCTCCAAGGCCTTCTGGAAATCCCTGGCTGCCAGCTCATACTCCTGGAGCTTGTACCTGGCCACTCCCAGCAGGTTAAAATAAGCGTGCACATCAGGGCACAACTCCACTGCTTGCTGCAGGTATCTTGCAGTAGCTGCCCACTTTTGGTGCAGGCTGTATATGTAGCCTAGATAGAACTGCACCAATGCCTGTTCCTGGGGCCCGGGCTGAATCTTTTCTGCTTCCTGGAGCTTGTCCAGGGCCTGGTCAGGCCTACCGCAGCGCAGGTGAAGCAGGGCCTGGAAAAAGGGCAGGAAATAGGCTCCAGGGTAGTGCCTGGCCAAGCATTGCAGGCCCTTGCTGGCCTGTTCCTCTTGTGCTTCCTCAGCCAGAATCCGACCTATGAACAGCCCCAGACTGGCCCTGGGGGTCCTCTCCCTAAATAAAAATCCAGGTAATATATTATAGTTGCAAGGGATTTGCAGTTGGGGGTGGGTGGTGTCCACGGAATATAAAGAAAATTCCTTTTCATGCAAAATCTTGGCCAGGGTTTTAAGTTCCTGGTAGAGGTCATCTGCGCTGATATCAGGCAGGGAGTGCAGGTCAACTGTCTGCCCCTGCTTGAGCCAGGCGCATTCTTCCAGCTCCTGGAATTTGCCCAGGCCAGAGGGCTCGTATTTGCTTGCGCTTTGAAAATCCCCTGCCAGCTGAGCCACTTCAGTCAAGGCCCTGATCGCTGCCTTGGCAGGTGAGGTGGCTGTGCCTGCGGTGAAGACTATTTCGCTTAGGCCTGAGCTCAAGGTGGCAGGATCATAGGCCAGAACGCCCACAGTGGGTATTCCCAGGTCCAGGCTGAAATCCTTGAGCCAGAGCAAAATCCCTTGGTCTTGGAATCTGGAGTAGATATCCTTGAGCACTGGATCCTGCAGGGATCCAGGATCTATATTGGGCAGGCAGGGCTGGCCATGATCCACAATCGCACTGGCGTGCCTTTCCACAAGCTCGCAGGCTCCTTGGAGCACTGATTCCTCAAAGCTGTTGCCTGCAGAAGAGCCATTGAACTCGTTTAGCTTCCTGAACCACTCCAAGGGAAGATGGACTGTCTCCTCGGAGGATATGTGCAGGCTGGGTACAAACCTCCAGGGTACCAGATCCATGATTTCCCTGGCCTGCTTCAAATCCAGGTCCTCCTGCACCGAGTACAAGATTTCCTGCAAAGGGATGATCTGGCCCTTCAGGGCCTGATTTGCCTGGCTCCAGGTGTATTTGTCTTGTTTTTCCTGGTCAGCCAGGAAACTGAACAGGCTGAAGCGCTCCGCCAACTCCATCAAAGCCGAGGCCTGGGCCTGTTCCTGGCTGGCTCCCTTGCCCATCTGCTTCCTGCTGGGCATTATCCTCTTGGCCTGCTCCCCACAAACTGAGAGATACACCGGGATGCCCAGCCTGCCGGAGTCAATGCGCTTGGTTTCCTGCAGGATGCTGGAGCCGTGCTGGGCAAAGGCCTTGCGCACAAGGTGCACAGTCTCTGCCGGGGGCACTGCCTTGTCTAGATCTTGGTTGTATTGCTTGGGGCAGGGTTGGAGCTTAAACATGTTTTTTGGGCCGCAGGCGATAGATCTGGCTTAGATACTTTTCCTGGCTGGATTGCTTTTCTTCTGCCTGTTGTCTGTAGCCCAGGTTTTTTTCCTGCAGTTGGAAATCTTCCCGGGCCAGCTTGAAGAATTTGTCCGCCTTTAGCTTGTAGCTTTTGGCCAATATGGTTTCAGCCTGGGATACAGGCTCTAAGTGATGCAGCAAAAATTTTAAAAGGGGCCTGTAGCAGGATTCCTGGTAAAGTATCTCTGAGGCCAGAATGTATCGGAAGCGCTTCTGCAGCCTGTCCTTTGTAAAGTCCACCTTGGCAATCTCTGCCCTGTCCTGCAGGTTGTTTTGCAGGATGTTTATCCTGGAGAAAAGCAGGGCGTCTTCATGCAAGTCAGAAATTATCACCTGCAAGCCATGCTTTGCGGCAAAAAGGCCACAGACTCCAACTCCTGCGCCAAGTTCCAGCATTTGGCCCTGCATATTCCAGGGCAAGCGCTGCAGGTAATAACTGAGCAGGATGGAGGTAGGCCATATCTTGGCCCAGAAGGGCAACTCCAGCTTCTCTCCATAATGCAGGGTCTC
>JBNJDO010000007.1:0-45577 GCA_051744965.1 Thermodesulfobacteriota bacterium | reverse complement strand
CATAAGCTTGCATGTTGCTGCCCTCGTTGTTTCCTAACAGTTTCTTATATCTCCTGGGTCTGGATATCCAGTGCCTGCAGGCCCTGCGGACCCAGGTGAAAGAGCTGATCCAGAAAGTTCTGCTGCAGGCTCCCCGGCCCCCTGGCCCCAGCAGCTGCCAGCTCTCCGGAAACTCCGGTAGCTGCCATGCCTGCGGCTGCAGCCAAAGCCAGATCCCCTTGCACTCCAGCAAATGCAGCTGCCAGGCTGCTGGCTGCACAGCCCATGGCTGTAACCTTGCCCATTAAGGGATCACCATTGCCCAGAATATATTCCTTTCCCGGAGCAAGCACATAGTCCCTAGCTCCGCTGATGCAGACCACGCAGCCGAACTTGTGCCCCAGCTCCCGGCCTGCCTGCAGTGCCTGCTGACCGGAATGCAGGCTGTCCACTCCCTTGGACTCCCTGGCCTGACCTGCCAGCTGCAGGACTTCTGAAGGATTGGCCCGCAGGATACCCACCCAGCCGGAGCGCAGAAAACCCAGGGCTGCATCTGTACGCAGCCTGCTGGCTCCCGCGCCCACAGGATCCAGGACCACAGGCAGGCCCAGCCGGGCAGCCTCCTGCCCTGCCAGCTGCATGGCCTGCAGCTGTTCCTGGTGAGGAGTGCCGATGTTGAGCAGCAAAGCCTGGGAGATCGCAAGCAGCTCCTGCAATTCCTGCTTGGAGCTGCTCATCAGGGGGGAGGCCCCCAAAGCCAGCAAGGCGTTGGCAGTAAAGTTCACAGCCACCAGATTGGTCAGATTCAAGACCAGAGGTGCTTTGTCCCTTACATCCTGGAGCTGCTTTTGCATCCAGGCGGCATCCAGATCCTTGCCCCCTGTCTGCTCATTTTGCTTTCCTTGGCTTTGCTGCATAAGTCCTCGTTTCCAGCTTTCCGACCTGGTCTACATGTTTGTTTCTGTTATTCGAGCCTGAACTTGCGCACCATCTCTTGCAGCTCCTGGGCCATGCCTGCCAGGGAATCAGAGCTCTTGCGCACTGTACCGCTGCTGGAGTTAATAGAAGATGCGGATTGATCCAGACTGGAGGTATCCCTGGCCATGTCCGAGGCCAGGCTGGATGCCTGGGCCACATTCTGATTGACATCCTGGATCCCGGCAGAAGCCTGGGAGACATTCTCTGCTATCTCTTTGGTGCTGCTGCTTTGCTCCTGCACAGAAGAGGCAATGCTGTCCACGAACTCATTGACCTCCTGGATGACCTGCATGACCATGTCTATCTCTTGGGTGGTTTCGCTGGTGGAACTCTGGATACCCTCTACTTTCTGCTTTATTTCCTCAGTGGCCCGGGAGGCCTGATTGGCCAGCTCCTTGATCTCATTGGCCACCACAGCAAAGCCCTTGCCTGCCTCCCCTGCCCTAGCAGCCTCTATGGTCGCATTCAGGGCCAGAAGATTGGTCTGGGAAGATATCTGGGTGATGCTCTCCGAGACCTTGCCTATCTCTTGGGCCGCCTCCTGCAAAAGGCTTACTCTCTGGGAGGCGCTTTGGGCCTGCTGCACCGCACGCTTGGTGATATCCTTGGCCTGGTCTGCATTGCCGGAGATTTGGGCAATGGTAGTGCTCATCTCTTCTGCTGCACTGGCTACCGTAGCCACATTGGTGGAGGCCTGCTCCATGGCTGCGGCTACAGAGTTCATGTTGCTGCTCATCTGATCGGAGGCCTGGGCCACTGTCCTGGCGTGCCCGGTCATCTCCTGGGATTGACTATCCAGCTGTGCAGAAACCTGATCCAGGCTCTGGGCAGCAGACAGCAGGGCCTGGGCCTTCTCTCCTATCCCGGATAGCATCTGGTGCAGATTCTTGCTCATCCCAGCCAGATCCTGGATCATCAACCCCAACTCATCCTGGTTGGTAGCCTGAATCTGTTCCTGACTGAGATCACCCTGCGCAATCTTGCGCAGATAACCTCCGGCCAGGCGCAGGGGTCGTACCAAACCGGTATTAACCATGTACAAGATTCCTGCACTGACCACTGCCAGAATGCCCAAAGTCCAAAGTCCGATACTCCATTGGGCCTTGGCTACTTCCGCATTGGTCTCCTCCAGGGAGGTCACTATTTCAAAGGCCCCGTGCACCTCTCCCTCCTGCCAGCCTTCCTTGGTTCCGCCCACAGGATCAGGCTCTCCCTGGGGTGAACCGTGGCAATACAGGCACTCTTGGGTAAGCTTGATGGGCCGGAAATACCTGATCTGCTCCTGGGTGATGATCACCCGCTCCTCCTGGAAATCCTCCTGGAAGTCCCTTAAGACCTCTTGCTCCACCTGATCCGGCTCATTGTCCGGATTGCGGGGATCGATCTTGGGCACCCGGAATTCATATCCCGCCTGCTCAGCCTCCTGCTGGGCCACTCGCATGGCAGTGATAATAGGCACCGCCTCCAGGATCTCCTCTTTGCTGTCCATATCCTCAAAAGGGCGCATAATGCCCTGGTCCAGCTTCTGGGCCATATTTTCCCTGGTGGCCTCTGCCATGACAGTGATGGCCCTGCTGGTGTCCAGGATGGACTCCTGGGCATTTTCCTGAATCCGGGAAATCTGCTGATAGGCGAAAACCAGGGAGATGAGCACCGGCGCGGTCAGGGAAATTCCCAACACTTTCCACTTGATGCTGATATTCTTCCAGAACATGACCCTCCCTGCAGCTGGCTTATTTGGACAGCAACCCCCTGCCTTGGACCTGACTAGTGCCCCAAATTTGAAATCGCAATACAAATTACAAACAATATCCAACAACCAATGTTCGCATTTGAAACAAAGATCAACAACACACTGGCTGTATTTTCTTCTAGACCAATAGCTTCTGGGGATTTTTAGTGCGAAAAGACTAGCGTACAGATAGGAAAAATGCAAACAAGGAAAAAATACTCTGGCAAGACATCAGGCCAGTATTGGCATGCACAAAAGAGGCAGGGCACAGAGTTTTAGACGAACAGCCATGTGCACAGGCTATCTCCCTGTACAGGCTCAAGCAATTTCCTGCCTGGCCAGCCAATCCATGGCCTGTTTGAGATCCAGGCTGCCTGAATAAATGGCCCGGCCGGTGATCACCCCTTGCAGGCCCTGTCTGGACAAGGGATACAATTCCTGGATATCCTGCAGATGGTGCACTCCGCCTGCTGCAAGCACAGGCAGGCTTGTGGCCTGCAGAACCTGGCGCAGAGTTTCTATATTCACCCCGCTTTGCATTCCATCCCTACTGATATCTGTGTAAACCAAAAATGCCACCCCCAGGCCTTCCAGCTCAGGCAGGAGATCAAACACGCTCCTGCCGCTGTCCTGCACCCAGCCCTTGCTCTTCAGCCTGCCTTGATCCGCGTCCAGGGAAACCCCGATCCTGCCCGGCCATCTGCTGCACAGCCGAGCCAAAGCCTGCTTGTCCTCCAGGGCCAGAGTTCCGATAATCAGACGCTCTACACCAGTTTGGAAATAGCTCTCAGCAGCCCTTTCCTCCCGGATGCCTCCGCCCAATTGCACAGGAATGCGCACCTGTCTGCAAATATCCTGGATGAGCCGGAAATTGACAGGCACTCCCTGGAAGGCTCCGTCCAGATCCACCACATGCAGCCATTCGGCTCCCAGATCTGCCCAATGCAGGGCCATGGCCAGGGGATCCCTGGAGAACACAGTGACCTGGTCCTCCTTGCCCTGCTTGAGGCGCACGCACTCCCCGTCCTTGATATCCAGGGCAGGAAAGACAATCATAAGCCCCACTCCTGCAGGGCCTGCTCCATGCCCTCCCCTGCCAGCTGCTTGGCACTTACCCATTTGCCTCCACGCCCGAAAAACCGCTTGATCTGCAAAAGATCCTGGCTCAAAGCCTCTTGCTCCTCGTCAAACTTGAACCTCTGCATCAACCTTTGCTCCTGTACATCCAGTAGATAAAGATCAATATGCACCCGGGCCGGCTCCTGCACCCCCCATTCTCCCCCCTTTCTCTCCCGCCACTGCAGGACATGGGGCACCAGCAGATAATCTGCCTGCAGGCACTGACCTACCTGACTCCAAAACTCCAAGGCAGCAAGTCTGTTGCGTTTTTCTGCCCGGCTTACCTGCTTTTTGCACTTTAAGACCTGGGCTGGTCCCAGATAGTCCTCCCTGCCTGCCTTCTGCAGCTTGGCCGCCAGAAGCTGATCCAGCTCCTGCATAAGGTCTGGGGATAGCTCCTCTCCACTGGCTGGATAGCCAGCCAAAAGCTCCCAGTTGTGCCTGGGCTGCTCAAAAGGGGCCACAGCCAGGACCTGCTCCTTTTCCGGCAGCAGATCCGGTTCCTTGGTCCCGCAGCCCCCTAGCAGCAGGACTGCAGACAAGATAAACAATATTCCCCTGCTGACTACCAGGATCAATCTAAGCTCCCTTTGCTGCTCCTTATCCCAGACTGCTGCAGCCTTAAACCCTGGCCCAGGGCCAGACCCAGGGCCTTGCACCCAGATTCCAGCAGATGATGGCCGTTTTGTCCGTAATGGAATATGATATGCATATTGAGCCCAGCCCTAAAGGCCAGGGATTTGAAGAACTCCCGCCAGAGATCCTTTTCCTGGCCAAATATCAGCTGAGGCAGGACCTGATCCTGATAGACCAAATAGGGCCTGCCTGATATATCCAGGACCACCTCGCTCAAGGCCTCATCCATGGGCACCTTGGCCCAGCCCACTCTGGCCAGGCCTGCCTTGTCCCCTATTGCCCTGCGCAAGGCCTCGCCCAGACAGAGCCCGGTATCTTCCAGGGTATGGTGGCCATCAACTTCCAGATCCCCCTGGGCCTGGATCTCCAGATCAAATCCAGCCCAAAAGCCCAGCAGGGTCAGCATGTGATCCGCCCAGCCCAGGCCAGTCTGGATCTGCAACCTGGACTCCCCGTCCAGATCAATCTTGACCCTGATGTCAGTCTCCTTGGTCTGCCTGGAATACTCTGCGCGCCTTTGCTGCATGTCTGTTTCCCTTAATCCTTTGAGTCTTGTTCCTGCTTGGCCTCTTCTGCCCCTGGCTTTGGCTTTTTCTGCTTCCTGCCCACAACCACTGCGATCAAGACCCCTATCTCATAGAGCAAAACCAAAGGCCCGGCCATAAAGGCCTGGGTGATCAAATCCGGGGGGGTGAGCACAGCAGAGAGCATAAAAGCAATAATGATCATATACTTGCGCTTTTTGCGCAGCATATCAGCATTCACCAGCCCCAGGACAGAGAGGAAGAAGATGACCAAAGGCAGCTCAAACACAATGCCAAAGGCCAGCAGAATCCGCAGGGCAAAGGAAAAGCCCTCCCGCATGGTAATCATGGGAGTAACAAAGATATCCGCAAAGCCCATGAAGAATTCATAGGCAAAAGGGAAGATCACGAAATAGCCGAACAGCCCTCCGCCCACAAAGAGCAAAGCAGAGCAAAAAGAGATGGGTATTAAGTACTTGCGCTCGTGGGGATACAGGCCGGGCTTGATGAAGAGCCAGAATTGGTGGAAAATATAGGGGCTGGTCAGGAAGATGCCTGCCACGAGTGCGGTCTTGATATAGATGAAAAAGGCCTCGTGCGGGGCAGTGTAGATCATGGTGCTGCCCTCTGGCAGGGCCTTGTACAAAGGCTCCATGAGCCAGTCAAATATTTGCTTGGCAAAGACATAGCAGGCCAGCATGCCCAGAAAGGCTGCTGCCAAGGCCCGGAACAAGCGAGAGCGCAGCTCTCCCAGGTGCTCCAGGAGGCCCATCTCCCCCAGTTCTCGGGGCTTCTCCTCCTGCTCCCCGCCCTGCTGCCCTCCCTGCTCCAGGGCGGAATCCTCGTTGCGGGAAGGATCAGCCATCCTGGACACCCTTGTCCTTCTCCTCCTGCCCAGTCCCTTCCTGGGCAGTGTACTTCACTTCCGGGATCTCCTCTTCCTGCTGCTGCTTAGCAGGCTGCTCACCTAGTTGCTCATCTGTGTCTTCCTGGGCAACAGACTTTTGCCCACTTTCTGCAGAAGCCTTATCCTTGCTGGATTGCTGGGCCTTGGTGCCTGCCGCGTGCCCGGTGGCCCCGTCTGCAGAACTGCTTTTGTCCATATCCTGGACATGGGACTCCAGATCAATGCTGCGCTTAACATCAGAGCTCATGCGCTTGAACTCAGCCAGGCCCTTGCCCAGAGAACGGGCTACCTCAGGCAGCTTGGAAGGACCGATAACCAGAAGGGCCACCACCAGAATAACCAGCACCTCTGTCGTGCCAATGCCAAACATCAGGCTCACCTCTTTTCCCGGCATTAAGACCGGGAATCTTGCTGGGGATTATTCCCATTCAATGGTACTGGGCGGCTTGGAGGACACATCATAGACCACCCGGTTCACCCCTTGCACCTCGTTTATGATCCTGTTGGAGATCCTGGCCAGGACTTCCGAAGGCAGCCTGCTCCAGTCCGCGGTCATGGCGTCCCTGCTCTCCACCACCCGCAAGGCCACCACTGATTCATAGGTCCGCTCATCCCCCATGACCCCCACAGTCTTCAGGGGCAAAAGCACTGCAAACCCCTGCCAGACCTTGTAGTACCAGTTGGAAGCCATGAGCTCGTTGTGTACAATCTTGTCCGCCTTGCGCAGCATTTCCAGCCTCTTGGGTGTAACCTCTCCCACAATGCGAATGGCCAGGCCCGGCCCTGGGAAGGGATGCCTCCAGACCAGAAAATCAGGCAATCCCAGCTCCAGGGCCACTTTGCGCACCTCATCCTTGAAAAGCTCCCGCAAGGGCTCCACCAGGTTTAGCTGCATCTTTTCCGGCAGACCGCCCACATTATGGTGGCTCTTGATCACTGCGGAAGGCCCTTTGAAGGAGACGCTCTCGATCACATCAGGATACAGGGTCCCTTGGGCCAGATACTCCACTCCGGATATGGCCTTGGCTTCCTGCTCAAAGACCTGAATAAAGGTATTGCCAATGATCTTCCTCTTTTCCTCCGGGTCCTGCACCCCTTGCAGCCTTTGCAGAAACTGCTCCTGGGCCTCTACGTACTTCAGATTCAGATCAAAGTGCTGCCGCAAATAACTCACCACTTCCTGACCCTCATCAGCTCGCAGCAAACCGTTGTCCACGAAGATGCAGTGCAGCTGCTTGCCTATAGCCTTGTGCAGCAAGACAGCCACTACAGTGGAGTCCACCCCTCCGCTCAAGGCGCAGACCACTGGCTTGGAGCCTATTTTTGCGGGCAGATCCTGGAGCATGGAATCCACAAATGCGGACATGCTCCAGGTGGGCTCCAGCCCCAACGCCTGGAACAGGAAGTTATGCAGGATCTGCTCCCCTTTTTCTGTATGCGAGACCTCGGGGTGGAACTGCAGGGCATATATCCTGCGGCCTGGATCAGCCATTGCAGCCACCTCCACCTGCTCGGTCCGGGCCAAGACCTGAAATCCCGGGGGAGGCTGCAGGACCTTGTCTCCGTGGGACATCCAAACCTGTAGGCCTGTATCTTGCTCCAGACCCTGCCAAAGCATACTGTCCTGCACTAGCTGCAGCTCTGCCCTGCCGTACTCCCTGTCTTCAGCAGGGACCACCTCTCCGCCCAGGGCCCTGGCCAAATACTGCATGCCGTAGCAGATGCCCAGCATGGGCAGCCCCAGCTCCAAAACCCCTGGATCCAGCCCCGGAGACCTGGAATCGCAGACACTTGCAGGTCCGCCTGACAGCACCAAGCCCTGGGGCTCCAAGGCCTGCAAGTCCTGCAGGCTGATGTTGTAGGGGTGTATCTCTGAATAGACCCCTGCTTCCCTGACCCTCCTGGCTATGAGCTGGGTATACTGGGAGCCGAAGTCCAGGATGACTATCTTGTCCTGCTTTTGCATATTTTTTGTCCTGTTTTCCTAGTCCCTTGACACATCTCAAGTTTCACAAACAAAGAACCCTCCCCTAACCCCTCCCTGGCCAGGGAGGGGAATCAGAGGAGAAAAGCTTTGGTATCGAAAACCAAACAGTGCACATCTGACGCGGCACTAGCTGTCCACCTGGTAGTTGGGGGCCTCCTTGGTGATGATCACGTCGTGCACATGGCTCTCCCGATAGCCTGCCTGGGAGATCTGGTTGAACCTGGCCTTATCCTGCAGCTGCCTGATATCAGCGCAGCCCACATAGCCCATGCCTGAACGTACTCCACCTACCAGCTGATACAGGGTCTCCCTGACCTTGCCTTTGTAAGGCACCCTGCCCACTATGCCTTCAGGAACCAGCTTATTGCTGGCATCCTGGAAATAGCGGTCGCTGCTGCCTTCACGCATGGCGTCTATGGACCCCATGCCTCGGTAGATCTTGTATCTGCGTCCCTGATAGAGGATGGTCTCCCCAGGGCTCTCCTCTGTGCCAGCCAGCATGCTGCCCATCATAACCGAATCCGCACCAGCAGCAAGGGCCTTGATCACATCCCCGGAGAACTTGACCCCTCCATCCGCTATCAGGCATTTGTCCTTCTCCCTGCAAGCCTGCACCGAATTCATGATCGCAGTGATCTGGGGGACTCCCACTCCTGCCACCACCCTGGTAGTACAGATAGAGCCCGGGCCGATACCCACCTTTATGGCGTCAGCACCTGCCTGCAGAAGGTCCTTGGCCCCCTGGTAGGTGGCTACATTGCCGGCCACCAGCTGACACTGGGGAAAATCGTGTTTTATCTCCTGCACTCCCTGCAGGACATTTTTGCTGTGTCCGTGGGCTGAATCCAAAACCAGCATATCCGCACCAGCCTGCAACAAAGCATTGGCCCTCTCCAACATGCCCGGGCCCGGGGCCACTGCAGCCCCCACCCGCAGCCTGCCCAAGTCATCCTTGCAGGCATATGGGTATTTCTTGATCTTGTCTATATCTTTAATGGTGATCAGGCCTTTGAGCGCACCCTGATCATCCACCACCAGAAGCTTCTCAATCCGATTGGCATGCAGGATGGACTTGGCCTGTTCCAGATTCGTACCCGGAGGCACCGTGACCAGGTGCTCGCTGGTCATGACCTCTGAGACCTTGGTCTGCATATCCTGGACAAAGATCACATCCCTGTTGGTCACAATGCCCACCAGCTTCTCCCCTTGGACCACAGGCAACCCTGAAATCCGGTACTCGGACATAACCTCCAGAGCCTGGCCCACGGTGAAATCCGGATCCACGCTCAAGGGATCCACTATCATCCCGCTTTCTGACTTTTTGACCTTTTCCACCTCCAGCCTTTGCCTCTCGCTGGACATATTCTTGTGCACGATCCCTATCCCACCGGCCCGGGCCATGGAGATAGCCATCCTGGCCTCGGTCACCGTGTCCATGGCAGCACTCAACAAAGGCATGTTCAAATCTAACTCCGGAGTCAATCTGGTGCGCACATCCACTTCGTCCGGCAGGACTTCGGAATAATCAGGCAAAAGCAAAACATCATCAAAGGTCAGAGCCTGCTGCACTATCTTATCCATAGCGTATCTCTCCTATATTTGCTTGCTGTAAATACTTCTTTTCCAGAAAAAAAACATTCCAGGAGGGCTGTCAGCCTATTGCTGCAGATTCTGCATCTCCTCCCGGGCCTGCTCCTGCAGCTGCCCTTCAGCAGCAGGAGAGTCAAGCACATTCTGGAAATGCTCCTGGGCCTGGTCTTCATCCTGCAGGTAATAGGCATACAGGAGCCCTAGATTGAAGTTGGCATGGGGCGCCTCAGGCTCCTGCTCCAGGACCCTTTGCAGCTCCATGGCTGCCTGGGCGTATTCCTCCTGGCGAAAATAGCAATTGGCCAGCTGCTGTCTGGCCTGCCCATGTTCAGGTTCTTGCTCCAGGAGCCTTTTCCAGAACTTGGCAGCACGATCCCAAGCCTCCATGCGCATAAAGATCAGGCCCAGCTGCTCCAGGGCCTCCAGATCTTGGGGATCCTCCTGCACTCTTTGCATCAATGCAGAGACCATGTCCATCATTTCCTGGGTTTGCTCCGGATCCTGGGCCTGCTCCTGCCCCCCTCGCTGTTGAGTGGCCTGCTGGGTAAGCCCTGGATTTTTTACTTGATAGGCTATTGTATAACCCAGCAAGAGCAAAAGCCCCAAAAGCATCAGGGGCAACACTACTCGGGAGACCAAACTCAAGGGATTAGCTGAACTCATTTTCTTCTGTCTCCAATTGCTGCACTCGGCGCAGACTCTGTTTACACTTTTGGCCCAAAAAAACCAGGTAGCAACTGATTCCGGCCCAAACCACCAGATTCGCTGCCAGCAGAAAATGTATGTTCTGCATATCTCCTCCGGATTCAAAGTCCTTGGATCTGCTCAATCCTGGCCGCAGCCTTGAGCTGGATATATCTGAGCCATACAAGCCATAAAAACAAGGCCCCCCAGGCCAAGAGACAAACCAGGACAGTAAGCAGCATCTCCTGGGGCAACCCGCCCTCCCTGCTGGCAAACACAGCAGGATGGATGCTGCGCCACATCCTGGCAGAGACAAATACCAGGGGCACATCAAGGAAAGCCACTATGCCCACCACAGCGCAGATGCTCCTGCGCCTGTCTCCTCCCAAATCACTGGAGCGCAGGATCAGATAGCCGCAATACACGAACCACATCACCAAAGCCGTAGTCAAGCGGGGATCCCAAGTCCACCAGGTATTCCAGGAGGCCTTGGCCCAGGTTATACCAGTCAAGAGGACCAAGGTGCTGAACAATACCCCAACCTCTGCTGCAGCCCCTGCCAAGAGATCATGCTCTTGCTTTTTGTAGATCAAAAACAGCAAACTGGCCAAAAACACCAGGAAAAAGCAGAAGAATGCCCACCAGGCCAGGGGCAGATGCAGATAGAAGATCTTTTGGGCCAGACCCATAGTACGTTCCACAGGGGCATAAACCCAGATCATCCACTGGCTGATCCCCATGAGCAGGGCAGTGAGCAGGCCCAAGGCAGCAAAGAGTCTCAATACCTGTCCTTTAAAATTCCTGAATTTCGGATTATGCCCTTTGACACTTGCCAGTCAAAAGTACTCCGGCAACAACTTGCTTTATTGACTATTTGCATAATGTCAGTAGCGATAATGGATTTAACCTCTTGATTTTACTTGCCTCTACCTTTAACTAATAAGCTCAATACTGGGCATACACAAAAGGGAAAAGCAGCAGGGCAGCGCCAGTGAACATGGCGTCAAAGGCCAGGCTCACAGCGAACCAGCTTTCCTGGTCCACGGAGCTGCCTGGCTCAAAGAGCGCGCTGCCCACCCGGATTCCGGCCAGGAGTAAAGGCACCAGCAAGGGAAAAACTATTACAGTGAGCAAGGAATCCCTGCCTGGCTGACCCTGCCCCAGGGCGCCCAGCAAAGAGCCCAGCACCACCAGCCCCCAGTCCACCACCAAAAGCAAGGCCCCCAGCTGCAGCCAGGAAACCACCTGCTGCAGCCCCAGGAAGATCATGGCTGCAGGCAAGAACAAGGCCTGCAGCAGCAAGAGCATCACCCCGCCGGCCAGGGCCTTGCCCAACCAGATCTCCTGCAAGCCTGCAGGGGAGACCAAAAGGCCCAGCCTGGCCTGGTTCTCCTCTTCCAGGGCATACAAGGAATTGAAGATTAGCACCAGGCTAAAGCAGGAGGCCAGCCAGAATATAGCTGCCACCCACTGGGCCTGGATCTTTCCTGTCTCAGCCCCGGCCAGACTGAAGACGAAAATCAGCAAAAGCCCCAACAGCCCAGCCTGGACAATGCCCTGACCCCGCAAAAGCAGCAAACGCAGGTCCTTGCCTGCCAGCAGGAGCACCCTGGCTAGCATATTTCTTCCATCTCCTGGCCCCGGACCGGTTCCCGGGCGAGGTAGCCGCTTTTGCCCTGCAGGCAGAGAGTCCCGCTGGCCAGATCCAGATCCAGGTGGGGATTGTGGCTGACCCAGAGGGCTGCAGCCCCCTTCTCCCGGGCCTGCAGGATCTCTTGACGCAGGATCTGCTGGGAGTCCTGATCCAGGCCTGTGGCTGGCTCATCCAGCAAGAACAGCCTAGGGCTGATCAGCAGAACCCGGGCCAGACTCAGACGCTGGGCCATACCCCTGGAAAAGTTGGCAGCTGGCTCATGCCTGTACTGCCCTAGCCCCACCCTGCGCAGGATCTGCTGCAGATCCTGCTCCCTGCCTCCCAGCCTGTAGAGCCTGGACCAGAAGCGCAGATTCTCCAGGGCGCTCAGCCCGGAATAGACAAAGGTGCTGTGCCCCATGTAGCCAACTTCTGAGGGATCCAGCTCCAGCTCTATGCTGCCTTTGCTGGGTTTGAGCAGCCCGCAGGCCAGCTGCAGCAGGGTAGACTTGCCGCTGCCGTTGGCGCCCAGCACCAATATCAGCTCCCCTGCAAACAGCTCAAAATCCAGATCCCTGAACACCAGCCTGGGGCCGTATGCCTTGCCCAGGCCTCTGGCCTGGAGCAAGGCCAAGTCATTGTCCTGTATCTCAGGCATGATTGTTTGAAATTTGCAATTTGAAAATTGTAATTTAGCTGTCCTCTGTCCTCAGTCCTCTGTTATCAGTCTTCTGTCTTCTGCTACTGCCCAGGCCCAGAAAGGCCAGCAGGCAAAGCAAAGTGCCTCCGATCCAGATCCAGTTCACCAGAGGATGGGAGCTTAGCTCCAACCTGATTCGCTCTTCCTGGTCGAAGCCGTGCAGCACAGAATACAGCTCCACCCCCAAACTGGGCAGAGTGGAAACCTGGGCATAGGGTCTATCCATGGTCTGATACCTGCGCCTTTCCGGAGTCAGGCTGCCCAGGACCCGATCCTTTTTGCTCACCTGCAGACTGGCCTGCACAGCCTGGAATCCAGGCTCGGAATAGGACTCAAGGCTTTGGTACTCCACCTCATAGCTGCCCAGCTGCACACTCTCTCCCTTACTCAGGACCACTTCCTTTTCCTGCTTGTAGGGCCCGGAAAAGGCTATTCCCAGGGCCAGCAGGGCCAGACCCAGATGCACCCCATAGGCCGACCACATGCTGCGCTGCGAACGTATGGCCCTTTCCTGGACAAAAAGAAGCACAATAGAGGCACAAACAGTCAAAGACAAAGCTGCAGCGAACAGGGCCAAAGGCTTCTGCATGCCCTGCAGCCAGAGCACCAGGCCTACTGCCAGGAAAAAGAGCCCCAGGCCCAGGAGCTGCTTGGTTTTATGCTTGCCATAGCGCCAGCCCAGCCAGGGGCAAAAGGCCAGAAAGAGCAGGATCAATGTAAACAGGGGCAGACAGATGCGGTTGTAAAAGTCAGCTGTCAGGCCTGTAGTGTCCTGGGTCCAGAGGCTGCTGATCAAGGGCCACTTGGTTCCTGCTGCAATGATCACCACCAGGGCCACCAGGAGCCAACTGAGCATGACCACCACCCCTTGCCTGCTAAACAGATCAGATAGCGCCCTGTTGTCCCGATTCTGGGAAAACACCGCCACCACAAGCAAAAGCAGGCAGGAAAAGACTATGCCGAAGAGCAGTGGTTTGCCTACTCCGCTTTGGCCGAAGGCGTGCACTGAATCCAGCATACCGCCCCGGGTCAAAAAAGTGGCCAACAGGCAAAGGATCAGGGTAAAGACAATCAGGAGCAGATTGCTCCTGCCCAGGGACTTGTGCTTTCTACCCACCAGGGAGGTATGGATAAAGGCTGTGGCTGCGAACCAGGGCAAAAGCGAGGCGTTCTCCACTGGATCCCAGGCCCAGTATCCCCCCCAGCCCAGCTCCAAGTAGGCCCACCAGGCACCCAGGATAATGCCTGCACTAAGGAAGATCCAGGAAACCAGGGTCCAGTTGCGCACCCCCAGCAGCCAATTTATGCGATCCCCGCTCAAATGTACCGCCAGGGCTACGCAGGCAGGGATGGCAAAGCCTGCATAGGCCAGAAACATCAAGGGCGGATGGAAGACCATGGCCACATCCTGCAGCAGGGGATTCAAGCCCCCGCCTTGGGCTGGAGCTTGGGCATACTGCTCAAAGGGATTGCTGCTGCCTAGGAGAAATATCAGGAAAAAGGCCTGCAGGCCCAGGAAAAAGAGCCAGAAATAGGCCTTAGCAGGGACCTGCAGCTGACGATACTTAGGGGAGAAGCTCCAAAACATTCCAAACAGGGCCAGGCACAGGGTCCAAAACAGGAAGGAGCCGGACTGCCCTGCCCAAAAGGCGCTTATAGCATAATACCAACTAAGGAAGCTGTCTGTGTAGTTGGCCACATAGACATAGGAAAAATCCCTGGCCACCAAGGCCTGAAGCAAGATTGCCGAGGCCAGGAGCATAAGGAAGAAACAAACCCTCTGCCCGAGCTCCACCCAGCCCTGCCAGAAACTGTGCTCGCCTTTCCAAAGGGCATAGATCAGAGCCAGGCCCAGAAAAACAGACAGCAGAAAAACCAACCACAAACTACCATAAGCAACCAGATACATATCAACACACCTATAGCTTCAACTTCATTGTACCGCGGATCCCTCATAGATCTGGCCTGGGTAAAACTAAGCACAGACGCTTGACACGCGCCTGTGCTCTTAAAACTGGCCAGGCCCAAGCTGCAGACCTGACCGGATTAGCGCAAGCCCCAAATTCTAATTCTGCTCCTGCTCCTCGTACTTGGAAGGGCATTTGGTCATCAGGGAATGGGCCAAAAATTCTTTCCCTGCCTGACTGCTAGAGCCCTCCACAATAACCTCCACCCCGGGCTGGAAACTGTCCGGCACCACTCCCTGGTAGTTGACCCAGATAGTCTGTCCAGGATCATCCTTGTCTGCGAGCTGGAACCTGACCCCGATCTGTTCCTGGCTCTGCTCCAAACCCTGGGACTTGACCTTGCCGAAGAGCCTGGCCTGCTCGATATTGTCCACACCCTTAGCCAGGGCCTCAGAGACATTCAAAAAATACACGCTTCCGCTCTGGATGCCGCTTATCGCCAAATAGCCCACCCCCAGGGCCAAAAGCAGAAAAGCTGCTATGTATACTGCCTTGGAACTGCCTTTTTGTTTAGCCATACCAATCACCTCCGGGATTAAAGGTTGCCCGGGGCCTATTCACTGCTCTCTTCCCAAACCATTTTCTTCATCTTGCGCTGCAGGGCCAGCTGCCTCATGTCTGCAACTTGATCAGTCTCATCCATGATCTCATTGCCCAAAATCTCTTCTAATATGTCCTCCAGGGTGATCAGGCCCGCCAGCCCCCCATACTCGTCCAGGACTACGGCCAGATGCAGCCTGGACTCCAGGAATGTGACTAAAACCCGATCCAAGGTCAAGTTCTCCAGGATGAAATGCACAGGCTTCATCAGTTCCTTCAGCTTCTTGTCATCCTGATCCTGGGCCAGAGCCTGCAGCACCTCCCTTCTGTAGACAATGCCCACAATGTCTTCCTGGTCCTCGTTGCTGTATACAGGCACCCTGCTGTGGGGCCAAATATTTTTAGCATTCCAGACTTCAGCCACAGTACTGTCTGCAGGCAGGGAAAAAATCACTGTGCGCGGAGTCATGACCTCTTCCACTGTCTTGGTGTCCAGGTTGAGGATATTGTGAATGGAAAGCTCCTCAAAGCGCTTCAGGGCCCCGGTCTTGCGGGTCAGGCTGGCCAGGGCCCGCAAATCCTCCTCCGAGGCCTGGGGGCCCATCTTGTTCTTACTGAGCACCCTGACCACCAGATTAATGGACCTGATCACCGGCCAGAGCAGCACAACCAAAAGATTCAGGGGCTTGGCCAGGACTGAAGACAGAGCTCGGTTGTGCAGCACTCCTAAGGTCTTGGGAATGATCTCGGAAAAAAACAGGATCATCAGGGTAAAGACCAGGGAGAACCAAAGCATGGAATCTTCGCCGAACACTGTAGCTGCAGCCGCCCCAGCCACCGCAGCTCCTGCGGTATTGGCTACAGTGTTCAGGGTCAAGATCGCAGTGATGGGCTCATCCACCCTGCTGCGCAGCTTGTATAAAAGCTGACCTGTGGCCTTGCCCTGCTTGCGCAAGGTCTCGATGTGGCTCCAAGGCACTGAGTAGAGCACTGCCTCGGTCAGGGAGCAGAAGGCAGAAACCCCGACCGCAAAGAGCACCGCCAGTATTAAAGTGTTCATGCAGCGCTAACCAAAGACAAAATATACATCCTGATCCAAGCTAAGTTCCAGGTCCTGATCCAGACAAAATAGCAAAAGCCCTGATCCCCCGCAAGCAATTATTTTCAGGCCCGGAGGCAGCGCATCAGCACTGCTCCGGGCTTTACTAATCCCCAAGCAATTGATAGGAAGGCTTTGTTGCTCTGACTGCGTTTCATCCATGTAGAACCACAACCATCAGTATCTACATCTACAGCAGCATGCCCTGCTAGCCTGTGATCTGGAACTTACTGCCACTGCAGACAGATCTTTTCTGCCAATAGGGAACCAGTGCCAAGCCTGATCAAAAATCTGCTCCTGGATAGGGACGGCACCCTGATCCAGGACCGCCACTATCTGAATGATCCCGCAGAGGTCAGGCTCCTCCACGGGGTAGCCCCTGCTTTGCAGGCCCTGCAAAAATCCGGGATCAGCTTCTACCTGGTCAGCAACCAGTCCGGCCTGGGCCGTGGCTATTTCAGTTTCCGGATGCACCAGGCAGTGCAGGCTGAGCTGCGCAGCCAGCTGGCAAACCAAGGCATTTTCCTGCAGGCAGAGCTCATTTGCCCCCACAGCCCTGCTGCTGGCTGTGGCTGTCGCAAGCCAGAGACCTTGCTCTGGGAGACTTTACGCTGTAAGTTCGGGCTTTTGCCAGAGCAAAGCGCCATGCTCGGTGACAAGCCCAGTGATCTGGCATTCGGTCTCAAGGCCGGGTTAAGGCTAAGCCTGCTGCTTGGAGACCCACAAAGACTGCCAGAAGTATTAAAGAATCTGCATCCAGAACTGCAGGCCATGGGAGAAAAGGCAGCAGTGGTTCCTAATCTGCCTGCGGCCAGCCGCCTCATTCTGGGACAGAACAAAGTATAACCAGTGCTATAAATATATTATGCTCGATAAAACCAAAGTCAAAAAAATCAAGGATGGCTTGGCAGAAGCCAAGATAGACAAGGAAGCTGTACAAAACAGCCTGTACTTTCTGAAAAGATCCGGGCACTACTTCCGGCCCTACACCTGGAGGATCGTCCTCTCCCTGATCTCCATGGGCATTGTCGGAGCCTGCTCAGGAGCTGCAGCATTCCTGGTCCAGCCCGCCCTGGATGATATCTTTATCAACAAGGACAAGCAGGCCCTAGTAACCATTCCCATCCTGGTAATCCTGGTCTTTGCCTTCAAAGGCTTCTTCAGGGTCATGGAGATCTACCATATGCAGTACAGCGCGCTCAAGGTCCTGGAGGCGCTGCGCAACGATCTCTATACCAAAATGATCCAGCTGCCAGTGGGATTTTTCGAAACCAGCCACGTAGGCATGCTCATGTCCAGGATCATCAACGATGTCAACTTGCTGCGCAACAGCATACCAGAGATCATCACCCTGCTCAGGCAGGCCATCACCATGGTGGCCTTGATCTTCGTGGCCTTCTACCGGGATGCCTTCCTGGCCACCTGGGCCATTATTGTCCTGCCCCTGGCCTTTTTCCCCCTAGTCTATTTCGGCAAGAAGCTGCGCAAGGTAGGCCGCAGGAACCAGGCCAAGATAGCGGACATCTCTACCATCCTGCAGGAAATATTTAGTGCCATCCGGGTGGTCAAGGCCTTTGCCATGGAACGTGAGGAGCGCAAGAAATTCAGGGAACAAAACAAAAAGCTGGTAAGCATCGCCCTGAAGGGGACTTTCTATACTGCCCTCTCTTCACCGGTCATGGAGTTCATCGGTGCCCTGGGCATGGGCGTGGTCATCTGGTACGGGGGCAGTCAGGTAATTGCAGGCAATTCCACTCCAGGTACCTTCTTCTCCTTTCTCACCGCATTGATGATGCTCTACGACCCAGTCAAGCACATCAGCAAGTCCAATCTAAACATCCAAAAGGCTTTGGCAGGTGCGGAGAGGGTCTTTGAAATTCTGGACTCCCAGGAGATCAAGGAGGAGGAACAGGGCAGGATAGAGCTGAAGCCGCCATTCAAGGACCTGAGCTTTGAAAGCGTCCATTTTAGCTATCCCGGCTGCGAGACAAATTCCTTGACAAACATCAACCTGGAGCTAAAGCCCAAGCAAAGACTGGCCATAGTTGGCCCCAGCGGTGCAGGCAAGACCACCCTGGTGCACCTTATACCCCGCTTCTACCAGCCCCAGCAGGGCAGAATCATCCTCAATGACAGGGACCTTGCAGAATACACCCTGCAGAGCCTAAGGCGCTTCATAGGCATGGTCTCCCAGGAGACCCTGCTCTTCAACACCTCCATCCGGGAGAATTTGACCTACGGACTGCAGGACGTGCCCCAGGACAAGCTGGAGGAGGTCTGCAAGACAGCCTATGCCCATGAGTTTATCAGCAGGCTGCCCCAGGGCTATGCCACAGAGATCGGAGAAAAAGGGGTCAAGCTCTCTGGCGGGGAAAAGCAAAGGATCACCATTGCCAGGGCCCTGCTCAAGGACCCTGCCCTGCTCATCCTGGACGAGGCCACCAGCGCCCTGGATACAGAATCCGAGAGGATTGTGCAGCAGGCCTTGGAGAACCTGATGCACAAAAGGACCAGTATAGTTATCGCACATCGGCTCTCCACTGTTCTCTCTGCAGACAAGATCCTGGTTATGGAGCAAGGCCATATCCAGGACCAGGGCACCCACCAGGAGCTGCTGCAAAGATGCGCACTGTACCAGAGGCTATATCGTCTGCAGTTTGAGGCAGAAGAAGAGGATTCCTCCCAGAAGGAAAATACCTCAGCATCCCTGGTTTAAGCCGGAGCAGGAAAATATGCCCAGAGCAAGCACCCCCTGCCAGGCGAATTCAACAGGCCCTGGCCTTGCTTGGGACAAAACTGCCAGGATCTTTTTTCTGCTGGGCCTGCTTCTGGTCCTGCTTTCCCCAATCTTATCCCCTGCCGCACCTCCGCCCAAGCTCTGGTTCCAGAAACAGCTGCAGAAGGAATCTGCGCAGCAGGAGGCAAAAGTCTACAGATACAAGGTGCGCAAAGGAGAATATATTTACTCCATACTGCGCGATCTGGGCTTGGAGGAAAAAAAGCTGCCTCAGGCCTTGCAGGAAGTAAAGGACCTAAATCCCCAGATCCAGGATTTGGGCCGCATCCAACCAGGCCAGGAAATCGCCCTGCCCCGCAGGCTAAAGCCTGAACAGGACCAGAAGCAGCCCTCGCAACCTGATCAGATCCCTGATTCAGGCAGGGATACAATACCTACCAGGACCTATCAGGTACAAGACGGCGAACATCTAGTGCAGATTCTGCGCCAGGAGCTGAACCTACCTGACGAGCTCATATTTGACGAATACCTGAACCTGGTCCTGGAGCTCAATCCGGATCTTGGGGATCCAGGTCTATTGCAGGCCGGAGACCGGCTCCAGCTGCCCCTGCTTAAGGACCAGAGCGGAACTGCCGGCCCTGGGAAGGATCAGGCCAGCTTGCAGGAGCCCCAAAAAATATCCGCACGGCCAGAGGCTCAAGCTGCAGATTCCAGAAGCCAGGAGCCCCCAAAGGACCCAGATCGGCAGACCCTGCTTTCCTTGCTGCGTCTTTTGCACTTTAGCTTCGCCCCAGGCCAGGAGATGTTCCTGCCTTTGCCTGATGGGGGCTGGCTGCAACTCAACCTGGAGCAAAGCGCCCTGGCCAGGACCCCTTGGAATTTCAGCATCCTGTTGGTTCCAGAAAGCAAAAGCTCCCTGCTGCAGGAGCAGGGCCTGCAGCATCTGGATCTAAGACTCTGCCCTGCAGGGGACTGGTCCCTGGACAGTGTGCTTCCCAGGCTACAGGAGACCACCCAGCGCAGACTGCTGCTCTGGCCCCGGGAGAAAGGCCTGATTCTGAGCGGAGAGCACAGGGTCCTGGAGCTGGAGGCTGAGTTCATCCTGGTCCAGAGGCTGCAAGACAAAAGGCAATACCATCTTTTGCATACCAGCCAAAAGCAGGCCCCAGGCATTCCTGGTCTGCTCCTGGGCTATCTGCAAAGCCAGGACATCTATTACCATACCCTGAATCCTGACTTGGAAAACAAATTCAGCACTATTGCTCCGCCCAGGGCCAAGGATATCTACCTGCCCAGGCTACGGGATCTGGAAGCCTTTGCCCAAACCCTGTCCAAACCCAGGCAGCCCCAGGAAAAAGATCAGGAATATCTAAAGCGCCTACTGCAGGAGCAGGCCTCCCTGCAGGAAGAGACTGTACACCTTAGCTGGGGCGGATCCCCCAGCCCTGAAATCAACCTCACCCTGCGCCTGCTGCAGATAAAAACCGGGGAAAACAGTCTATTGGTTTTGCCCCCTGCACAGGAAAATCCTTATCTCCTTGCTTTGCTGCGGCAGGCTGGCTATGATTGCTTCGTTTTTTAAGTCTCCTGATCCCAACCCAGGCAATCATCATGAGGTGCAGCATGCAGAGCAACAACGGACAGACCATAGTCACCAATCTGGAAAAGTTCCAGGCCCAGGAGATCTACCATGCGGAAGACTTTGCACCCTTTTTGGGCAAAGAAAGGGTAGAGGAGCTCAAAAAGCTGGCTGGGCCCCTGGAAGGCAAGGGCTGGACCAATGTGAATTCCACCCTGATCGGCGGTGGAGTGGCAGAGATGCTGCAAAGCGCTGTGCCCCTGGCCCAGGGCCTGGGCCTGGACGCCAACTGGTACGTGATCCGGGGGAATGAAGATTTCTTCCAAGTCACTAAAAAGTTCCATAATATGCTCCAAGGCATGGATCTGCCCATCACCCTGGAGGAAATATTCAAGGCCTACTTGAACACCATTGACGAAAACGCCAAGAACACATTCATTGCTTCTGATCTGGTGGTAATCCACGATCCCCAGCCCGCTGCCATGGTCATGAACGGCCTGATTTTCGGCAACATACTTTGGCGTTGCCATATAGACACCTCTGGGCCCAACGAGATCATCTGGCGTTTCCTGCTGCCCTATATAAATCAGTGCGCCGGGGCCATCTTCACCATCCCGGAATTCGTAGGTCCTGGACTGCAGGTGCCTTTATACCAGATATATCCCTGCATCAATCCTTTGGCACCCAAGAACGAACAATTAAGCCAGGACCAGGCCCTGGATATCCTGCAGCCCCTGTTCAATGAGCATGACCTAGATGCCAACCGGCCTATTGTGGCCGCGGTCTCCCGCTACGACATCCACAAGAACCAAAAAACCATCATCAAGTCCTTTCAGAAATATAAAGAGCGCTTTAAGCCCGATCCTGCGCCCTACCTCATCTTTCTGGGCAACACAGCAAGCGACGATCCAGAAGGTGAAGCCATGTTCCAGGAGCTAAAGAGCCAGGCTGGCGAAGATCCAGACATAAGGTTCTGGGTCAATGTCCAGAACAACGACAGAGTGGTGGGGGCCCTGATGCATTTGGCCCAGGTATTTGTGCACGTATCCACCAGGGAAGGCTTCGGCCTGGTGGTCACAGAGGCCATGTGGCAGGGCACGCCTGTCATAGGCTCCAAGGTGGGGGGCATAGTCAAGCAGGTTGTGGATTCCCAGACCGGTTACCTGGTCCAGCCCCTGGACGAAGAGGACATCATGCTCAAGATGCAGGACCTGCTAAGCGATCCGGAAAAGGCCAGGGCCATGGGCGAAAGGGCCAGGGAACACGTACGCACCCATTTTCTGATCCCGGAGCTGGTGCGGCGCTACTTGGTGCTTTTGCAGTACTACTCCGGGGTGGGCTCCCAGATGCCTGAGTTCAGGCTAAACGACCTCAGCTACAGCGAGCTGCTTAATATCATGCGGCCCACACCACCCTTCCTGCGGCAGAAGTAAGAGAACAATGCGGATGTTTTAGAGACTCCTGCGAGTCAAGGGCGAAAAACCTTTTGCCCCTGCTGCTGGGAAAAGGTAATTGACAAAAACCACACCAAATCAGGAAGCAAACAGGTCCTGCAGCTGCAAGACATTGCTAACAGGCTGCAGGTCCTGGCCTGACTCATGTCCTTCCAGGCCTGCTGCCGGACAGACTATGGGCTGGTATCCCAGGCTGCGGGCCTGCTTGAGCCTAAGATCCTGGCCCAGGACAGGTCTGACCTGGCCGTTCAGGTCCACTTCCCCCCAGAAAACCGCCTTGCGGGGCAGGGCCTGATCCTTGAACGAGGACAGGATAGCCGCAGCCAAGCCCAGGTCCAGCCCGGGCTCCTGCAGCCTGAGCCCGGCTCCCAGCTTGGCGTAGACCTCCTGTTGAGACATATTCAGTCCCATCCTCTTTTCCAGGATGGCCAAAAGCAAAGGCAGGCGGTTGGCATCCAGGCCCAGGGCGGTTCGCCTGGGCTGAGGCAGAAAACTGTCCGTGACCAGGGCCTGCACCTCCACTGCCAGGGCCCTTTGCCCCTCCAGGGCCATAACCAGGGCTGTGCCAGAAAGCTGAGGGTCCCTGTCCTGCAAAAAGAAGGTAGACGGATCCTGCACAATCTGCAGACCCTTGGCTGTCATACGCAGCACCAGGATATTTCCTGCAGGCCCGAAGCGGTTCTTGACCACTCGCAGCAATCTGAACATATGCTGCTTATCCCCTTCCAGGTAAAGCACAGTATCCACCATGTGCTCCAGGAGCCTGGGCCCTGCGATCTGGCCTTCCTTGGTCACGTGCCCCACCAGAACCAGCACGCTCTTGCTCTGCTTGATGCCTTCCAGGAGCAAGGAAGCCGCATTTCTGACCTGGCTCACGCTGCCTGGCAGACCCTGGATCTCTTCGCTGGCCAGGGTCTGCACCGAATCTATGATCAAAAGATCCGGGGCCTGGTTGCGCAGCAGACTCAAAACATCCTCCAGCCTGGTGCTGGCCAGGACCCGCAAATCCTTCCTCCCCAGGCCAAGGCGCTCGCTCCTGGCCTTGAGCTGGCTCTGGGATTCCTCTCCGCTGACATATACAGCCTGCCTGCCGCTGGAGACCAGCCCTGCAGCCAGCTGCAGCAGAAAAGTGGATTTACCCACTCCTGGTTCTCCGCCCAACAGGATCCCGGAGCCGGGCATCAGACCGGACCCCAGGCAAAAATCCACACTCCTGGAGCCTATGCTGAATGCCCCGTACTCCTCTTCTGGAATATCCTGCAGGGAAACCGGGCTCTTAACCGCCTCCTGCCCAGTGGACTCAGAGCCCGTGGCTGCGGCAGGTGTTTCCAGTTCCAAAGTGCCCCACTGCCTGCACCTTGAGCACTGTCCTTGCCACTGGAAGGTGCGGGCCCCGCAACTAGTGCAGATATAGCTGCTCTTTTGCTTCATGGCTTTTTTTCTGCAGGATGGTGACAGCCTGTATCAGGCAGCATGAGGGGATTTTTAATCCGAGGGGGAATCCTCTACGTTTTCCGCCCGCACTACCTGCAGGCTGAATTCCTCCAACTCTTGCGGGGGATTGGGAAAAATCTGCATGAACTCCACGCTCTGGCCAGGCGGGACATTGGAGTTATGGGTCAGGATGCCCACCTTGGACTCCAAGGCTGACTCCAGCTCCTCCATCTCCAGGACCTGCAGCTGAAACAGGGAGACAGTGTTGCCGCAATAGAACTCCTTTCTCTCCAGTTCCTGATCCTCCTGGTCGTAGAGGACCGCCTCCAGCCTGATCATCTTCTTGGGCCCTTGGGAGTTGTTCTGCACCCTGCCTTCCACCACCAGTATCCTGCCCACCTGCTCGTTTTGTACCATGTACTGCCGCACATCCTGCAAAGCCAGATCCTCCAGGTCCTGGGCCTGGTCCATGTCTTTCTGCTTCAGCTCCAAGTCCTCCTCCTGGGCCTGTTCCTGTCCAGGCAAGAGATGCTGCCATTGGGGGAAAAAATAATACCCCGCCCCTGCCAGGAGCAAAATCAGAAGGATCAAACCTCCCCAGAAAAATTTCCTGCCTGGCCTGCTGAAGCTGACTTTTTCCTCCAGATTATAGCTTAAGTGTGACTGCTCCTGCTCCTCCACCAGGGGAGCGTCCCCCTCCAGGGACTCTTGGACCTGCCTCTCCTGGGGATCCTCTGCATCCCCGTCCAAGGGGCCTGCCTTGAAGATGTGCCCACACCTGGAGCAGCGCAGTCTGCTGCCCTCAGGGGCAAGCCTGTCCAAGGCAAGGCGAAAGCGGGTAAAGCAATTCGGGCAGCTCAAGATCATATATATTCACCTCCAGGGCCGGATTTAAACCAGCTCAAAAATCCCGTCCAGCTGTCTGTACTGCTCTGCATAATCCAATCCATAGCCCACCACAAATCCCTTTTCCAAGGAAAAGCCACAAAAATCCACAGGAATGACAATCTCCGCCCTGGATTGCTTGTGTACCAGGGAACAGATGCGTACACTCCTCGGTCCCCTGGCCTGCAGGACCCTGGTCAGATAGTGCATGGTCCTGCCAGTATCCACTATATCCTCCACTAGAAGCACATGCTTGCCTGTGACTGAGGTTTCGATATCCTTGCTGAACAAGACTTTTTCCCCAGGACTTTTGTCCTGGCCGTAGCTGGCCAGGCGCACAAAATCCAGCTCCGGATGGATGCTAAGCCTGCGCACCAGGTCTGCAAAAAAGATAAAGGCCCCTTTCAGCACGCAGATGGCTACCACAGGCTCCCCTGCCCCCTGGTAGTGCCTGGAGATCTCTTCTGCCAGCTCACAGACCCTTTGCCTGACCCGCTCCTTGTTGACCAGCTCCTTGAGTTCCGCCATATCCAGCTCCTTTGTCAGGACTCACAGCTCCAACTGCATAGCCACCTCATCACAGCAATCCGGAAACTTGGGACAGTGCAGGCAGTCCGCCCAGACCTTTTGTGGAAAGACATCCTTGCTGACCTGGACAAATCCCAAACGGGCGAAGAAATCCGTCTGATAGGTCAAAGTGAAGACCCTGTACACTCCCAGAGTCAAGGCCTCGCTCAAGCAGGCCTCCACCAGCCTCTTACCCCAGCCCTGTCTTTGCTGGGCCTCTGCCACCACCAGGGATCTAATCTCTGCCAGATTGGCCCAGGCTATGCTCAAAGCGCAGCAGCCACAGATCTGGGATTCCCCTACCCTGTCCAGGACCAGGAAATCCCGCAGATGACTGTAAAGCTCGTTGTAGGACCTGGGCAAAAGCAGGCCCTGGCTGGAAAAGCGCATCAAGAGGCCATGTATGGCAGGCACGTCCTGGATATGGGCCTTTCTCAGGAAAATGGACTGCTTGCTTGCCGCCAAGGCCTTACTCCTGCAGCAAATCCTGGATCAGCTCATCCAGACGCTCCAAGCCCAAGTTCCCAAATTCCTTGAGCTCCAGATCCCCCTTAGTGTCGTAGACATAGGTCTTAGGCACTCCGGTCACATTGAAGGATTGCCCCACACCCCCTGCTGCCTGGTAATTGGGGTAATTAACCTCCAGCCTCTGCAGAAGCCTTTGCATGGCTTCTGGCTTTTCATCCATGGAAACACCCATGATATAAAGCCTTTCTTCTGGATAACTATCCCGCAGCTCCACCAGATCCTGGATCTCATTCTTGCACTCTGCGCACCAGGAGGCCCAGAAGTTTACAATCGCCACAGAGCCTTGGGCCTGGCGTATGCTGGAGAGGAGCTCCCTGGTGTTGACCTCTTCAGGCTCTTGGGCATATGTTGGATGTGCTCCCAAAAAAAGGGCCAGTCCCAATAAGACCCAGAGTATATTTCCTATTCTGGACATAGTATCCTCCGCTGCGGGTTTTTGTTGTCAACCCTCGGCCAGAGCGGATTTCCGAGGCTGGACATAAGACACTTAGTTGATTATGATTTCCATTTGGCCCTTGCTTTTCCTGGGGCCCAAATCCCTAAAATGTTCCCAACCCGGCTCTGAAGCCAGGAAGCGGAAACTGCATATGGCCCATAAAGACAAAGATTATAAGCAGGAGCAGCAGGAAACACAAGCCGAGGCCCAAGACATACCCTCCATACAGGAATCTGTCCAGGGTTTGGGGGACTCGGAGCAAAATCTGCATGCCCCGGCCAAAAAGGTGAACCTCCCCCTGCCCACAGTGGGCAAGGATAGTGCGCAGTACAATCCCTTGAGCCTCTATTTGCGGGAAGTAAACAGATTCCCCACCCTGGAGGAAAACGAGGAATTCGAGCTGGGCCGGCGCATCAGGGACCATGGAGACAAGGATGCCGCATTCAGGCTGGCCACCTCCCACCTGCGCCTGGTGGTCAAGATCGCCATGGAATTCCAGCGCAAATGGATGAAGAATGTCCTGGAGCTGATCCAGGAGGGTAACATCGGTCTAATGAAGGCGGTGCAGAAGTTCAATCCTGAAAAGGGGATCAAGTTCTCCTACTACGCCTCCTTTTGGATCAAGGCCTATATCTTAAAGTTCATCATGGACAACTGGCGCATGGTCAAGATAGGCACTACCCAGTCCCAGCGCAAGCTATTCTACAATCTGGGCAAGGAGAAGCAGCGCCTGGAAAGCCAGGGCTTTAATGCTGACGCCGAGACCCTGTCCCAGAACCTGGATGTCAGCAGTGCGGATATCAATGAGATGACCCAGCGCATGAGCCAGGGCGATCTCTCCCTGGATTCCCCCTTTGGGGAGGACTCCAATACCACCAGGCTGGACCTGCTGCCTGCCCTGGAAGCCAGCATCGAGGACAGACTGGCCCAGGAGGAGATCTCGGAAAAGCTGCGGGAGAACATAAACAGCATCCTGCCTCAGCTAAACGAAAAAGAGAAAGACATCCTCTATTCCAGGCTCTTGGCCTCCAGCCCTATAACTTTGCGGGAAATCGGGGACAAGTACGGCATTACCCGGGAAAGGGTACGCCAGATCGAATCCAGGCTGCTGCAGAAGATAAAGGAACATTTATCCTCCAGAATCAAGGACTTCTCATCTGAATGGATCAGCCATGAATGACCTGTTCCAGACTCTCAAGATCGAGGCCAGGGAGATGGCCAGCAGATATCGGCCATCCTTTTATGACCACTTTGGGCCGGAGCTTTCCTACTCCAGGGAAATATTCTTTGATCACCCTTTGCTCCTGCGCTGCGCAGAGGATGTCCTGCCTTTTTTGCACGACGAATTCGGCCACGGCGTGGAGCACAGCAAAAACGTCTCCATTGAATCCGGAGCCATTATCCTGGCTGAGCTTTACCACAAGGACCTGGCCCTGGGCAGACACCTGGTGCTTTTGGTCCAGATGGCCGGGCTTTTGCACGATATCTGCAGGCTGGAAGACAATCACGCCAAGATGGGCGCTGAATTGGCGCCCAAGATCTTGCAGGACTTCCCCCTTTCAGAGACAGACAAGGAGATGATCATCTTCGCCATCAAGAACCACGAGGCCTTCCAGTCCCCGGATCCCGCCCCGGACTTTTCCACCCATCTTCTCAGCTCAGCCCTGTACGATGCGGACAAGTTCAGATGGGGGCCGGACAACTTTACTACCACCTTGTGGAAGATCTGCGACTATCAGGAATGGCCCTTGGAAAAGATAGTGGAACGCTTTCCTAGGGGGCTGCAGATTATTAGCTCCATAGGGGACTCTTTTCGTACCAGCACAGGCCAAATCTACGGACCGGAGTTCATCCAATGCGGCCTCCAGGTGGGCAACTACATTTACCGTAGAATCAAGCAGTTAAGTGTTTAAGACAAAATCCTAATTTTTTAGCCCCAAAAGGTGTCAATCCATCTACTGGAAAAATATGCATCATACCCTAAAGAAAACCAGTCTTTTACTCTTGGCCTGGCTTCTGCTCTTCCTACTAGCGGGTTGCTCCCAGGCTCCTGCACCTGGGGACCCTTTCAGGGACCTGCAAACAGAGCAATACCAGATCTCTGACCAAGCCCAGGCCACCTTTTTATTCCTGCGCTATCTGGAGCTGCAGGAACAGGAGCCGGAAAAGGCCCTGGAGCACCTGCAGGATGCTCTGGAAAAGGATCCCCATCCAGAGCTCTATCTGGAGCTAGCCCAGTTCTATTGGAGCAGGCAAGAGCATGAGCAGGCAGAGGAGCTCCTGCTCCAGGCCAGGCGCAAATTTCCCCAGCATGCCGATTTGGTCCAAGCCCTGGCCAGACTCTACAACAACCAGGAGCAAGAGCAAAAGGCCAGGGACACTTTACGCCTGTTTTTAATGGAACAGCCGGAAGAACCCAGGGTCAGAAGCAGGCTGGCAGAACTGCAGCTGGAGCATGGCCTGCCGGAGCAAGCCTTGAACACCCTGGAAAAGCTCCAGAAGGAGGATCTGAATGCCAGGATGCACCTGCTTATGGGCAGGGCATATCTGAAGCTGGACAACCGCCAGGAAGCGATCCAGCAGCTGCGCCAGGCCACAGAGCTTAATCCGCGCTTTGTCCGGGCCTGGGCTGAGCTGGCCTATCAGTACGAGCTAAACCGGGACTATGTCCAGGCCAGGGACAGCTACCAGAGGCTTCTGCAGCTGGGCATGGACAATCAGGAAGTCTACATCCGGCTCATTGACATCAGTCTCAAGCTGAACAACCCGGAACAGGCCCTGCAGACAGTACAAGAAGGCCCGGATAGCGAGAACTTCCTGCTCCAGGCCTGCAATCTGTTTTTACAACAGGACTTTTTCCAGCAGGCCAGGGAGATCCTGGAGCAGATGCAGGAAAAAGGCTACGCCTCGCCCAGACAGGATCTTCTGCAAGCCATCCTGGCCTACAAAGGGGATCAAGATTCCCAGCAGGCCCTGGAGATCCTGGAAGGGATCCCTGAGGATTCTGAATACTTCGAACGTGGCCTGGATCTACAGGCCAGGCTTTTGTACCAAATGAATATGCAGGATCAGGCCCTGGAAAAGACCAGGCAGGGCCGGGAGACTTTCCCGGAAAACCAAAGGTTCTGGCTCTTGGAGAGCGAAATCCTGCAACAAAAAGACCAGCTCCAGGAATCCAAGAAACTGACCTCCAAGGCCCTGGAAAAATTCCCGGAAGACTCGGAGATCCTGTACCAGATGGGCTTTATCCAGCACCAGCTGGAAGAGGAGGAACAGGCCCTGGAGTTTATGGAGAAGGTCATCAACCAGGACCCTGAATATGCTCCTGCCCTGAATTTTGTGGGCTACAGCCTGGCTGAACAGGGCCGGGATCTACAGCGGGCTTTGATTTTGATCAAAAAGGCCCTGCAGGAGGATCCGGAAAACGGCTTTTACTTGGATTCCCTGGCCTGGGTCTACTTCCGCTCTGGAAATCTGGAGCAGGCCTGGGAGCATATCCAGAAGGCTGTGGAGCAAGTCCAGGATGATCCCATCATCTGGGAGCATTACGGGGACATTGCAGCAGAGCTGAACAAGCAGGAGCAAGCCAGGGAAGCATATCAAAAGTCCCTGGAGCTGGATCCGAAAAATGCCAGGGAATTAGAGGACAAGCTGGACTCGCTTTGATAATCCTTTATCCTGAACGCAAAAGGCATTTGGCCCCCAGCCTTTGCATGCTGCTCTTCTTGGGCCTTTTTTTGCTGCTCTCTGGCTGCGGCCCCAAAGTCTGGACAGAACCTGAGCTGGACCAGGACCCTGCAGTTATCTGGCAGGAACTGCAGGCCAGGGAGACACAAAAGCTGGAGCAGCACCAGGGATACCTGCTGCGCAGCAGTCTGCATTACCAGTCTGCCAGGAACAGCTCCAGGCTGGTCTTCAGCCTCTGGGGCAATTTTGATCTGCCGCTGCGCCTGGACCTGAAGGCAGGTATAGGCACCACTCTCAGCCATTGGCGGCTTGGCCAGGATATGAGCATGGCCTATTATCCCAGACAGGATAAGGTCTTTGTCTACCAAGACCCGGGGCAGGCCCTGCAGCATCTGGAACTGGAGCTGCCCTTTACCGTGCCGGAGATAGGCGAGATCCTTACTGGACGCTGGGCAGGCCTGCTGCCTGCAGAATATGCCCGGGCCAGGGCAGTACAAGGCCAGGGCTGGGAATTTGAATTCCCTGAATCCAGCAGACTGCAAAGCATAATAGTGGACCCTGAGCTGCGCATAGTGCAAGCCTCAGGGGAAAGCCCCCTGGCCTGGGAACTGGAAATGGGGAGCTTCCAAGATGACCAGGACGCGGGCAATTATGCCAGCAGTCTGGAACTGGACATGGGTCAGGAGGGTCAGGCCCTGTTCAGGATCAGGGAATTGCAGCTGCGAAAGGAGGATTGGCCTGACTCCAGGCTGGAGCTGGACCCTCCACAGGATGTACAATACGTGCCTTTGGCCTTGTAGCATTGCAGGGCAGTTAGCTTAGACTGTAGAACAGGGTGAGCCTTTAAAAAAGGGGATCAAGACATGCAAGAGCAAAATCAGGACCAGATCCAGCCCCAGGATCTGCCCATCTTGCGCAGCATCAGCCTGGGCCTGCGGGTCATGGGCAGCGAACTGCATTGGAGTATCATCCGGGGCCTGCGGGGCTGGGAGATCAAGCAGATGCAAAACAGGCTGCAGCAGGAATACCAGGAGCTGGGCAAGCTGAACAGGCAAAAGGAGCAAGGCCAGGCAGACAGCGACCAGGAACAGAAGATGGAACTCTGCAAGCAGCAGATAGATTTCCTGGAAAGGGAGCTGCAATTTTTGCAGCAGGAGCTGCAAAGGGTCAGACAGGATATGCTGACCCAAAGATGCAGCAAGTGGGAGATCTAGCTTATGCCTGAAAAAAATATCTATCTGGGCTCGGATCATGCCGGGCTGGAGCTAAAAGGCATCCTATTCGCCCAGCTGCAGAACCTGGGTTATGAAGTCCAGGACTTGGGCACCCACACCCAGGAAAGCTGCCACTATCCCTATTATGCCGCCTTGGTCTGCAGGCGTGTTCTGCAGGAAAAGGCTATGGGGCTCTTGGTCTGCGGCACAGGCCTGGGCATGAGCATGACTGCTAACAGGTTCACTGGCATCAGGGCTGCATTGTGCGCAACCGAGTTTGCCGCACGCATGGCCAGGGAGCACAACAACGCCAATATCCTCTGCCTGGGCTCCAGGGTCACAGGCGTGGACCTGGCCCAAAGCATCCTGCAGGCCTTCTTGCAGGCCAGGTTCCAGGCAGGCAGGCACCAGGAACGGGTGCAGCTCATGGACGAGCTGCCTGCTGAGGCTGTCTAAAAGGCAAATAAGGAGGCTTGGTCATGGAGGTACCTGAGCGCAATCTGGCCCTGGATCTGGTGCGCATCACAGAGGCAGCCGCCTTGGCCTCTGCCAGGTGGCTGGGCAAAGGGGAAAAGAAAAAAGGCGATCAGGCTGCAGTGGATGCCATGCGCCTTTCCTTTAATGCAGTGAATATCCAGGGCCGCATTGTGATCGGCGAAGGGGAAAAGGACCAGGCGCCTATGCTCTTCAACGGAGAAGAGGTGGGCACCATGCAGGGTCCCAAGGTGGATGTGGCAGTGGATCCAGTGGAAGGAACCAAGCTCTTGGCCTTTGGCCGACCCAATGCCATCTCTGTGGTGGGTCTGGCCCCTGCAGGGAGCATGTACGATCCTGGCCCCAGCTACTACATGCAGAAGCTGGTGGTCCCTGCCAGCGCTGCCCAGGTGGTGGACTTGGATGCTCCGGTCAAGGACAACCTGCAGCAGGTAGCCAGGGCATTGGACAAGGATGTGGACGATCTCATGGTCTTTGTCCTGGATAAGCCCAGGCACCAGGATTTGATCCAGGAGATCCGCGAGGCAGGAGCCAGAATCCAGCTGCATACAGACGGGGACGTGGCCGGGGCTTTAATGGCTGTGGATCCGGAGTCTGAAGTGGATCTTTTAATGGGTACTGGAGGCACCCCTGAAGGAGTGCTCTCTGCCTGCGCCATCAAGGGCCTGGACGGAGAGATGCTCTGCAGGCTGGACCCCCAGAAAGATGAAGAAAAGCAAGGGCTGCAGGATCTGGGCGTGGATATGAAGCAAATCCTCAGCGTGGACGACCTGGTAGACGGCGAGGATGTTTTTTTCTCAGCCACCGGGATATCCGGGGGCACATTTCTGCCCGGGGTCAAGTACACAGGCAGCGGGGCCCAGACCTACTCCCTGGTCCTGAGGGGCAAGACCGGTACTGTACGCCGCATCCAGTCCACGCACAGCTGGGATAAGCTAATGCGCTTCAGCGCAGTGGACTATGACTAATAAGGAGTCAAGCTCTCATACCCTTCAGGGGTAACCAGCACTGTCTGCTCGAACTGGGCTGACAAAGAGCCGTCCTTGGTCACCGCGGTCCAGCGGTCCTCCAGGATGCGCAACTCCCTGCGGCCCAGATTGATCATGGGCTCCACAGTAAAGACCATGCCCGGTACCAGCTGAACCCCCTGGCCTTTCTTGCCGAAATGCGGGATCTGGGGCGGCTCGTGAAATTCAAAGCCTACTCCGTGGCCCACCATCTCCCTGACCACTGAGCAGCCCCTGGACTCTGCATGATTCTGGATGGCCCAGCCGATATCCCCGGTATAATTGCCGGGCCTGACTTGGGCCAAACCCTCGTACAGGCACTGCCGGGCGATCTCCACCAAGCGCTCAGCCTCCTGGCTGATTTTTCCCATAGCAAAGGTCTTGCTGGCATCCGCATAATATCCGTTCAGGATGCTGGTCACATCCACGTTCACGATATCTCCTTCCTGCAGCACCCTGGGACTGGGAATCCCGTGACAGATGACCTCGTTTACAGAGATGCATACGCTCTTGGGAAAGCCGTTGTAATTAAGCGGAGCAGGCACAGCCCCGTGTCTTATGGTAAAATCGTGTACCAGCTGGTTTAGATAATCAGTGCTGATCCCGGGCTGGATAGTCTCCTGCACCAGATCCAGGGTCTTTAGCACCAGGGCCCCTGCCCTGCGGATGCCTTCTATGTCCGCCTCCTCCTTGAGTCTGATCTTGTGCTTTTTCAGATAAAGCTCTTTTAAATCCTGTCCCGGGCCCTCTGCTTTCTGCAGACAACACTTCTTATACTTCTTGCCACTGCCGCAGGGGCAGGGATCATTACGTCCGACTTTCATATGCATGTTCCGGTTTAACGTTCTGATTTTAGGATCTTTTTTTAGGTTTTAGCCTTTTGCAAAGCCTGATCCACCAACTGCTGCGCCTGACTCAGGATCTGCTCCAGATGCTCCTGGCTAAGAAAACTCTCCGCATATATCTTATAGATATCCTCTGTGCCTGAAGGTCTGGCAGCGAACCAGCCGTTCTTGGTGCACACCTTCAGCCCGCCTATGGGATTCTGGTCTCCAGGGGCTTTGGTAAGCTTGGCCTGGATCTCTTCCCCTGCCAGCTCCTGGCCTTGAACATCCCCTGCATCCAGATTGCACAGGGCTAGCTTTTGCTCTGGTCCAGCCGGGGCATCCAGACGCTGATAATGGCTGACTCCCAGACGATCTTCCAGCTCCTGGTAAATCTGGGCCGGATCCTTGCCCAGCTTGGCAGTCATCTCTGCAGCCAAGAGATCCATGATCAAACCATCCTTGTCTGTGCTCCAGGCCTGCTGATCCTGGCGCAGGAAAGAGCCACCTGCGCTCTCCTCTGCAGCAAAGCCCAGCCTGCCGCTTAACAGCCCGGGCACAAACCATTTGAAGCCCACAGGCACCTCCAGGACATCCCGCTGCAGAAGCCCAGCCACCCTATCCAGCATGGAACTAGTGACCAGAGTCTTGCCCACTGCAGCCTGCTGGGACCAATCCTGCCTGGTGCGGAATAGATGCCAGGCAGAAACTGCCAGGTAATGGTTGGGATTCATCAGCCCCGCGCTCCTGGTCACTATTCCGTGCCGGTCATAGTCAGGATCATTGCCAAAAGCGATGTCAAACCTGTCCTTGAGGCTGATCAAATTGGCCATGGCATATTTCGAGGAGCAATCCATGCGGATCTTGCCATCACGATCCAGGGGCATAAAGCCAAAAGCCGGATCTATTCTGCGGTTAACCACCTCCAGCTCCAGACCAAACATCTCTGCGATAACATCCCAGTAGTCCAGGCCGGAACCACCCATGGGATCCACTCCAATCTTCAGCCCTGAGGAGGCTATGGCCTGCATGTCCAGAACCTGCCCCAGCCCGGAGACATAGCCGCGCACAAAATCATGCTCCTGTACACTACCCGAGCGCAGGGCCCTCTCCCAAGGCATCCTGCGCACCTCCTGCAGCCCGTCCTGCAGGAGCTGATTGGCCCGATCCTGGATCAATTTAGTAGTCTGGGTATCAGCAGGGCCGCCCTGGGGAGGATTGTATTTAAAGCCCCCATCCTCAGGCGGATTATGGGAAGGGGTAATCACCACCCCGTCTGCCAAGCCGCTGTCCCTGCCCCGGTTGTATTCCAGAATGGCCTGGGATATCGCCGGAGTAGGGGTGAATCCCATCTTCTCCTGAATCAGGACTTGCACCTTGTTCGCGGCAAACACCTCCAGAGCGGACAAAAATGCTGCCTCGGACAGGGCATGGGTATCCTTGCCCAAATACAGGGGCCCGGTATAACCTTGGGACTGCTTGAACTCACAGATGGCCTGGGCCAAGGCCAGGATGTGATCCTGATTAAAGCTCCTGCTCCAAGCAGACCCCCGATGCCCTGAGGTTCCGAAGGCCACCTGCTGCTCCTGTTGTCCTGGATCCGGGCTCAAGGTATAATAGGCACTAATCAGCCTGGGGATATTGGTCAGCATCTGTGGTGGGACCTGCTGTCCTGCCATGGCGTGAATTGACATTCCTGCCCCCTTGCGCTAATAATATTCATTTTTAACTTACCTGCAACCGGAAAAACAAGATGTTCATAGACTGCCATATACACACCAATAGATATTCCCCCTGCTCTTTGCTTGCCCCGCATCAAGCCGTGCTCCAAGCTAGAGAATCCGGCTTGCAGGCCCTGGTAATCACTGAGCACCAAATCCAATGGTCCCCAAAGGAGGTCCAGGAGCTGAAGGCCCAGTTCCCGGATATGGCCATCTACAGCGGGCTGGAAGTCACTTTGGCTGAAGAGGTGGACCTGGTTCTGATCACCCCCAATCACGCCTTGCAGATCCCATTCGGCATCAACTTCAGCAGCCTGTACTCCAGGCTGGGAGATCTCTGGGAAAGATCCTTTGTCTTCCTGGCCCATGCCTATCGCTGGACAGACCTGCTAAACCCTGAAGCAGAAAAGATCCTGCCCCATATCCATGGTCTGGAGATGAACTCGGTGAACATCCTGAACGGACAGTATCAGGAATCACAAGGCAAGTTCAAGCCCAGGCTGCAGGCAGCCTATCAGGAACTGCGCAGCAAGTTTGACCTGCTCCCGCTCTATAACAGCGATGCGCACCTGGAGCAGGCAGTGGGCAGCATAGCCAACTACCTCTCCTACCCAGCCCCGCCTGCGGACGAGGCAAAGCTGGCCAGCCTGCTCAAATCCACAGAATCCAGGGAGTACCAGAACTACAAGCTCTTGCAGGAACTATTGGGATAACCAGGAAGCCGCCAAATCACAACTTATTGTAATTTTTACTTTCTCCCCAACTCCATGCTCCACGCTCCATGCTCCATGCCCCATGCTCTTATAGCCTCAAAATCACATACAAATACACAGGCAGTCTGCTCCTGAACTTGATGCGTCTGAAGGCATCCCGCTGCCAGCGGATATTCTGCCTGCCCAGGGGCGAGAAATAGATGCTGCCCTTGTCCCCCAGGGGCTTAGCCTGTGCCTGCAATAGATCCAACACCGCTTCCCAGTGCCCCTGGGGCAGGTCCTTGTCCAGGATGAAATTCCCTGTCAGCTCCAGGTTGGAGAATCTTTGGTTCAAATCCTGCATACGCCGGAAGGCCCGGCGCACCTGGGAGGCCTGCACAGGCTTGCCCAGGAGATCCAGGGTTTGTTGGTCCGCGGACTCCAGACCTATATTGATATAGCAGGACCAAGGCCTGGCAGCCAGCTCCTGGAAAAGCTCCTGGCTGGTATCCAGCAAAGAATCCACGCTGCCGAACAGGTACAAAGAATTGCCCTGCAACACGGAATCCTGTAGACCAAGCTGCTCCCATGCCAGATCCAGAGCCTGCAGCAAGTGCCCAGGCTCACAGTTCAAGGCATCGTGCTGGCCCAAAAAAAGCGCATTCTGGTTGATTAGGTCCTGGGCAAAAAAGCTGCGCAGGCCCTGGATCTGGGCCTGGATATCCTCCTGGGGTCTAGGCTGAAAGCTTTGTCCAGTCTTGAAGCTGCAAAAGCTACAGTTGTACAGGCAGCCATCAGCCAGAATCAATGGCAGCAGGTCATAATCTGTGTGTCTGGCATCCGGAGGCAGGACCTTGATCCTGTCCCCCAGCAGAGAAAACAGTCGCAAAGAGTCCTGCCAGAGCCTGGCTGCAGTATTCTCTCGCAGCAGGCCATAGAGCTGCAACAGCTCAGGATCATCCAACTGTCCCAATTCCGGGTTCAGCCCATCAGGGACCCTTTTCCATTCCTGCAGGGCCTTTTGTACTGCAGGCTCCTGCCAGGGCTCTACATTGTACAGGATATTGCTGGGATAGTCTGGACAGGGCAAGTAGAACTCCCCCAGATAGTCCCGCAGGTCTGTGTAGCCGCCTGAGTAGTAGTATATCCAGTCTCCGCCCTGGGTGCGCTTCAGCCATTCCCCAGGATGGGGCCAGTCCATGGATTTACCCTGGATATAGCAGATCTGGCCCCGCAAATTGTACTTGAAGATATGCTCCCTGGTCTCCAGTTCGTGATATATCCCATAGTGCTGGGGAAAGCTCAGCTTCTGCCTGCTCAGCTGGCCCCTTTTCCAGAGCGTGACCCTCAACCCGGCCCAAGAAAAGCTCCTCTCCCGGGGCAGCTCCAAGTTCGAGAATTCTTTCAATTCTTTAAGATCCACTTGCTGTGCCAAAGTGCCTCCGACTTACTCCATGCTCCATGCCCCACGCCCCACGCTCTACGCCCCATGCTCCATGCCTTACTTCAAAAAGACCATTTCCTTTTCCGGTCAGTTGGATTAGGATGGGGCCTGCGGCATTTGCCTCTCTGGATAGAGGCATAGCCTATACCTTGCATGCATAAGGTATCAAGCTCAAACACAAAGCATTTCATACTCCCCCTTTAGGCCCCAAGCATTTCAACCAAGCAAACCAAAGGCCGCTGCCATGCTGGAGAAAGACCCAGATTATCTGCAAGAACTGGACTACTTGTACAACCTGCAGAAATACGGAATTAAATTCGGACTCTCCCAGACCTCCAACCTTCTGCAGGGCCTGGGAAATCCCCACCAGGGCCGCAAATATATCCACATCGCCGGAACCAACGGCAAGGGTTCTGTGGCCAGCTTTTTAAACAGCATCCTGCAGCTTGCAGGCTACAAAACCGGGCTTTACACCTCCCCCCATTTGGTCAGCTTTCGGGAACGTATGCAGATCAACAGCCAGTATATCCCCCAGCACCAGGTGGTGGAGTTCTCCAGGCAGATAAGGCGGATCCAGGATCCCCAGGAGTCACCCACATTCTTTGAAGCGGTCACAGCCATGGCCCTGGCCTATTTTGCCCAGGAAAACACAGATGTAGACATCATCGAGGTCGGCATGGGCGGCAGGCTGGACGCTACCAACCTGATCCAGTCCCAGATCAGCATGATTACCAATATCAGCCTGGAGCACAGGGAGTTTTTGGGCAACACCCTGCACCAGGTAGCCCGGGAGAAGGCCGGGATTATCAAGGCCCGCATTCCTGTGCTCAGCTCTGCCAAACAACCCGGAGTACGCGAGCTCTTTGCCAGGATCGCCCATGAGAAAGACTCCCCTTTTTACCAACAGGGCCTGGACTTCCGGGTCAGGCGCTTCCAGGAGGGGTTTACCTATTTCGGATTGCAGCAAAAGCTAAAAGGCTTGCGCACCAACCTGATCGGCAGCCACCAGATGCAGAACGCTGGTCTGGCCCTGGCTGCCTGCGAAATATTGAACCAAACTGGCTGGAAAATAAATACCGAGCATATGCGCCAGGGCCTGCAAAAGGCCACCTGGCCGGGCAGGATGCAGCTGGTGCAGGACAGACCCAAAATCGTGCTGGACGGCGCGCACAACCCGGAGGCTATCAAGGTCCTGGCCCAATGCCTGAACCCCAGCCTGGAGTATCAGCGCCTGATCCTGGTTCTGGGCATGATGGCGGACAAGGAGATCGAAAAGATGCTGGCCCAGATCCTGCCCAGGACGGATTATGCCATTTTCACCAGACCGGTGTATGAAAGGGCACTTGACCCGGAAGAGCTCAGGTCCAGAGCAACACCCTGGAATGTGGCCTCCCATGCGGAACAAAGCCTGCCCAGAGCCCTGGACCAGGCCCAGGACCTGGCTACCCCTGAAGACCTGATCCTGGTCTGCGGATCCTTGTTCACTGTAGGCGAGGCCCTGGAACACCTGCAGAGATATGAAACTGATGCCCAGGGCTGAATGTTTTTTTCTGCATATCATGCCACCACCAAGGCGCTAAGAGCGCAAAGGAAACGTCAGGGCTAAGGACTTCCTTTTTGTACTGCCCTTTTTTAGCGAGGCTTGCATTTTTGCGGTTCCTTTTCAGCTCATGGGCTTTAAGCTCATTTTTTTCTTTTACCTTGCATGCCCTGCTGCATCTGCTTAAATGTCCCTCACCTGCAGAGGCTTTGATATTTCCTTGCTGTCTTGCCTTGACTAATTGCTATTAATTCATAGATTTTATAAGATAATGCATTGATTTATCCCAAGCAGGTCCTGCAAAGGACAAGGAGGTAGGGTTATGTTCAATAGGAGAAATTCTCAGCCTCAAGGAGTAAAGCCTAAAACACCCAACCTACCGGAAAAAACCACCAGCATCTGCCCGGAGTGCTTAAAGCTCCTGCAGGCAGAACTATACAACTGGAAGGGCCAGGTCTGGATGTCCAAGACCTGCCCTGAGCATGGCACATTCCAGGAACTCATCTCCTCGGATGTGGAGTTCTTCTTGAACCGCAAACGCAGGCACTACAGCTATGCACATCAGGTGCAGAATCCTGGTGTACAAAGCCGTGGCGCCTGCCCCCAGGACTGCGGCATCTGCAGCAACCACAAAACCAGCCCCTGCATGGTGAATATAGACCTCACCAATCGCTGCAACCTGAACTGTCCCATCTGCTTTGCCAACGCCAAGGCCACAGGCAAGGTTTGTGAGCTGAGCTTGGAGCAATTAGAGAAAATCATAGACAATGCCCTGGCTATCCAGCCCACACCCCCCCTTAGCATCCAGTTCGCTGGAGGCGAGCCCACTGTGCACCCTCATTTTATAGAGGCGGTGCAGATGGCCAAGGACAAAGGGGTCATGGATATCCAGGTCGCCAGCAACGGCGTCAAATTCGCCAGAGATCTGGAGTTCACCAAGGCTGTCAAGCAGGCAGGGCTGGATGTGGTCTATCTGCAGTTCGACGGCCTTAGCGACGATATCTACAAAGAGACCCGGGGCAGGCCCATGTGGGAGATAAAGCAAAAGGCCCTGGAAAACATGAAGGAAGCCGGGCTGATGGCCACCTTAGTCCCCACTTTGGTCCGGGGGCTGAACGATCACCAGTTGGGAGACATGCTGGACTTCGCTATCAAGAACACTGATGTGGTCACTGCCATCAGCTTCCAGCCGGTTTCCATTACCGGCCGCATCCAGGAGGAAAAGCGCAGGGAGATGCGCTACACCATGGCGGACATGGCCAGGGATCTGCAGGAGCAAAGCCAGATCATGGACATGTACCGGGATTGGTACCCCTTCTCCATAGTCAATCCGGTGAGCAGGCTGTTGCAGGCCATAGACCGCAAAGAAAAGACCCATTTCACCTGCCATCCCCATTGTGGCGCAGCCAGCTACCTCCTGGTGGACACCCAGACCAAGCAGGCTGTGCCCTTTACCAAGTTCCTGGATATTGAAGGCGCAATGCAGGACCTGGACCAGGAAGCAACCAAGATCCAGAACAGCTCCTGGCGGGCCAAGCTGAGCAAGATCAATGTCATGCGCACCATGAAAAAGCACTTCTATCCTGAAAACGCCCCGGAAGGCCTGGACTTTGATCAGCTTTTGGACTTTGTGAACGGCTTCTCCCAGGCAGGGAATGAGCACAGGGACGCCAGGGGCCATTACTACCACAAGGTAGGGGACAAGTACCATGTCCTGCTCTTGGCTGCCATGCACTTCCAGGACAATTACAACTTCGAGCTGCAGCGGGTGCAAAACTGCATAATCCATTACGGCTCACCTGACGGCAGGCTGTATCCCTTTTGCACCTGGAACAGCGGGCCTTGCCACCGCTACCGGGTAGAGGAAAAGTACAGCGAGGCCCTGCACGAGGCCCAGAAAAATTAATCTAGCCTTGGGCTGGAAACAAAGCCGAATTCAATAGATTATAAAGGTTGCAAGTAAGTTACCCGCAAAAAGACCCCGCGCCCTTTTCCAGGGCGCGGGGTCTTTTTATAGGATCTGGCCTTCCAAGGCCCTATTGTATTAGGCTAAACACCAAAGCCTTTAGGCTGTCTCCTGCTCCTGCAGCCTGAACTGCAGCTCTGGCTCCTGGTCTCTGTCCTGCTGCAGCTCTACCCTGATTCTGCCTCCTCCCTGCAGGGATCCGAACAGGATCTCATCAGCCAGCTTGTCCTTGATCTCGTTCTGGATAACCCTGGCCAGAGGCCTGGCCCCGTAATCAGGGTCAAAACCCTTCTCTGCCAGCCAGGTCTTGGTCTCAGAAGATAGCTCCAGCTGGATCTTCTTTTCTTTGAGCTGCTTGTTCAGCTCCATAATGTCCTTGTCCACGATCATCTCCATCAGATCCTGGGACAGGGAGTTGAAAGGCACAATGGCATCCAGGCGGTTCCTGAACTCAGGAGAGAAATGCTTCTGCGCTGCCTTGATGCCTTTGTGCGCCCTGTCCTCGCTCTTGGCCTGGCCAAAGCCTATGTTCTGGCTGCTCATCTCCCTGGCCCCGATATTGGAAGACATCAGCAAAATCACATGCCTGAAGTCAGCCTTGCGACCCGCGTTGTCAGTCAAGGTGGCGTAGTCCATGACCTGCAGCAGGATGTTGAACAGGTCCACATGGGCTTTTTCCACCTCGTCCAGAAGCAGCACAGAATAGGGATGCTTGCGGATGTTGTCCGTAAGCAGACCTCCCTGATCAAAGCCTATGTATCCTGGAGGAGCGCCGATCAGCCTGGCCACTGCGTGCTGCTCCATGTACTCGCTCATGTCAAAACGCAGGAAATGCACACCCAGGATCTCTGCCAGCTGCCTGGATAGCTCTGTCTTGCCCACTCCGGTGGGGCCCACCAGCAGGAAGCTGCCCATGGGCTTGTTCTCTTCCCGCAGGCCAGCCCTGGAGCGCTTGATGGCCTGGGAGAGCATATGCACTGCATGATCCTGGCCGTAGATGACCTGCAGCAGCTTATTCTCCAGATCCTGCAGCTTTTCCCGGTCAGAGCTGCCCACCCTTTGCACCGGGACCCTGGCGATGCTGGAAACCACATTCTCCACATCCTTGGGCGTGATCTGCTTGCGCCTGTTCTTGCCTGTATCCAGGCTGAGCAGGGCCCCGCACTCATCCACCACGTCAATGGCCTTGTCCGGAAGATAGCGATCCGGCAGATGCCTGGTGGTTAGATCCACAGCAGCCTGCAAGGCGCTCTTGGTGTAGCGCACCTGATGGTGCTTCTCGTAGTAGGTCTTCAATCCATGCAGGATGGCCACACTTTCCTCAGGGGAGGGCTCTGCGATCTCTATCTTCTGGAACCTCCTGGACAAGGCCCGGTCCTTTTCAAAGAGGTTCTTGTACTCTTCATAGGTAGTGGAACCGATGCAGCGCAGCTCCCCTGAAGCCAGCACAGGCTTCAGAATGTTGGATGCATCCAGGGATCCTCCGCTGGTGGCTCCGGCGCCGATCACGGTATGGATCTCGTCTATGAACAGGATCGCCTTGGAGCCTAGCTTGGTCAGCTCGTTGATCAGGCCTTTAAGCCTGGACTCGAAATCCCCCCTGAACTTGGTCCCTGCCAGAAGCGCGCCCATGTCCAGGGCATAGATCTCTGTATCCAGATATGGCTCAGGCACATCCTGCTGGGCTATGCGCAGGGCCAGGCCTTCAGCCATGGCGGTCTTGCCCACGCCTGGATCTCCCACATACAAAGGATTGTTCTTGCGCCGCCTGGACAGAACCTGGATAGTGCGCTCCACCTCTTTCCTGCGGCCGATCAAGGGATCTATATCCCCTTTCTTGGCCCGCTGCACCAGGTTCTGGGTGTACTTGGCCAGATAGGAGTTCTTGTCCTTCTGGCAGGAGTTGCAACCCTCCTGCTGCTGTTGCTCCTCTTCCTGACCGTGGGCGATATGCTCCAGGATATCCAAGCGTTCTACTCCTTGGGATTTCAGGTAGTAGACAGCGTAGGAATCCTCCTCTTCCATAACCGAGGCCAGGAAATCACCCAGCTCCACTTTGCCCTTTTCCGCGGACTGCACGTGCACAATTGCCCTTTGCAGTACCCGCTGCACGCTCAAGGTCTGGATGACCTCCTTGGCCTGGCCTTCTGGATAGACCTCCAGATGCTCGATAAAATACCTTTCCAACTGATTGCGCAGCCGATTCACATTCACGCCGCAGTTATACAAAAGGTTTTTGCCTTTGTTGTCCAAAAGGTACGCATAGAGCACATGTTCCAAGGTCAGGAACTCATGGTGCCTAGCCCTGACCTCGCGCACTGCCAGCGCAAAAACCTTTTCCAAATCTCTACTTAACATAACCTATACCTCTTCCATGGTGCATTTTAGTGGATATCCTTCTTTTTTGGATAAATAATGGACCCGGGCCACCTTGGTCTCAGCCACCTCTGCGGTATAAATTCCGCAGGTCCCGATTCCATTCCTGTGCACACTGAGCATGATCTGCACCGCTTCAGCTTCCGGCTTTGAAAATACGGTCTTCAGAATATAGACCACGAACTCCATAGTGGTGTAATCGTCGTTGTGCAGCAAAACCTTATACCTGGGTGGCTCCTGCAGCTCTTCCAGGACTTCGGTCTCTCGTTCAGGTCTGAAATCAGGCAGGTTCATCCCTGTTCTCTCCTTAGTTCAAGGCAGACTTAGATAATAATAATTCTTGCAAACATTATGTAAAGGGCAAGCTGCCTTAGACTAAGCATTGCAAATCCTTGTATATAGGCTCAAAAAGCCTGTTTGGCTATCAACCTTTTATACAAGTTAGTCTTAACACAAATCAGGATTTTGTTCAATCAGCTGCTTTCTTTTGGCCTCAGGGAAAACAAAGGAATCCTCTGCTGCCCAGCCCTGGGCCTGCCTGTACTCCAGGTGCAGCTCGTGATAGGTCTTGGTGCTACCTGCATCTGGATCAAGGCCAAGCAGGCGGCAGCACTCACGAATCCGCTCCCCTTCCAGCTCCACAAAATGGCCAAAGGGTAAAAGGTCCAGGCAGACCAGACAATCCTCTAGGCTCCATTTCTCCCGGACCTTTTCATACCTGAAGGCAGGAGTGTAACCCAGGTTCTCCAAGATGGCCTGCATCTGCTCCGGATCCTGGAGTTCAGTTTCATGCTCCTGGTAAACCTTGAAGCCCTCTTGCCATGGCTCCCAGGATCTGGGCCTGCGCTTCAGACAAAGCACGCTCCTGCGGGACTTGCGCAGCCTAAGCAGCATATCCTTTTGCCTGAGCTCCTTGCTGCCAGTGTCCAAAACCAGATTCTGCTCGAAGTAGCGATCCAGGTAGCTGGCTTTCGCCTTTTGCAACTTGTCCCTTATCCTCTGGAAGTCCTGGACCTGAAATTTGAGCTCCACCTCTAGGGCCATAATGATTCCGCCTGGATTTTTATTCAGATTAGCCAAGCCTGCGGCTGAAGTCAAAGCCCCGGGAACATGGCAAGGGGAAAAAACCAGGCTTGACCCTGAAGGAGAAATCTGCTTCAATCCTGGTCAGTAGATTTCAAGCCATATCCAGGCCAAGGTGCAATTCTCGCCCGGGCCGGACAAGGAATTGGGTTATGCTCTAGGCTCCAAGCCATCCAGACTCATGTTGGATGGCTTTTTTATTAATAACCTAGGACTGGCCATGTCTTGCAGGATCCTGGTGATAGACAACTACGACTCCTTTACCTACAACCTGGTGCAGATGCTGCTATGCCTGAACCTGGAGCCCTTGGTCTTCCGCAACAACCAGCTCAGCCTGAAGCAGATGCAGGAGTTGGATTTTGCGCAGATCCTGATCAGCCCTGGACCCAGAAATCCTGCTGCCGCAGGCATTTCCCTTGCCGCAATAGAGAGATTTCACCAAGAAGTGCCCATATTCGGGGTCTGCCTGGGCATGCAGTGCATAAATGAGTTCTTTGCAGGCCAGACCCGGCGCTCGCCCTGGCCTGTGCACGGCAAGACCAGCCAGGTGGAGCACCAGGGCTCCAGGCTTTTCCAGGGAGTGCCCAGTCCCTTTTCTGCAGCCAGGTACCATTCCCTGCAGGCTTTGCCTGCCCAGGACAGCCCCCTCTTGACCACTGCCTGGAGCAGGGAGCGAGTGGTTATGGCCCTGGAACATCCTAGCCTGCCCATCTGCGGGGTGCAGTTCCACCCGGAAAGCTTCCTCACGGAACACGGCCTGCAGATCATGCGCAACTTCCTGCTCCTGGGAGAAAAGTTATGCAAAGGGCATTCCAGAATAGCGGCAGAATAAAGTCTGTGCACTGCCTGCAGCTGGAGCTGGAGGAGGACTTTGTGCACACTGCCTCCAGGTTCGCCTCCCTGCCGGGCACAGTGCTGCTCCTAAGCGGCGGAGAGCAAGACAGCGCCAGGTACAATCTGTTGGCTGTACGGCCCTGGCTCTGGCTAAGGAGCAAGGACCAAAACATCGAGCTGGGCACGCTACAGGGAGAGGAACATTTCCAGGCCGACCCTTTCACAATCCTGCGGGAGCTGCTTGGCTTCTACCAGCTGCCTGCTGTCAGGGATTTGCCCCTGCAAGCCGGGCTCTTTGGCTATCTGGCCTATGATCTGAAGCACAGGCTGGAGGATCTGCCCCGGACCTGTATGGATGATCTAAGACTGCCTGACATGTGCCTTTTTGCACCCAGTGCCCTGTTAATCCAGGATTTAAGAGCCCGGACTAATACCCTTTGCCTGCCTGAGCTGGAGAGTTTGGGCTCCTGGCAGCAGGAAAAGGAGCTCTTCCTGGAAAGACTGCAGGGGCCGGTGCCTGAGCTGGAGCAAATCTTGCCCCTGGGCAGTCCTGAGTCCAATTTCCAGCGCAGCCAGTACAAGCAAAGCGTGCGCAAGATCCAGGACTATATCCTGGATGGCCATGTCTACCAGGTCAATCTCTCCCAAAGGTTCCACCTGGAGTATCAGGGGAACCCTTTCGCCCTGCTGCAGAGCCTATTCCAGCGCAACCCTGCCCCATTCTACGCCTACCTGAACTGCCAGGATCACCAGATTGTCTCCACCTCTCCGGAGAGATTTTTGCTCCAAAAAGGGGATTATGTTGAGACCAGGCCCATCAAGGGTACCAGGCCCAGGGGCAAGGATCAAAACCAGGACCTGGAGCTGAGCAGGGAGCTGCTAGAGAGCCCCAAGGATGACGCAGAGCTGTCCATGATCGTGGATCTTTTGCGCAACGACCTGGGCAAGGTCTGCCAGGCAGGTTCAGTCCTGGTCCAGGAGCACAAGAGGCTGGAGAGA
>JBNJDO010000006.1:0-48726 GCA_051744965.1 Thermodesulfobacteriota bacterium | reverse complement strand
ACACCAGATAGATTCCGAACCATAAGGGCTCAAACCCGGCTGCGACCACAATGGGCAAAACAATGGGCAGGGTCATGACCACAATGGAGATCCCGTCCAAAATCATGCCCAGCAGGATATACATGAACCCCACCACCAGGATAAGTACATACGGGGAAAGCTCCAGGCTGACGATGTAGCGGCTGAGGGCGTTGGCTATGCCAATGAAGCCCACCATCTCGGACAAAAATGCGGCCCCGGCGATGATGAAGCAGATCATGGCAGTGGTGCGCACCGCTGCCAGGAAGGCTTCTTGCAGGCTCTGCAAGGTCAGATTACGCATGGCCCAGGCCAGGATTAAGGAGCCCACCACCCCGATAGCAGCAGCCTCTGTGGGTGTGGTCAGGCCCAGGTAGATCCCGCCCAGGACTACAAAGATCAGCCCGAACACCGGCAGGATCTCTTTCAAGGACTGCAGCCTGTCTGCCCAGCCGAATTGCTCCTCTTTGGGAGGGACATATTCCGGGTGCCTTAAGGATTGCACACAGATATACAGGGAATATAGCCCTGCCAGCATCAGTCCCGGAATGATCCCGCCGATAAATAGCTTGCCTATGGAGGTGTCAGAGAGCACCCCATAGATGATCATGATCAGGCTGGGAGGTATCAGAAACCCGATGGTCCCTGCCCCTGCCAGGGAGCCCAGGGCCAGCTTCTTGTGATAGCCCCGCTCCGAGAGCTCATTCAAAGTGATCTTGCCCACTGTGGCGGTGGTGGCTGCGCTGGAGCCAGAGACTGCTGCAAACAGGGAGCAGGCCAGGACATTGATATGGTAGAGCTTGCCCGGGACCTTGGTCAGCCAGGGTACCAAACCGTTCAGCAGCTTAGTGGAGATCGCTGTCCTGTACAGGATCTCTCCCATCAGGATGAACAGGGGCAAGGCGCTCAAGGCCCAGGAGTTGAGGCTGTTCCAGATGGAGTTGGCCAGCAGGGTGCCTGCCTTGTCCCAGATGGAGAGTACAGGCGGCAGGTTGGCATCGTACAGGAGCAGGCCTACAATGCCGGTGCTGATCAAGGAAAAGGCTATCCATTTGCTGGCCAAAAGCAGCCCGAACATGATGATCACCAGCACCAGGGCCAGGGTTAAAGGGCTGCTGATCATGACCTGAGCCTCCTGAGGATGAAGTTTATGAGCTGCAGAAGCAGCATGCCCAGGCCCACAGGTATTGCTACCTGGGGTATCCAAAGCGGGGTCTCAGCCATGGTGTCTGCGCTTATGCCCAGGCTGTAGGTTTCCTGGACCAGCAAAATAGAATGGTACAGGGCGAAGCAGGTCACCAGGACGGAGGTGCAGGCCACCAGGATGTCCAGCCTGGTCTGCCATGTTCGGGGCAGGTTGTCCCAGATCAGGGTAATCCGAATATGAGCCTCGTGCTGCAGAGTATAGGCCAGACCCAGGGAGACTACTCCCACCAGAAGATAGCCGCTGAACTCACTGCTGACCATGGTGGAGAAGCCCAGGAAGGTGCGCAGGAAGATCTCCAGGACTATCAAGGCCACAATCAGGGCCATGCAAAGGGCAGAAAGAAAGGCCCCTGCCCTGCAGAGGCCTTCAATCCAAGCGGACAATCTGGACAAGGCTACATCCCTATGGCTTCCAGGGCCTTAATGGTTCCTTCACTGGCCTCGGATTTGTATTCCTGGAAGATCTCTGCTGCGATTTCATCCAGATTCTCGCTGAACTCCTGATCAGGCTCAGAGATCTGGATGCCGTTTTCCTCCAGGGCCTGCATGGAGTCCTGGTGGCTCTTTCTGGAGGCCTCCCATTGGGCCTTTTGCGTCTCTTCTGCAGCCTTGAGCACGGCCTCCTGCTGCTCCTTGTTCATGGAGTTCCAATAGTCCAGGTTGATGGTAACCATGTTCAAAGGATAGGCGAAATTGAGCTCTGTGAAGTGGTCCAGGGTCTCCCAGATCTTGATGTCCTTGCCGGAAGTGGCTGAGGTAAGAACCGAGTCGATGAGCCCGGTATTCAAGGCAGAGTAAACCTCGCCCCAGGGCATGGATTGCGGACTGCCTCCTGCCTTTTTCAGGAACTGGGCCCCGTTCTTGTCATAGGTCCTGGTCTTCAGGCCTTCCATGTCTTCTATAGAGCGCACAGGCTCTTTGGTGAACAGGCCGCTGGGCGGCCAGGGGGCGGCATACAAAAGTTTCTGGTTCCACCTCTCGCAAGCCTCCTGATAATAGGGCAGGGCTGCCTCGTAGAGCTCCCTGGCGTCCTCATAGGAGTGCACTATCCTGGGATAGGTGCTGAGGCCGAAGATTTCTTCGCTGCCTGAGACCACGCCCATCAGGATGTCAGACATGGGCACAGAGGCATCCTTGACCGCTTTAAGCAGCTCTTCTCCCTCGAAGCCCAGGCTGCCTCCAGGGTGCACAGTGATTTGGACCTCCCCGTCAGTGTACTCCTGCACCAGGTCTCCGAACTCCATTGCCCCTTTAGTATGGAAGTTAGAGGCAGGATAGGTGGCGTGCAGATCCATCTTCAGGCTCTGGGCATACAGGGGTGAGGCTGCAAACAAGCATACAAGGGCAAAAAAAAGGATCTTTCTGGGCATAGTTTACTCCTTTGGTTTGAAGATGCTGGAGCTGAATACAAAGGGCATAAGCAGAGTTTGCCCTAGGGTTGAAAGTAAAAAAGCCTAGTCCAAAGCCTCTGCTTGGTCAAGGCTGAACTGGGAAGCCTAGAATCCTTTGCAGGGTCTGCAAGCTTTTTTGCAGATCTTGGCGGGTTTGTCTGGCCTGGGCAAAAGTGATTTTGCTCAGATGTAATTCTGCTGGGAAAGCACCCAGCTGGAGCCTGCAGGGAGGAAGCCGCCCTTTTGCAGGGACCTGCCCTGCAGCCCGCCCAGGGGGCTGGACATATTCTGTGTCTTTGCCGAAAACCCAAGAGCCTTGTTCTTGCAGCAGAGATAACAGTAAGATAGGATGGTATAAATTTTTTGAGAAAAGGAGAGCTGCCATGCAGGGCAACAATCAGAACCATAGCAGTTACAATCTGCTTGATAAAGCTGATTATGTAATGGATCGTCAGGGCAATATCAAGAGCGTTATCTTGGATTATCAGACTTTCCAGGCCTTGGAAGAGGTGCTGCTTGATTATGGCTTGGGAAAGGCTATGCAAGAGGCAGAAGATGATGAGGAGTTGAATCTGGAGGCAGCCAAGAGGTTGGCAGGCTTTCAGGGATGAATGTCGGGTATAAAAAGCGTTTCCTGCGTGACCTGGAGAAGCTTCCAGAATCTGTCAAACAGCGTGTGCAGGAGATTGCTTTTGTTGAGCTGCCTGGAGTTCATGATATTCAGCAAATCTGCGGCTTAAAAAAGTTAAAAGGCTTTAATGTCTACTACCGGTTGCGTTATTCAGATTACCGGCTGGGGATTTCAATTGTTAAAGACAAGATCGTTTTTCACAGAGTGCTGCATCGCAAGGATATTTATCGGTACTTCCCTTGAGCTGCGATATTAGATATTTTATCCAAAGCCCCTGCTTGGTCAAGGCTGAACTGGGAAGCCTAGAATCCTTTGCAGGTCCTGCAAGCTTTTTTGCAGATTTTGACGGTTTTGCTTGGCTTGCTTAAACGTAATCTTGCTGAAATGTACCTTGTCCCCTGGAATGGCCTGGCCCAGTTTGTGCAGGTCAGAGCTCTGCACCGTGGCTATCTTGGGGTAGCCGCCCACGGTCTGCTCATTTAAAAGCGCAATAGGCTGGCCGTCGCCAGGGACCTGGATGTTGCCAGGCAGGATGGGCTCGGACACTATGCTGCCCGGGGAGTCATGGGCATGCAGCAGCTGGGGGCCTTCCAGACGGATTCCCCTGCGGTCGGCGCGCTGGGTCACAGTATAGCAGGACTCATACAGGGCCTGGCCCTCTTGCTGGAAGTGCTGCTCCTGGGGACCTGGCACGCAGCCCAAGTTTATCTCCGGGGACAGCTCAGGCCTGTATTCCTCTGGGATGAAATCCTGCTTAGGCAGCACCCAGCTGGAGCCTGCAGGGAGGAAGTCACCCTTCTGCAGGGCCCTGCCCTGCAGCCCGCCCAGAGCGGCCTGGACATATGTGGAGCGGCTGCCCATGATTAAGGGCAGGTCAAGGCCGCCTCTGACCGCCAGATAGATGCGACAGCCCTGGCTGACCTGACTGATGCGCAGCACATCTCCGGGTTCTGCCTCAAACGCGCTCCAAGTGGCTTTGTCTTTGCTGTTTAGCCTTGCCATGGCCTGGGCTCCAGTCAGGGCCAGCCTGGTATGCTGCAAAACAGCCAGAGTGCAGCCTCTGATGCTCATTTCCAGGACAGCTGCTCTCGGGGAATTGCCGGCTAAAAGATTGGCCACCTGGGCAGAATAGGGGTCCAAAGCCCCGGAAATAGGCACTCCCAGAGACTGATACCCGAAACGGCCCAGATCCTGCACTGTGCTAAAAGGGCCTGGGTCCAGGACCAAGAAGACATTATCCTGCATGACCCTCCTCCTGCTGCAGACGCTGGAACTCTTCCTGGCCAACTGGATAGAGCTTGAGCCTGTCTCCTGGCGCATAGTAGGGCACAGGGGGATTTTGTTCCGGAGCAAACAGCCTGAGCGGTGTCCTGCCGATTATGCGCCAGCCCCCTGGGCTGGGCAAGGGATATATCCCGGTCTGGGAGCCGGCGATGCCCACCGAGCCTGCAGGCAGCTGCTGCCTGGGAGTGTCCAGTCTGGGAGTATGCAGCCTTGGGTCTAGACCGCCCAGGTATGGGAATCCAGGGGCAAAGCCCAGCATGTAGATCAGGTACTCGGGCTGGCAGTGGATATCTATAACTTCCTGCACTGAGAGATTGTTGTGCCTGGCCACCCCTTCTATGTCCGGAGCATGCTCACCTTGGTAGCAAACAGGGATCTGCACGGTTTTCCCTTCTGTCTGCAGAGAGCCCTCAGGACACTTGTCTGCACAGCAGGAGAGCACTGCCTGCTGCAGCCTGTCTGTACCCAGTTGCAGAGGATCATAGATTGCCAGAAATGAGGCGTAAGCTGGAACCACATCCAGCATACCTGGCAGATGTGCTTGCTCCAGACGCTTAGCCACCAATCTGGTCCAGGCGTTTTGCTCTGGATCTATGCTGTCTCCGAACTGCACCATAAGGCCCCAATCAGCGCAATAGCTAAAGCTAGGTCTAGTGTTTAGTGCAGTCATAGCTGTGTTTTTCTTGGAATAGGTTTGGGCGCAGCAGCTCAAAACAGCTTTGGATCTAAATAGATAACAGGGATCCAGAATACGGACAAGGCAGCCTCAGACCAGGCGCCTAATAGAGGTTATCTGGATATTGTTCTTTTGCAGTGTGCTGCGGATAAGGCGCACAGACTCCACTGCTGCAGGACTGTCCCCGTGCACGCAAAGGGTCTGGGCCTGCAGGGAGACCTTTTCCCCTGCCGGGGTCAGGGCCAGATTATCCCTGGCCATGGCCAAGGCCTGTTCCGCCACCTGCTCAGGGTCGTCCAGCACTGCCCCTGGCTCGCTCCTGGAGACCAGGGTACCATCTGCGTTGTAGGCCCGATCCGGGAAGGCCTCCCTGGCCAGGCGCAAGCCCAGCTTGTTGCAGGTTGCAGCCATGTCTTTTCCCTTAGGTCCGGCTAAGGCGAGCAAAATTAGTTCTGGATCTGCTTCCTGCACTGCTTTGGCCAGGGCCTCCCCCAGCTCCTGGTTTTCCAGGACAGCATGGTACAATGCCCCGTGGGGCTTGACATGCTGCAGCCTAAGCCCCTGGCTGTGGCAAAAGGCTTGCAGGGCCCCTATTTGGTACAGGACATAGCTGAAGATCTCTTTTGGAGTGCAATCTAGCTTACGCCTGCCGAAGCCCAGAAGATCCGGATAGCCTGGATGAGCCCCCACCTGGACATTGTATCTGGCAGCCAGCTCTACTGTGGACTGCATCACCAGTGGATCTCCAGCATGCCAGCCGCAGGCCACGTTGGCAGAGGAAATGTGGGGCATAACCTCCTGATCCAGGCCTGCAGCATAGATGCCAAAGCCCTCTCCCAGATCGCAGTTCAGATCTATCTGCAAGTTTAGCCTCCTTTTTTGCTTGGGCCCTGGAGCCGGGCCAGCTCTTTGCTGCTTAAGGGCCTGGTCTGGCCCGGGGGCAGATTATGCAAATGCACTGGTCCCTGCCTGGTGCGGATCAGCCTGAGTACGGTCAAGCCCAGGTCCCTGCACATGCGCCTGATCTGCCGGTTCAGGCCTTGGGTCAAAACCAGCTCCAGCCAGATGCCTTTTTTGGGTTCCGGGCCCAAGATCCTGACCTGGACCGGGGCCAGGGTCTGGCCCTCCTGCAGCTGCATGCCTTGGCGCATTGTCTGCAGCTGTTCCCAAGTCACCTCTTCCTGGATCAGCACTTGATAGGTTTTGCTGATCTGATGCGAAGGGTGGGTGACTTTTTGGATCAGCCCTCCGTCTGTGCTCAAGATCAAAAGGCCCTCTGACATGCAGTCCAGCCTGCCTGCAGGCAGCAGGCGATATTGCTTAAGCCAGGCAGGCAACAGATCAGGGATGCAGCTCCTGCCTTGGGGGTCGCGCAGGGTGCAGACCACTCCTGTAGGCTTGTGCAGGGCTAGGTGCAGATGTCGGGTCTGCTCTCTCCCAGCCAGATCCAGATCTTTGCCCTGGATCTGGACCCTGTCCCGGCTGGGATCTATCTTGCGGCCCAGATCCTGAACAGTCTCCTGGTTGACCTGGATTTGGCCCAGGCGGATCAGCTCTTCAGCCCTGCGCCTGGAGCAGATCCCTGCCCTGGATAAGGCCTTGTTCAGGCGCAGCATGGTTTTGTTCTGGTTTTGCTGCATAGGTATCCTTAGACCTGGATGACCTTGTCCGCCAGCTGCAGGCTGGTGACCACGTCCAGCATGTTCGTGGTCTGGCCCACCTGTTTGTCTTCCAGAAGGCCAAAATGTCCCAGACAGGTGCCGCAGACCAGGATATCCACCCCCTGCTGCTGCAGCTTGAGCAAGTCTTCCAGTACAGGGCTGCCCTGGACAGCCAACTTGACCCCGGAGTTGATCAGGATCATCCTCCACAAGCTGGAGCCCATCTCCGGCACGGTGGCAATAAAGTTCTGCATCAGCTTAGATCCCAGTTCCCGGTCCCCGTGGCCCAGGAACTGATTGGTGATGAACACCAGCTGCTTCTCAGTCCCAGGCCTGTGCTCCAAGCTCTGGGGAGCTTCCTTGGTCTGGGTATCTGCAGCAGATTGCAAGGTATCAGGGCTTTCTGAATCCGGCTTGGCCTGGATATGGATCAGGCCTGCTTTTTGCTGAACATCTGCTGCGGTGTAACCCAAGCTTTGCAGAAACCTTTGCAGGTTCTCCAGGGCGGCCTGGTTATCCACAATTATTTGCACTTCCGCGCCGGGGTTTTGCTCCAGAAAGTCCTTGCAGCGCAGCACAGGCTGAGGGCAGGGCAGCCCCTGGCAATCCAAGGTGTTGTTTGGCATTTTGACCTCCTTTTAGTCGCAAATATAGTCTTGCCCTGCAGGAGGTCAAATAGGATTATCCGATCCTAAGCAGCCCGACTTATCAGTCCAGGCTATAACAAATCAGCTGATGCCGAGATCTACAGCTAAACTTTCTGCCACACATACGTCATTCCGGTACTGGATCGGGGGGCCAGCGCAGGCTCCAGACGGAATCTTGGTAAAGAACTGGATCCTGAATCAAGCCTGTCCTGGGCCTGATCCAGGCTCCGGGATGACGGAAGCCATGCTGAGTTTAGAGAATGAAAGTTTCGCTTTAGATCTGCTCCTGGCTGCTCATCCGCTTTCTGTCTCCACAGTCTCCACCAGGACCTGGGCCACTCCCTGGTCGTAAAAGCCCAGCTTCTTGGCAGCCCCTGCACTTAAATCGATTATTCTGCCCTGGACAAACGGTCCACGGTCATTGACCCGGACAATTATGGACCTGTTGTTCTCCAGGTTGGTGACCCTGACAAAACAGGGCAGGGGCAGATGCTTGTGGGCAGCTGTGAGCTGGTTGGGGTTAAATGCTTCGCCGTTGGCTGTCATATGCCCCCCTCGCTGCCTTCTGGTCTCTGCTCCGTACCAGGACGCCAAGCCTTTTTCCCGGTAGCTCTTGGACTGCTTTATTGACATGGGGTGGTAGCGCTTGCCCTGGACCACATAAGGGGATTTCTTGACCTGGCCTTTTTTGATGGCCTCTTTGGGGGGCATGTCGTCAATGCTTTCGATTTCGTTCCGGGTCAGTGGCCAGTGCAAAGGGGCCTTGACTACCTTAAAAGTGAATTCGCCTACCCGGTAGACTATTGTCCCGGTACCTATCGCTCCTTTTGTGGCGAATTTGCCTACCTGGTAGGTGGTTTTCAGGGTGCCCTTGGTGATCTCGTAGGGTACTTTAGCCACAGAACAGGCCCCTGCCAGGGCCATAAGCAGCAGAATCAGGCAGATCAGTCTGTGTAGTCTGGGTGTAGTTGGTCTGGATCTGGGCATATGCAGATTGTTAGGCCTTTTCCTGCACAATATAGCCTGACTTTAGGCCCATGGCAAGTCTGCGGCTTGTTGTGGCCCTAACCTGGAATTAGGAGGCAGAGTTGCAAGTTGGCCTGGGCTGAGGTACATTGTTCCTTTAAGCAACAGAGCGGCAACTAAACCCCTTGAAGGCGGATATATATTATGAGCACCATAATGCCAAATGAAAAAAAAATCCAGGATGCGCTGAAGTGGATCAGCGCCCAGAAGGGAGAAAAATGCAAGTCTGAGAGGGTCCTGGTCCAGGAAGCGGCTTTCAGGTTCAATCTGAACCCCAAGCAGGAGCAGTACCTGATCCGCCTCTATTTCGGCCAGGATGAGGCCCAAGGGGAGTAGCCCCCAGGATTATGCCGGGTTTCAGTCTGATCCACAGGCTCCTTTGGCGGGAGCTGGCTGTTTTGTTTTTGCTCTGCCTGGCGATTTTTTTGACCCTGCTTTTGCTGGGCAAGATGCTCAGGCTGCACGAGGTCCTGCTGGGCATAGATCTTTCAGGCCTGGATCTCTTGCAGCTCTTTTTTTATCTTTCCCCATTTTTCATGATGCTCATGTTTCCTGTGGCCTGCATGCTGAGCATGTTTCTGGCCTTTCAGCGCATGAGTGCGGACAGGGAGCTCATGGCCCTCAGGGCCGGCGGGGTCTCCCTGGCCCAGATCCTGCCTGCGCCTTTGTCTTTCCTGCTTTTTTGTCTGGCCCTGAACATGTTCATCTCCTTTTACGGGGTCTCTTGGGGCATGCACAACTTTGAGCAGACCATGCTGGATCTGGCCCAGAACCAGGCCAGGGTCTCCTTGCAGCCTGGGAGCTTTAACAAGGATATTCCTGGACTGATTATCTATGCCAGGAATGTGCAGCAGCAAACCGGCGAGCTGGAGCAGGTCTTTGTCCGGGACAGCACAGATGAGAGGGCGGATCTGGATATCCTGGCGCCCAAGGGCAGGATAGCTACGGATCACGAACAAGGCAAGATACTTTTTACCCTGGAGGACGGCAGCCTATACCGCAGATCAGGAGAAGAGGGGGATGTGTTGAACTTTTCCAGCTACAGCCTGGCCCTGGATCTGAACCGCCTGTTGCAGGGTCTGGATGTGAACCGGGACAAACCCAAATACATGGGTTGGGGGGAATTGCGAAGGCTGCGCTCCAGTTCCACAGGCCAGGATGTACAGCGCACTGTGGAGGTGGAACTGCACAAACGCATAGCACTGCCTATGGCCTGCCTGGTCCTGGGCCTTATGGCCCTGCCCCTGGGCTGGATCTGTGAGGGATTGAGACGCCAGGTAGGGGCAGGTTTGATTCTGGGCATGTTTTTTCTGTACTACGCACTGTTTTCTTTCGGCATGGGCCTGGGCGAGACAGGTGGGCTGGCCCCTGGTATTGCTGTCTGGTTCCCTAACCTGGTGTTTCTGCTCCTATCTGTTTGGCTCTTTTATCTGGCCCATAAGGAGGCAGGCCTCAGCCTGCGCTGGATTAGGGACTGGTTTTTTCCATCCAAGGCAGATGCAGAATGAAGCTTTTGCAGCTCTACCTCTTGCGCCAGAACCTGATCTATCTTTGTGCCTGTCTGCTGGCCTGCGTGGGTGTGTATCTGCTCATAGACGTCTTTGACCGCCTGGATCATTTCCTGGAGAGGGACGCAAGCCTGGACCAGACCCTGCTCTATTTTGGGGCCAAAATGCCTTTGATCCTGTCCCAGATCCTGCCCGGGGTGTTTTTGCTGGCCTTGATCGTGCATTTGGGCATGATGCGCAAGGACAGGGAAATCATGGCCCTGGAGGCCGGCGGGGTACCCTATTCCAAGCTGGTGGTCTTCTTTTTGCTCTATTCGGTTATCTGGGCCCTGCTGCAGCTTTTTTTCTCACAGGTTCTGGGAGTGGCCGGGGATATCAAGAGTGAAAAGATCTGGGATAGCGCTGGCAGCAAGGAGCAGCCAGTCCGGGAAAGGACAGTGACTGATCTCTGGTTCAAGGAGGGCAGGCGGATCATCTACATCCAGGATCTGCAGCCGAAAAGCGGACAAGGCAGAGGGATAAAGATTTATGAGCTGGGTCAGGATTTTCAGGATCTGCAAAGGATAATCCAGGCCCAGGAGTTCCGGGTCCAGGCTCGTAGCTGGGAGCTTAGTCAAGTGGAGATCTATGATCCCAGGAAGTTTGAGTCCAGGAGCAAGAATAGCCACAACCTTCAGCTGGATCGCTCAATCCAGGCCTTTATAGAGTCCCAAGCCAGGGAAAGCCCGGAAGAGATGACCATCTGGGAACTGAAAGAGACCATCAGGGCACTGCAGAGTGCAGGCAGCAATGTGCAGCATTTGCAGACTGCCTGGCATATGAAGCTGGCCTATGCCTTCTCCATTCCGGTTCTGGCCCTGCTGGCCCTGGCTGTAAGCAGGACCTGGGAGAATATGTTCTTGAATATCTGCCTGGGCCTGGGTCTGACCTTTATCTTTTACATGCTACATGTCCTTGGCGGATCCCTGGGTGAGAAGCGAATCTTGGCTCCTTTGCTAGGAGGTTGGCTGGGCAATTATCTATTGGGGTTCTCTGCTTTGTTTTGGCTGGGGATCAAGCTGCGCAGCAGGGGCTAGGGGGCTGTCAATTTATGCTGTCCAAGCCCCAGGCCAGTGCAAAGCAGCCAGGGAATTTATACAGGCCCAGCTGTCGCCAGCTCCCTGATTCTGGTGCTCAATCTGTCCGCACCCTGGCTGGTTTTGGCGGAAAATAGGATGATTTCCGCTTCCTGGTCCAGGATCTCGGCCCATTGTTTTTGGATCTTGCTCTTCCATGACATTTTGCATTTGTCAATCTTGGTCAGGACAGGCTGCAGGTTTAGCCCGCTTGCCTGGATGTAGGCCATAAGCTCCAGATCCAGTTCTTGGGGCGGGATCCTGCTGTCCAAGAGCAGGACCATTCCCTGCGGGCCAGGCGCCTGGTCTAGATAGGCCTGCACCAGGGCTGCCCATTTTTCCCTTTCCTGCTTGGAACGCTTAGCAAAGCCGTAGCCAGGCAGATCCACCAGAAAAAGCTCCTCTGCTTTTGCCTGGTAGAAATTGATGCTTCTGGTCTTGCCAGGAGAAGAGCTGGTGCGGGCCAGATTTTTCCTGCCCGCCAGGCAGTTGATCAGGCTGGATTTGCCCACATTGGAGCGCCCGGCAAAGGCTATCTGGGGCTTTTGCAGCAGGGGTAGCTGCCCAGGAGTATAACAGGTGTATTCTAAAATCAGATTAAAGCTCATGCTGCGGGCACTTGACCTTATGCTTTGGTTTTTGGCAATACCTTATTGGAGCCAAGCCTGGATAAATCCTGGCTGAGCAGGGATTGTCCCTCCTTGGCCCTAGCAGGTACCAAGGTGCTGCCTCAACTTATAAAGGGAGGAGACGCTGTGTACAGATTCCTTTTGGTCTGTCTTTTGTTCATTTTTTTGGCTGCTGCCTGTCAAACGCCCAAGGAGCAGGACTCCAGCCCTTTTAAGGAGGGAAGTCTCCGGGAATACCAGCATAGTGCCCAGATCAGGGTAAGTATCTACCCGGAAGAGCTCGATGCAGGAGCCTCGCCTGAGGAGCTTTTGTGGGCCAAGGCGGAGCACTCGGGCATGACAGAGATCATGAACCATTGGTTAAGCCAGAGGCTTTTGCTGCAGCCGGTCAAGGCCCGGGCCTATCCTGAAGATGCTGTCTTCTTGGAGCGCAAAGGGGAGCTAAGCACCAGTCAAGACGAACAAACAGGCATCTACACCCAGGAGTTTGTTCTGGAAAGCAGATTTGCGCCAGTAGAACAGGTGGCCGGGGTCATAGTCAACCTGGAGGATCAGCACGCTATAGGTGGTCAGTTCCAGCATCTAAACATTGATCTTAAAGATGCAGTCCCAGAAGGGGAAAATGCTTACTTCCTGGTAGCCAAAAAGTCTGAGCACAGTGGTCCAGGCCGTTATCAGCTGCTGGCCGGGGGCAGGATCCAGCATGTACTGCAAAATACAGCCCAGGGAGTACTCATGGAGACCAAGCAAGAAGTCAATCCAGGGGATCTGGTCTTTTTGCTTGAAAGCAGTGTACAGCCTGTGGCTGCCCAAGCGGAAGAGCAGGAAGGAACTGGGCTGCCAGACAGGGAGGAAGTCCTGGTGGAACCCAAGACTCTGGACCAGGAGCCAGAGCCTAAAGGCAGCAAGTAGGCAAAGGAGCATACAGACCAGGGAGAGGATATAAGGATGCAGCACTTCAAATTCTTGGTTCTAAACGGCCCTAATCTGGGTGCTCTGGGCATCAGACAGCCAGAGATATACGGCACCAGGTCCATGCAGGATCTGCCCCAAATGCTGCATGATCTGGCTCCGAGCCTGGCTCCCAGGCTGGAGCTAGAGTTCTACCAGGACAACAGTGAAGGCGGCTTGATCGACCGTATGGAGTCTAGCAGGAATCAGGGCTGTCAAGGCCTGGTCCTGAACGCTGGGGCCTACACCCATACCAGTCTGGCCCTGGCTGACTGCCTGGCCTGGATCGGCCTGCCCTGCGTGGAGGTACACCTCAGCAATGTCTGGGCCAGGCAGGAGGAAATCAGACACCAAAGCCTGATTGCACCGGTATGTATCGGAGTTGTGTCCGGGTTCGGCCTGCGCAGCTACGCCCTGGCTATACTGGCCTTGGCTGAGCATGTGCAGGATGGAAAGGGCCTGGATTAGTCCAAAAGCTAAACCAAAGGAACAAGGCGCAATGTATTCCACCTCGGATATCAGAAATGGTCTAAAGATAGAAATGCAGGGTCAGCCTTTTGAGGTCCTGGATTTCCAGCATTCCAAAAGCGGTAGGGGAGGGGCATTCATTAAGACCAAGCTCAAGAACCTAATGAATGGCTCTGTGCTGGAGCATACCTTTCGCTCCGGGGAGAAGATAGCCAAGCCTGACCTGGAGACCAGGCAAATGCAATACCTTTACCAGGACGGGGATGAGCTGGTGTTCATGGACATGACCAATTATGAGCAGGTGCAAGTGCCTGCAGAGAACCTGGGCCAGAAGGGAAAATTCCTGGTGGAGGGCCAGGAGGTCAAGGCCCTGACCTATCAGGAGCAGATAATAGACCTTAGTTTGCCTGCTTCTGTAGTTTTGCAGGTGACAGAGACTGAGCCTGGTCTCAAAGGGGACACAGTGAGCGGGGCCAGCAAATCCGCAGTCCTGGAGAATGGCCTCAATGTCAGCGTACCCTTGTTTGTGGAAAACGGGGACAAGGTCAAGGTGGACACCAGGACCAGCGAGTATCTGGGACGAGTCTAGCATTTTACCCCGCACCTTTTGTCTTTTATTTGGCACACATGGGGCATTTTATGTCTAATTATCTCCAAACGGAAATCCCAATCTTTAAATCACAAATTACAAACAATATCCAATAGCCAATATTCAAATTCGAAACAAAGATCAGCAACACTCTGGTCTAATTTTCTTGTTCTGCTTCTTCTATGATTGTTTTGTAAGCAGTAAACCCTGAACCCGGGACTGGGCACCTAGTATGGATGTGGATGGAAATAGGATCCTGCGGGAGACCGCGGGGTTGATGCTGATTTTTTTGTTTTTGTTCTCCTGCCTTAGCCTGGGCACCTATTCTGCACAGGATCCCGGCTTTAATCAGCAACTGAGTCCGGACCAGGGCATAGAGAATCGAGCCGGAATCATCGGGGCCTACTTTGCCAGTTTTTTTGTGGACCTCTTTGGTTTGGGGGCTTGGGCTGTGCCTGTGTTTTTATTTTGCCTGGCCCTGGGCTCTTTTGTGCTGGGCTGCAGACCTTATTGGTTCCGCTGGCTGGGGGCAGTTCTGCTCTTTGTCTGTTTGCTGTCTGCTGCTGAGCAGGCCTGGCAGCAGCTTGCCTTCCAGCTCGGGGATATCCAGGGGGGAGGCTATCTGGGCTCCTGGATCTTGGGTCTGGGCAAGGAGTATTTACATCTCTGGGGGACTTCCCTTATTTGGGGCTTCTTGCTTTTGCTGGGGCTCTTGCTTTGTTTCCGTCAGGGCCTATTGGAGCAGGAAAATCGCCCTGGCTTGATTTTTGGGCCTGCAACCCGGGCCTGGGGGTGGATCATGCACTGGCTGCCAGGCAGGAGGCCTATTGCTGCGGAAGAGCAGAAGCAGCAGGAAGGTCCAAAGGCCAGGCCTGTGGGTAAAAGCAATAAAGGCTCCAGCCCAAAAAAGAATCCTGCATCCAAGCCAGAAGGCAAGGCATCTGACCTCAGGAATGCCCCGGCTGCCCAGGCTGGGCCCAGAGATTTGCAGGATCTGGACTACCCTGTGTCTGATCTTCTGGACAGGCCTCCCCGCGAGTCTGATTTTAGCCAGCAGGCGGATCTGGAGGAGATCTCGGAGAAGCTTTCAGCCTCGCTTTTGCAGTTTGGCATCCAGGGTGAGGTGGTGGAAGTCAGGCCCGGACCTGTGGTGACTATGCTTGAGTTCAGGCCTGCGCCTGGAATCAAGATCAGCAGGATAGCCAACCTGCACGATGATCTGGCCCTGGCCCTGAAATCGGTGGCGGTGCGCATTGAGGCCCCTATCCCAGGCAAGGATATGGTGGGCATCGAGATTCCCAATAAGAAGCGGCGCACTGTGTATTTTAGAGAGATAATCGAGTCTGATTCCTTCCAGAACACCAGGTCCAATCTGCCCATGGCCTTGGGACAGGACATCCAGGGCACTCCCAGGGTGGAAGATCTGGCCCGCATGCCCCATCTGTTGGTGGCTGGAGCCACAGGTACAGGCAAGAGCGTGGGTTTGAACTCTATCCTGATCAGCCTTCTTTTCAAGTCCTCACCCCAGGAGCTAAAACTCCTGCTCATAGACCCCAAGCGCATAGAGATGGGCTCCTATGCTGATCTGCCCCATTTAGTGCATCCAGTGGTCACAGAGATGGATCTGGCCAAGGTGGCCCTGGATTGGGCGGTCAAGGAGATGGATCGCCGCTATGAAGCCATGGCAGAGCTGGGAGTGCGCAACCTGGAGGGTTACAACCAGAAGTATCAGGAGCTGCTGCAAAAAGACCCAGAGGCGGTTCAAGACCTGCAGCCTTTGCCTTACCTGGTTATTGTCATTGACGAATTGTCTGACCTTATGCTCACAGCTGGCAAAGAGGCAGAGGCTAGTATTGTACGCTTGGCTCAACTGGCCCGGGCGGCAGGCATCCATCTGATCCTGGCCACCCAGAGGCCTTCTGTGGATGTGGTTACCGGACTTATCAAGGCCAACTTCCCGGCCAGGATCGCCTTCCAGGTCAGCTCCAAGCACGATTCTCGGACTATACTGGATACAGTGGGCGCACAGTATCTCCTGGGCCAGGGGGATATGCTCTTTAAGTCCAGCGCAGGCAAGCTGCAGCGCCTGCATGGGGCCTTTATCAGCGACCAGGAGATAAATTCCGTGATCGAATTCTGGAAGCAGAAGCACTCTTTCAGTCCAGAGGTGGATCTGCAGCAGATGAGGCAGGAAAACGGCTCTGGTAATGCCCAGGGTGCTGGGGAGGATATTGTGAATGATCCCCTTTACGAACAGGCCCTGGACTTTGTCCTGGAGCAGGGCAAGGCCTCTATCTCCATGATCCAGCGCCAGCTTAGGGTGGGATTCAATCGGGCCGCCAGGTATGTGGAGCAGATGGAAAAGGACGGAGTCATAGGCCCCCAGGAGGGCAGCAAGCCCAGGCATGTGCTCAAGCACTAGCTCTGCATGGCTTTGGGAAGAATAGGATTGCTTTGTCCTATTGGCACATTCCCGTTTGTTTACGAGGGTTCACCCTCGTACCGTTCCCTTATGCGGCTCCTGTTATCCTCTTTTTCGTTCCAGTGCGAAACCCAGAAACAGCAAAAAACAAAAGGATGGCCGGAGCTAGAAGAAAAAGACGTTCCCAGAGAGGACCTCAGTTAAATGGAAGATGTTTGACATGGTGAATCTTGGGAACGATGAAGCTTTTTTCCTGGGCCTATTGGCAGGGGCGAAAGATCTTTCGCCCCTGGCGTGTTTGGGAAGTACAATTAGAAGTTCTCAAAGTGCACAAACTCGTTCAACTCTTTTCTCTTGGGTGCTTCCGGGATCTTGGCTGGATAGCCGATGGGAATATAGGTTACCAGGACATGTCCAGCAGGCACCTGGAGAACTTCCTGACCCTGGTCATGCTCAAAGAGACCGACCACCACAGAGCCCAGGCCTAAGGCATGGGCAGCCAGGCAAATATTCTGGGTTACCAGGCCGATGTCGAACATGAACCAGTCCCCGAACTTGGTGGTCACCTGCCCCTTGTAGTAGCCGGAAACCTCCAGCTTGGCGCAGACCGCCAGCACCACAGGGGCCTGGACCATGGCCTTGGCTGCAGGGTTGCCCTTGGCCAGGGTCTGCTGCAGCTTCTCCTTTTGATCAGGATCCTGGACCACCACTATTTCCCAGCATTGGGTGTTGGCCCAGGATTGGGTCCAGCGGGCAGCCTCCAGGATCTGGTTCAGTGTTTCCTCCTGCAGGGGCTTGTCCTCGAACTTGCGAACGGTTCTCCTGTTTTTAAGGGCCTGTAAAAGATCGCTCATACTACCTCCCTGTAGGCTTGAGGGTTTCTTGTACTTGTTGTAAAAGACTTGTGCGCTAATTGCAATTTCGGCTTGCAGTAAGCAGAAATATATCAGATATGAGACTAGTCAGACTCTGGCCTGAGTGTCAACTCGGCCTGGGTAGAGATCAGTGATTGCTTAGTAGCTGGCCTGGCCAATCAAAAGGAGCGGACTTATGGGCAAGATCAAGGTGGCAATTGCCGGAGTGGGCAATTGCGCCAGCGCTTTGATTCAAGGATTTCACTATTACCGGAACCAGAATGCGCAAGAGGCCATCGGCTTGATGCATTGGGAGATCGGTGGCTACAGGCCAGAGGACATCCAGGTGGTGGCTGCGTTTGACATAGACAAGAGAAAAGTGGGCAGGGATATTTCCCAGGCCATATTTTCTTCGCCGAACTGCACTCAAATTTTTCAAAAGGATATACCCTATCAGGGTGTGCCGGTACATATGGGCCAAGTCCTGGATGGGTTTTCTGAACATATGCAGGGCTACCAGGAGCAGAATACATTTGTCCTGGCCCAGGAGCCTGAGCCTGGTAAAGAAGATGTCCAGGACATCCTTAGACAGAGCGGGGCAGAGATGCTGCTCAATTATCTGCCAGTGGGCTCCAGCCAGGCCACGGAGTTCTATGTGGGCTGTGCCCTGGAGGCTGGTTTGGGGGTGATAAACAACATTCCGGTGTTCATAGCCAGTGATCCGGGCTGGGCGCAGAGATTCGCAGAGAAAAATCTACCCCTGATCGGGGATGACATCAAATCCCAGATGGGGGCTACTATCGTACACCGGGTGCTCACTGATCTTTTCCGCAGGCGGGGGGTGCCCCTGCAGCATACCTATCAGCTGAATACAGGCGGCAACACGGATTTTCTGAATATGCTCAACCGCAGCAGGCTGGTTTCCAAGAAGGAGTCCAAGACAGAGGCTATTCAGGCTGTGGCTGGCAAGAGGTTATCTGCTGACGACATCCATGTGGGACCCAGTGATTATGTCTCCTGGCAGCAGGATAACAAGGTGGCCTTTATCCGCATGGAGGGCAAGCTGTTCGGGGATGTGGGCATGGACCTGGAACTCAGGCTCTCTGTGGAGGACTCCCCGAACTCCGCAGGCTGCGGCATAGACGCCATCCGCTGCTTGAAACTGGCCCTGGACAGGGGCCAGAGCGGGCCGCTGATAGGGCCTTCCTCCTTTTTTATGAAGCATCCCCCGGAGCAGTTCGTGGATGATCAGGCCTGGCAGAAGACAGAAGACTTTATTCTGGGCAGGGAGTAAGTATAAAACATTTATTGTCATTTCAATGCATAGAGATCCAAATTGCCAGAACTGCCTGAAGTAGAAACCATTGCCAGGGGCCTGCAGGGGGCTTTGTGCGGAAAGAGGATCCTGGGCTGGGAGATCCTGAATCCAGGAAGCGCAAAAGGCCTGCAGGGGCAGCCTGGCTCCCTCTTGGCTGACAGGCAGATCCAGAGTGTCTTTCGCAGGGGCAAGCTGCTTTTGCTGGAGCTGGACCAGGATCTGCTCCTGGCCTTTCATCTGCGCATGACAGGCAGGCTCCTGCTCCAGACCGACGTCGTTCAGGACAGGCACACCAGGCTGGTGTTCACGCTAAGCAGCGACCAAGGCTTGATTTTCCAGGACAAGCGAAAATTCGGTTACTGCAGGCTGCTTAAGCAATGCGAGCTGGATAAGTGGCCATTTTATGCCTCCTTGGGGCCGGAGCCCCTGGAATTAAGCCAGCCAGATTTTCAAGCCCTTTTTAAAGGCAAAAAGGCCAGGATCAAGTCCCTGCTCCTGGATCAGCGATTTATTGCCGGGATCGGCAATATCTACGCAGACGAGGCCCTGCACCTGGCAGGCATTCATCCTGCCTGCGCAGCCTGCGATCTGCAGGAGGCACAACTGGCAGGCCTATATCAGGCCCTGCAGGAAGTGCTGCTTGGGGCCATAACTTCCGGGGGCTCCTCCTTTAGCGATTACGTGAACTCCCTGGGCCAGCCGGGCAGGTATCAGGACGGATTCCTGGTCTATGGCCGCAAGGGGCAGGCCTGCAGGCAGTGCGGCTCCATCCTGCAGGGCGCAAAAGTGGCTGGCAGGGGTACTGTATTTTGCCCGTGCTGTCAGGGACTCTCAAGTTAAAAGTGAAAAGTTGATAGTAAGGGCAAAACAATCAGTAGGTTGAATCCATAATCGCTATAGACATTCAGAACCTTGTATATGGTCTGTAAAAACAGGGTCTTGTCAAATAACTTTTGACTTTCAAGTCTAGGAGTATAATAACCAGAAACGGAGTTGATTAATGGCGGAGAATGCGCTTGCCAAGGGTTATGAGCCTGCTGGGGTGGAGAAGAGATGGCTGGGATTCTGGGAGCAGCAGGGCAGCTTTACTCCTGACCCGGAAAGTCCCCAGCCCCCTTTTTCCATAGTCATACCCCCGCCCAATGTGACCGGTAGTCTGCATATGGGCCATGCCCTGAATTTGACCCTGCAGGATGTGCTGTGCAGGTTTAAGCGCCAGCAGGGCTTTAATGTGCTCTGGGTGCCAGGCACTGACCATGCGGGCATAGCCACCCAGAACGTGGTGGAGAAGGCCCTGGCGGCAGAGGGCCGGTCCAGGGAGGACCTGGGCAGGGAGAGGTTCGTGCAGAGGGTCTGGGAGTGGAAGCAGGAGTACGGGGACAAGATCCTGAATCAGATCCAACGCATGGGGGCCTCGGTGGACTGGAGCAGGCAGAGGTTCACCATGGACGAAGGCCTGTCCAGGGCGGTTCGTGAGGTGTTTGTGCAGCTTTATGAGCAGGGGCTGATCTACAAAGGGGATTACATCATAAATTGGTGCCCGCGGTGCAGGACCGCACTGGCGGACCTGGAGGTGGAGCATGCCCAAAGCTCAGGAGGACTGTACCATATCCGCTATCCTATAGTGGGCAGGGAAGAGTCCCTGATCGTGGCCACCACCAGGCCGGAGACCATGCTGGGGGACACTGCAGTTGCCGTACATCCAGAGGACGAGCGCTACAAATCCTGTGTGGGCCTGGAGGTGGAGCTGCCCTTGACCGGCAGGAAGATCCCGGTGATAGAGGATCCTTATGTGGACCAGGAGTTCGGCACAGGCTGTTTGAAAATCACCCCTGCCCATGATCCCAATGATTTCGAGCTGGGACAGAGGCACAGCCTGCCCCTGGTGCAGGTCATAGACGAGCAGGGCTGGATGAGCCCGGAGGCTGGCCAGGCCTACCAGGGGATGGATCGTCTGGAATGCAGGAGTAAGATTGTCCAGGATCTGCAGGAGCAAGGCTATCTCTGGAAAAAAGAGGAGTATCAGCACAATGTGGGCACTTGCTACCGCTGCTCCACGGAGGTGGAACCCCTGGTCTCCAAGCAGTGGTTCGTGGCCTGCAGGGATCTGGCCAGTCAGGCCAGGCAGGCTGTGCAGCAGGAGAGGACCCGGATCTTTCCCAGGAACTGGATCAGGCTCTATTTCGAGTGGCTGGACAATATCCGGGACTGGTGCATCTCCAGACAGATCTGGTGGGGGCACAGGATTCCGGCCTGGACCTGCGCAGATTGCGGAGAGCTGGTGGTAGCCAGGGAGGACCCCCGGGGCTGCCCCAAGTGCGGCAGCCAGGATCTAAGACAGGAGGAGGATGTCCTGGATACCTGGTTCTCTTCAGCCCTGTGGCCGTTCAGCACCCTGGGCTGGCCGGACAGAACCCGTGATCTGGATGTCTTTTATCCCACCTCTGTCCTGGTCACCGGATTTGATATAATCTTCTTCTGGGTGGCCCGGATGATGATGATGGGCCTGCACTTCATGCAGGAGGTACCTTTCAAGCACGTATACATCCATGCCCTGGTCAGGGATGAGCAGGGCCGCAAGATGAGCAAGTCCACCGGCAACGTGATCGATCCTGTGCTCATGATCGATCGCTACGGGGCTGATGCCCTGCGCTTCACCTTGGGCGCTTTTGCAGCCATGGGCAGGGATATCAAGCTCTCAGAGGCCAGGATCCAGGGCTACAAGCATTTTATAAACAAGATCTGGAACGCGGCCAGATTCATGCTCATGCACATGGAAAGTGCACCTGATGAAAAGCGCCTGGCTGAGGCTGAGTCCCTGGCCCACAGGTATATACTGCACGAGCTGGAGCAGGTGCAGAAAAAGGTTTCCCGGGAGCTGGAGGATTATCAGTTCAACGAGGCAGCCCACTGCCTGTACCAGTTTGTCTGGCACACTTACTGCGACTGGTACCTGGAGATGATCAAGCCTGAGCTCTACTCCAGCGATCCTGATCTGCGCGAGCCTGCCCGGGCCTGCTTGCAGGATACCTTTTCCAGGCTGCTTATCCTGCTGCATCCCTTTATCCCTTTTGTGACCCAGGAGATCTGGAGCTATCTGCCTGGATTGCAGGAAAAGGATCTAAGCAGGGTGGCTTATCCAGTGTCCAGGCCTGAATGGGAGAATCCTGATCTGGCTAAGGACATGGCCTTTTTCCAGGAAGTGGTGGTCAGTGTGCGCAATATCCGCAGCGAGCTGAACATCAGCCCTGGGCAGAGGCTGCGGCTTTTGGTGCGGGCCAATGCAAGGCAGCAGCTTGATTTTCTGCTTGGGAACCAGGGAACACTTCAGCAGCTGGCAGGCCTGCAGGAGCTGGAGGTGGATCAGCAGCTGGAGCCGCCCAAGGCAGCAGCCAGTGCAGTGGTCCAGGGCTGTGATCTGTACGTGCCCCTGGAGGGGGTGCTGGATCTGGATGCAGAGCTGAGCCGTCTGCAAAAGCAGCTGGCCAAGCTGGACAAGGAGCAGGCAGGATTGGCCAAAAAGCTGGATAACCAGGATTTTGTGCACAAGGCCCCCAGGGAGGTGGTGCAGAAGGAAGAGTCCAGGTTGCAGGAGGTGCAGGAGAAGAAAAACAGGCTGCAACAGCTGCAGGACAAGCTGCAGGCCCTGTCCCAGGAGCAGAAGGCTGGTTAGCAAGCACCGGCTTGATGTTGTCTGGCATCTAAGAGCAGAGATTGCTGCATGGTCTGGTTAGCTTCTGAGTTGTGGAAACGCGCCAAATTATAAGTAACTTCAACAGGAAATTAACAGTAATGAGCAAGGTCTATCTGGTGGGTGCCGGCCCTGGGGATCCAGGGCTTTTGACCTTGAGGGGCAGGGAGCTCCTTGCAAGGGCGGATGTGGTGGTCTACGACTATCTGGCCAATCAGAAGTTCCTGGATTTTTGCTCTGGTCAGGCGGAGCTGATCTACGCAGGCAAAAAGGGCGGACAGCATACCTTGTCCCAGGGGGACATCAATTCCCTGCTGGTGGAGAAGGCTTCCCAGGGCCTGGAAGTGGTCAGGCTCAAGGGCGGGGACCCTTACGTCTTCGGCCGCGGTGCTGAAGAGGCTGAAGAGCTGGTTGAGTCTGGAATAGAGTTCGAGGTGGTGCCTGGAGTGACCTCTGCAGTTGCTGCATTTGCCTATGCAGGCATCCCTTTGACGCACCGCAAGTACGCCTCTTCCTTGAGCATGGTCACCGGGCACGAGGACGCGAACAAGAAAGAAAGCACCCTGAACTGGTCCGCCCTGGCTGAAAGCGCAAGTACCCTGGTCTTTTTTATGGGGGTCAAGAACTTGGCAGCAATCGCTAGGAACCTGATCCAGGCCGGGATGCCTGAGGATAAGCCTGCGGCACTGGTTAGGTGGGGCACAACCTGTAGGCAGCAAACCCTTTGCGCAAGCCTGCAGGATATCGCCTGGAAGGCTGAGCAACATGGCATTAGCCCCCCTGCTTTATTTTTGGTGGGAGAGGTTGCCAGACTCAGGCAGACCCTGAATTGGTTCGAGAAAAGGCCTATGCTGGGCCAGGGAGTGATTGTGACCCGGGCCAGGGAGCAGGCCAGCTCCCTTTTGGCCCTGCTGGAGGAGCTGGGAGCCTGCTGCTACCAGTTTCCCACTATCAGGATCCAGGAGCTGCAGGACTATTCCCTGGTGGATCAGGAGTTGGAGAATCTAGCTAATTATCAGTGGGTTATCTTTACCTCGGTCAATGGGGTCAGCCACTTCTGGCGCAGACTGCTGGCCCATAATATGGACAGCAGAAGCCTGGGCGGCTGCAAGGTGGCTGCCATAGGCCCGGCAACTGCGGACAGGCTAAGGCAGGAGGGGATCGAGCCGGACTTTGTCCCGGACAAGTACGTGGCTGAACATGTGCTGCAGGGGCTTTTGCAAAGGGGCATCCAGGGCTGCAGAGTGCTCATTCCCAGGGCAGAGACCGCCAGGGAGGTTCTGCCCCGGGAGCTGGAGCAGGCCGGGGCTGAGGTCAGGGTATTGCCAGTATACCGTACAGTACTGGCAGGGGAGAACCAGGAGGATATCCTGCAGGCCCTGCATCAGGGGGAAATCCAGTTTGTGACCTTTACCAGCTCTTCCACGGTGCACAATTTCTTTCAGCTTATCCCGGCCAAGGAGCTTGCAAATCATGTAGATGCAGGGCTGCGTCTGGCCTGTATCGGGCCGATCACTGCCAAGAGCCTGGAAGAGTATGGCTTCCAGGCGGATATCCTGCCCCAGGAATACACCATCCAGGGCCTGGTTCAGGCCCTGGAGCAAAGTGGGGAGGGATAAGACATGACTTTGAAGCTTGGGGTGTTGCTCTCTGGCAGCGGCTCCAATCTGCAGGCTGTAATGGACAGGATTGATCAGGGTGCGCTGCAGGCTGAGATAGGCTTGGTCCTGTCGGATAATGATCAGGCTTACGGGCTCACGAGGGCAAAAGCAGGAAATCTTCCTACCCGGACTATTTGGCCCGGGAATTATACAACCAGGCTGGAGCATGACCTGGCCCTGGTCCAGACCCTAAAGGAAAGCCAGGTGGAGGTGGTGCTCCTGGCCGGGTATATGCGCCTGGTGAGCAAGGAATTTGTGCAGGCCTTTCCCGGCGGGGTGTTGAATATCCATCCTGGGCTGCTGCCTGCCTTCAAGGGGCTGCAGGCCCAGAAGCAGGCTGCGGAATACGGGGTCAAGCTGGCCGGGGCCAGCGTGCATTTCGTGGATGAGCACCTGGACCACGGTCCATTGATAATCCAGGCCTGCCTGCCTGTGCATCAAGGAGAAGACGGTCCAAGCCTGGCGCAGAGGATCCTGCGCCTTGAGCACAGGATCTATCCCCAGGCTGTGCAGTGGCTGGCTGAAAGCAGGCTTGATATAAAGGGCAGGCATGTTTATCTTCAGGATGTCTCCAAGCAGCAGGCTGATATCCAGGATCTGGGGCCATGCTTAATAAATCCAGGCTTGGAGGAAGGACTCTAAAACGCCGAGAGGCAGGGAATTATGAGCAAGGAATTTGAATTCAGCCTAAGCAGCGAGGAAAAAAAATTTTTGAAGCGGCTGGCCAGACTCAGCATTGAAAAGCAGTTCCAGCAGGATATAGAATTGCCTGAAGTGCCCAGCTCCAAGCTGCAGGAGCATTATGGGGCTTTTGTGACCCTGAAGAAACAAGGACAGTTGCGGGGCTGCATCGGCAATGTTCTGGGAGACAGGCCAGTTTGGCAGGCGGTGAGCCAAATGGCTGTGCAGGCTGCCTTAAATGATCCTCGCTTTCCTCCCTTGAGCAGGCAGGAACTGGATGAGGTGGAGATCGAGATCTCCATATTGAGTCCTATGCAGCAGTGCACTGATCTAGAGCAGATCCAGCCCGGCAGGCACGGTCTGATGGTACAAAAGGGCATGCATTCCGGCTTGCTCTTGCCCCAGGTGGCTACTGAGCAGGGCTGGGATAAGGAGACCTTTCTCTCCCAGACCTGTCTCAAGGCAGGCTTGCCACCCAATGCCTGGCAGGGCAAGAAGATTCAGATATTTTGCTTTGAGGCGGAGATTTTTTAGTACTCAGGCTCTACATAAACTACGCGGCCCTGATGCCAGACCGGAACCTTGTGTCCTGCTTGCTTGTGCTTTTTCAGGGCACTGCGCACTGCTTTATTCATGGCCTGCTGCACGCCCTCCAGGTCCAGATATTTTCTAACTTCCTGTTTTTGTCTTGTTATTTGATCCCGCATAAACGGCTCCCCTGAATTTGTTCCAGATTTCAGGCTCCAGAATATTTGGTTCCTGATCTGAGCTTGCATAAGCTATACATTGTGGTTGTGTCAAGCCTGAATTGTCATAGACCATCCAGGTGTGGGCCAGAGGGCTGTACAGCTTAAAGAAATTGGCTATCCCAGCCCAGTATCTGCGCCGGACCACATGCTCAGGCACAGGATGTCCGCCCAGCTTGACCCGGGTCAGCACCCTTTGCACCGCCAGGTCCGGACTTTGCAGAAATACATAATGTAAAATAAATAAATAATTTCTGCTTATCAAGTTTTTTATCCACTTGGCAAAGGAGCGCGGGGCCAGGGTGGTCTCAAAGGCAAACTCCTTGTTCTGGGCTGCCAGTTCGTGCATCCTCTGCAGCATGATTTTGCCGGGACGAATCACATCATTTTCAGGATAACAGCCATAGAGCTCTAGGGCAATCTGGTCCGCATTCACATATTCGTGGATCTGCAAAAATTCCTGCAGAAGCTGTCTGGCGCAGGTGGTCTTGCCCGCTCCGTTGGGCCCGGCGATGATAATGATCCTGTTTTTTTCATTGCTAGCAGACATTTGTTTCCTGTAATTATGCAAAAAATATTCCAAATTTAAATGCAGTCAGCGCCAGATTTGCTGCGCCCCTGGGCAAAGCTGCTGACTCTCGGCACTGGCAGGACTTTGTATGCCGCTGGAGTGATTGGCCTTTACAAACAGTTATATCTGAAATCCGTCTGCCTGCAAACTGTTAGCCTTTTCCGCTTCGTTACGAGGTCCCCTGGTAACGTTCTTTAGAAAACTGAACTCGTATTCTGTTGTTTTTTTTGAACTGTGAACATGGACGTTTGGATATTGTTTGTGATTTGTAGGTTATGCATTGTGATTTCTGTCTTATAAGGGGGCTCCGGCTTGCCTTTTTCCTGCAGCAGGCTTACTTTGCCTTTGTGCGCAAGGCTTGCGCTTTTGGAGTGATCAGCTTGGGGTCAACATCTTCAGCAAGGCAGGATTTAAATGAAAATGAACGCAATCCGGGAAATGGGGAGGTCGCTGGGGCTTAAGTTCAAGGTGGGCACAACCAAGGTGCAGGCTGTTCGCTCCATACAGCTGGCAGAAGGGAACTTTGACTGCTTTTATCGGGCCGGTCCGGCAGGATGCGACCAGTTGGGTTGCCTGTTTCGTGAGGACTGCCTGCGTCCGTCCAAGACAAGCCAATAGCCCGACCAGTTTTATCGGGCAAGCATTCAGAGAATTAATCATAGCAACCGTTCACGGGGCAACTGCCGAGCTAGGAATCACAGGTTCTTGTTGTGGCTGTAATGTAGTTTCCTGAACGTCTGCTTTATTGAACATATGTGCAAGGAAAAGGCTGCATGGAGATCCAGAAGGACAAGGTCTATGCTGTCCTGACCGGGGACATTATTGGCTCTTCCAGGCTTTCAGGCGAGCAGAGGCAGGAGCTGTACCAAGCCATGCAAAGGGCCTCTGCCAGGCTGCAGGAGGCCTTTGTCCTGGCTGTGCCCTTGGAGATGGATATCTTCCGCGGGGACAGCTGGCAGCTTTTAGTGGCAGAGCCGGAGAAAGCCCTGCGCATTGGGCTGCTTTACCGGTTGGATATCAGGACCAGTTTTGCCGACAAAGCGGATTCCAGGTTCGGCTTAGGCATAGGAAGGATACTTTTCCTGCCTGGAGAGAGGGTAAGTCAGGGCGAAGGGCCGGCATTCAGGCTTTCAGGCCAGGCCCTGGATAGCCTGCCCGCCTACAGCTCCATGGGGATGGCACTGGAGCCTGGTCGCCAGCAGGGCTGGGCAGAGCTGCTGCAAAGCTGCATGGTCCTCCTGGACACTATAGTCAGGGGCTGGACCCCTAAGCAGGCTTTGGCTGTGTACGGGGCTCTTCTGGGCTGGACCCAGGAAAGGATTGCCACCCTTTGGCAACCTAGGGTTTCCCAGCAGACAATTGCAGAGTATCTGCAAAAGGCTGGCTGGGCTAATGTCAAGCACTTCCTGCAGGTTTTCGAAGCAAGTATGTCCAGGTTTTGATTTTGACAGGTATTAAGGCCTGTATCTTGATTTTACAGGGCTATTGTCCTGTTGGTTAGGCCTTGAGGTACAGCCCATGGAAACATCGATTCTGATCTGCCTTCTGGCTGCGCATGTCCTGGGTGATTTTCTGCTGCAAAGCGCGCGTCAGGCAGCAGAAAAAAACAGGCTATCTGTCTTGGTTGGACATGCAGTTGTCCATGGGCTATTGGCCTATGCCCTGCTAGGCGCTTGGGCGCTTTTTTGGCTGCCAGTGGCAATTTTTGTCAGCCACGCGGCAGTGGACGCAATCAAAGCCAAATCAGGCCCAGGCTCCCTGCATGCCCTGCTGCTGGATCAGGCAGCGCATCTGGGAATCTTGCTATTTCTGGCCTGGCTGCTTTCCAGGCCTGAGGCCACAGAAGGCGTGTTCTGGACTGAAGTGTTAGGCCGGGCTTACCTCCAGGCCCTGGTTTTGATCTCAGGGTTTGTACTTGCTGTGTTTGCTGCAGGCATAGTGATCATGTATGCAGTGCAGCCCTATGTGCAACAGCTGGAGGCCTGGAGACTGTCCCTGGACCAGGACAGGCAGCAACCCAGGGGGCTGCAGAATGCCGGGCAACTCATAGGTAAGCTGGAGCGCAGCCTGATATTTTTGTTTCTGCTCATGGGCCAACCTGGCGGTCTGGGTCTTTTGCTGGCTGCCAAGTCCATCCTGCGCATCGGCCAGCTCAAGGATGCCGAAGAGAGACTGCAGGCGGAATACATCATTTTGGGCACCTTGATGAGCTTTGCCCTGGGCATTGCTGCTGCCTATGCCACCATGCGCTGCCTGGCGGTAGTATGAACACTGCAATACAATTCTCATGCTATAATACTTCCAGTAGTTTTCTGAGACTATACTAATGCAGTGGCAGGGGCGAAAGATTTTTCGCCCCTGCTTCCAAGGGTAGGGAAAGGACATACCCCTGAATGCCGTTTTGGTAGAAGGGTCACCCGGCGAAAAGCGCTTCTCTAGACGAAACACTATTCATACAAGGCGCAGCGCAGGTCGAAGTGACGGTTTACACTCATGGTGGGGCAGCTGGCGTTTAAGGCCACCTGGGCCACTGTGGAGCCCAGGTAGGCCTTTTCCGGGTCCACCTCCTTGGAATGGTGGGCCATGATGATCAGATCCGCTTCTTTCTGCCTGGAGAACTTGAGTATTTCCATGGAAGGAGTGCCTTCCCAGGTCTCGTAGCTCAAGCTTTGCACCCCTTTCAGCCTTTCCTGGTATTCCTCATGCATTCGCTTCTTGACCTGTTCGATCTCCTCCTGGCTGGCAATTCTCTCTGTCATGCCCTCTTCCATAACATGGAAAATGTGCAGATTGGCCTGGTATTGCCTGGCCATCTGCGCAGAGTAGTGGATAGCGCACTCTGCCTGATAGGAGAAGTCTGTGGCAGCCACAATGTTCTTGAAATTCAGGCACTCTTTGGGCACGGGTCTGGAGACTATCATTACCGGACACCGCGCCTTTTGGCTGACCCTCTCCAGGGTGGAACCTGTCAGGCCCCAGGTCTTGTTCCTTCTCTTTTCAGCGAAATCCTTGGTGTGGGAGCCCATGACTATCAGATCAGCGTTGACCTTACGGGCCAGGCGCAGTATCTCGCTGTAGGGCACGCCAGGCAGGACCTCGAAGCGGCAGTTGGGCAGATCCGCTACCCGGTCCTGATAGTATTCCTGGATCTGCTTCTTGATGCGCTGCACCTCTCCAGAGGGGATCATATGCTCTATCGAGCCCCAGCCGTGGGAGGGCAGGCCGCAGACATGGGTTATCACCAGCTTGGCCTCGTGCTTGCGGGCAAAGGCAAAGGCCATGTCCGCAGCTGCTTCAGAGGCCTCGGATTGGGTGGCTGCTAAAACTATATCCTTAAACATGGCTAGACCTCCTTGGAGCAAAAAGTTGGCTGCAATTATTTGGAGCCAGAGTTCATTCCGTGATTGCTTCCTGTCTTAGGGCAAAGTGGGGCAGCCCGTGTTCAAAGGCTCCTGCCTGGAGGTTCTTTTCCAGTTCCAGTTCCTTGGGTCCCAGACCTAAAGCCAAACCAAGGAGCTGGGGCAGATAGAGTACAGGCACATGCTGATCATCTGGATAGCTGTGCAAGGCCTGCTTCTGGAAGCCTTCCAGGTTCATCTGGCACATGGGGCAGACAGTGACCAGGACGTCCGCGCCCTGGGCCTGATGCAGGATGGCCCCTACATCCCGCAAGGCGGTTTCCTTATGCGTGGTCATTAAAGAGGCCCCGCAGCATTTGTTGCCCATGTGCCAGGGATAGATTCTTGCTTGCACTGCTTGCAGAGGGGCCAGCATGCTTTGCGGATATTCCGGGTTATCAAAGCGGGCAAAGGGCCGCAGGATCTGGCAGCCGTAATAAGGCGCCACCTGGATCTTATCCAGGGGCTGGTCTGTGCCCTGGGTCAGCTCCTGCAAGACATCGGCTTGATTCAGGATCTGCAGCAGATGTATTACCCTGGGCTCCTGACCTCTATAGGCCAGTTCCTCCAGGGCCAACACTTCGTTGACTTCGTTTTTGCGCTCATAGTCCCTGTCCAGATCCATCTCCACCCGCAAGTGGTTCAAATAGCAGGCGCTGCACGGGATGAGCACACCCTGTACATCCTGCATGTGTCCAGCTAAGGCCAGATTCCTGGCAGGCAGGACATGGGTCAAAAGATGGCTGACCGGCTCCACAGCACTAGCCCCGCAGCAAGTCCAGTCCGGGATCTCTTCCAGCTCGATTCCCAGTTTGGAGAACAAGGCCCGGGTGGAGACATCATACTCCCTGGCTGTGCCGGTTAGTGAGCATCCTGGGTAGTATGCATAGCGCATGATTCACCTTCCATTTCTTGGGCTTTAGCAAATAATTGCTCCAGTTTTTTCTGCCCCTTAACCCAGTTCTTTTTCTGGTGCATTTTGCCATGCCAGAGCATTTTGCTGCCCAGGGGAGCAAATTTCAGGGGCAGTCTGGGATCCCGCATGGCCCGGAAGTAGTGCATCATCATGTCCATCTCCTGCACTCGACCGTGTTTGCGTACACTATCCATAAAGGCCTGATAAAAAGCGGCTTCTCTGCGCTCCGCCAAGGTATGCCTGGGCGCCAGGCGCTTCAGGGTGTTCACTGCCTCTGTCAGGGGCAGTCCTCTGGGGCAGCGCAGGGTGCAGGTGTAGCAGTTGGAGCAGAGCCAAAAGGTGTGGCTGTGCCAGATCTCTGCAAATTCCCCGAGCAGGACCAGACGCCAGACTTGGCGCGGAGTATGGTCCATGTCCGCGCTGCTGGGGCAGGAGGCGCTGCAGGTGCCGCATTGCATGCAGGCCTGGAGCATCTTTTGCAAGGCCTGCAGGGCCTGTTCACGCTTTCCAGGGAAGCTGGTGGCCATTATTGTTTCTCCCTATTCCTGAAATTTAATCTGCAATTTGCGGTATGCCAGATGTTTTGCAATGCTTTTTTTCATCACGACCCTCCCCTTACCCCTCCCTGTCCAGGGAGGGGAACTGGATTGCGATACTAAGGCCTTAGATCCGATAACTTATGTGAATGTTGCCCTCCTTCTGATTCCCCTCTTTTTTAAGGAGTTACCTTCTGATTCCTCTCCCTTTTAAGGTGCTCCCTCTTATTCCCCTCCCTTTTAAGGTAGGGGTAAGGGGAGGGTTTAGGAGAGGGTAACTTGCATTTCAGCCCATAGCCCTCAGGGTACTACCCCCAGAGCGGCGTCTATCTCTGCCAGGACCTGGTCATCAGGGAATCCGCGCAATACAGCTGCGCTGTTGGGACAAACAGAGGTGCAGGCCCCGCAGCCCTGGCAGAGGATCTGATCCACCTGGATTACTCCCTGCTCCCAATCCACGCTCCTGGCTCCATAGGGGCAGACAGAGATACAGGTCTGGCAGAGGGCACAAAGGCTGTGCCTGACCTCTGCAGTAATGCTGCCCCCGTAGATGTACTCCTGGCCCAACAGCCGCAGGGCTTTTTGGGCTGCTGCCTTGGCAGAGGCCACTGTCTCCCGCATGTTGCCCGGGGCCCGGGCCAGTCCGCAAAGGAAGATGCCCTGGCGCAGGAACTCCACAGGCCGCCACTTGGAATCAGCCTCCTGCAGGAATCCGTCCTGACCCACTGGTACCTGGAATATCACGCTTAGGTCCTCTGCATCGTTGGGAACTATGCCTGAGGCCAAAACCAGGGTGTCAGACTCAAGCTCCAGCTGCTGCTGCAGGATGTGATCCTGGATCTTGACCAAAAAGCCTTGTTCCTGCTTTTCTACTTCAGGCGGCTGCTCTGGACTGTAGCGGATGAAGATCACCCCCAGGCCTCTGGCTTCAGTGAAGTGCTGCTCCTGGAAGCCGTAGGTCATCATGTCCCGGTACAGAATATACACCGGCAGCTGGGGGTTCCTCTTTTTCAGGACCAGGGCCTGCTTGATGGCAGTGGGGCAGCAGACCCTGCTGCAATAGTTGCGGGGCTCCTGCCTGCATTCCACGCACTGGATCATGACCACGCCTGAGAGGGCTCTGGCGTCCAAGGCACCTGAGGCCAGCTGATTTTCAAACTCCAGCTGGCTATAGATGGTCTTACGGGTTCCGTAGCCGTAAGCAAAGGACTTGGCCTCTGTACCGCCTGTGGCCAGGATGGTTGTCCCGTGCTCCAGGCTCAAGGACTGGCCGTCCTCGGTTTGTACTGCGCTCAGGAACTGTCCTGCTTTGCCCACGCACAAGGTGACCCGGCTCTGGGTCAGGACATTGATCTTGGGGTGCTTTTGCACTTCTTGCTTCAAGTCTTCCATGAACTTCAGGGGATCCTCTGCATCCAAAGTGAAGCGCAGCCTGTTGGCTGTGCCGCCCAGCTCTGCCTGTTCCTCCACCAGGTAGACGTCCAGGTCGTGGTCAGCTATAGCCAGGGCCGCGGTCATACCTGCCAGGCCGCCGCCCACCACCAAGGCCTTGGGAACCACAGGCACTGCCTGGAGTAAAGGTGAGGGGCTGGCGTGCTGGACCTTGACCACTGCAGTGCCTAGGGCAGTTAGTATCTCCTGCAAGCGTTGCTCAGGGGTCAAAGGCATATCCGGAAAAGTGGGGGTATATATGTCCACCACCTCCATAAATGCAGGGTTCAAGGCAACTGTTCTGCCCAGCTCCCGCAGTCTGGGCACATGGGCATAAGGTAGGCAGGCCCCCAGGACAATGCGGTTGGGCCTGTCCTGGCTGACCCTCTCTTCGATTCCCTGCCAGCCAGCCTGGGTACAGGCCTGAGGGGTGCGCATCACGCTTTGTACAGAGGCCATATTCTGCAGCTGGTCTGTCAGGGTCTGCATGTCCACGCTGGCCTCCAGGGTGGGGCAGGCGTCGCAGATCACCACCAAGGTTCTGGGTGGCTCATGCTCCACTCTGCGGTAGTTCGGTTCAGGTTCCTTTTCTGCAGGCCTGGGCGCAGAGTACAGGGCCAGGAGCCTGGAGGCCTCCAGGGCTGCTGCACTGGACTGGATTACTGTGTCTGCGATATCCTTGGGCTCTGCAAATGCACCTGCAGCATAGACCCCGAAATGGCTGGTCTTGGTAGGGGCCAAAGGTTCGGTGCGGCAAAAGCCAAAATGGTTTTCCTCCAGGTCCAGGGCCTGGACCAGGGCAGGCATGTCCCTGGGAGGACGCACGCCGGTGGACAAAACTACCAGGTCGAAGTTTTCGTTTTGTACTTGGCCTGCTTGATCCACATAGCGCAGTTCTACCCCTCCTTGGGCATCAGGCAGCACAGTATGGGGCCTGGCCTGGACAAAGCGCACCCCGTTTTCTTGTTCCGCCTGATCCCGATAGCGCTGATACCCCTTGCCGAAGCTGCGCACATCTATGGCAAAGATGCTGGTGTCTATATCCCGGCTGCAGCGCTCCTTGGCCATCAGGGCCTGCTTAATAGCGAACATGCAGCAGATTCCTGAGCAGTAGTCAGCACCTTGCTGTATATCCCTGGAACCAACACACTGCAACCAGGCAATGGAACGGGCCTTTTTGCCGTCAGGCCGCAGTAGTGCCCCTTGGCTGGGGCCTGAGGAGCTGATGAGCCTCTCGTATTCCAGGGCAGTGATCACCTGGGGCAGGCTCTGGTAGCCCAGGGTATCCTGAACAGGGGTGGGGTCAAAGGTTTCGAATCCGCAGGCCAGGATGACTGCTCCCACTTCCATGCGGCTGGTCTCTTCGGAAATGATGCGCATGTAGAGCTTGTCCAGCCAAGGAGTGAAGTCCACTGCCTGGGACCAGAATAAGGCTTCCCTGGCTCCCTGGGTCAGGAGCTCTTGGGCCTGCTCCTTTTGTTCTGCCTCGCAGAGGATGACCACCTCTAGATCGCTTTGGCACTCCAGGCCCCGCTGCAGTATGCGCTGGGCCCCCAGGTCAGGCATGTCCACAGCCAGCAGCACCAGACCCAGATTCTGGCTTTGTTCAATCTGTTGCAGGGCCTCCTCTCCTGTTTCAGCCCAGTGCAAAGGAAAGTTCTCCTGGGCTAGGCAGCTTGCAATAAAGGAGCGGACTTCTGGGTCGTGATGGGCAATGAGGATGTGGAACTCCCTGCGCTCTTCGAACTTGAAATCCACCGCCCCTGTGGGACAGACCTCTGCGCATTGCCAGCAGCGCTGGCAGTTCTCCAGATCCACCACATACTGGTTGGGAATGTTGTGAGGCACAGGTAGATAAATGGCAGCACGCTCCCCCAGTCCGGCGTTGAACTCCCAGGGTACGCGCACCGGGCATGCTGAGCTGCATTGGCCGCAGCTGATGCATTTGTGCGGATCCACCAAGGAGGACTGCTGCTTGACCCTGGCCTGGAACTTACCCGGTTCCCCTTCCAGGCTGACCAAGGTGCTGGAGAGCATGATATCCAGATTGCGGTGAAAAAGCCCCTTGCGCAGGCAGAACTGGGAGGATTCATCCCTTTGGGTCAGGGGCAGCATCTTGCACATCCCGCACTGATCACTGGGGAACTGGTAGTCCAGCTGAGCCAGGATGCCGCCGATGTGCGGTCTTTTGTCCAGCAAGAGCACCTTGTGTCCCGCCTCTGCCAGATCCAGTGCAGAGCGGATCCCACCGATTCCGCCTCCCACCACCAGGGCTGAATATTCTTGCCTGGGCATGGATCTTCTCCTTTGTGTCTAGGCCAGGTGATCCACCACATCCTCGAATTCCTGCTCTGCAAAGACAGTCATCGGGATGGGTTGATCCGGGTCTAGGCCTGGCTGGTAATCAAAAGCCTTTTGGGTGCTCTGGGCAGTGCATCTAAAGAGCTCCATAATAGGGATGTTGTTGGGACAGGCATTGGAGCATTGCCCGCAGCCTACGCAGGACAGGGACATGTGAGCCATGCGGGTCAGATGGAAGAAAACCGTGTCCGTGGGCATCTTCAGGCTGCCCTGTCTGCAGGCCCAGCCCAGGTATTGATTGGGATTGTGCTCAAAGACATCTGTGTTGAATACGCATTCCCTGCAGTAGCAGACCGGACAGGCCACCCTGCAGTTGTAGCAGTTTACGCAGCCAGAGAGGTAGCGCCTCAGCTTATTCAAGTCCTGGGTGGTCTCCTGGGTGGCTTGGAAAACTTGATCCCTGGCTGCCTTTCTTTTCTGCACCATCCTGTCCAGGGCCTGCTGGTGCTCTTGGGGCGCATGGTGATCCTTATAGCCCATCCTGGTCAAAAGCCCTTCACCTCGGGCTGTGTGGGCCTGGAGCAGGATCTGTCTGGAAATATCCAGTCCTGCCAGGCAGATGCCCAGATCTGCTGCCTTAGCCTGAGGATGCTCGCAGATGGTACAGGCCCTGGCCAGCTGGAACTCCTGCTCCAGTTGTTCAGGGCCTTGCTGCAGTGCATGAAGATAGCTGTCAGTAATCTCGGCCATGGACTTTTCCTGCAGCAGGGTCTGGTACTGCACATTGGGCAGGGCCCCGAAGCAGTCCACGCTGATCAAGAGCACGTGATCCATGTTGCCCTGATTCAGCTTGACCAGTTCCACAAAGGCCCTGACCTCGCAGGGCCGAAGCACTGCTCCAATCCGCCCCCTGGTCTCGCCCCTGGTCAGCCTGGAGACCAGCTTGGCTGCATTCAAGGCAAAGCAGGGGGCCAGGGGATCCACCTGCTCCATTTCAGCCGGGTCTGTTATCAGGGCGGGCATGATGGTTCCCTGCTCAGGTAGACGCTTGGGCACAAGCAGGGCCTGAATGTCACCGCTTTGCAGGATGCTGTGGCACAGGTCCTGGATTGCTCCCAGTGGGTTCTGTTCCTGGACCTCGATCTTTGCTGTAGTAGCCATGGCTTACCTCTCTCTGGCAAAAGTGGATCCAGCCCTTAAACAGCCAGGGGCTGGGTAAGGCAGGGCCCTATTTCCCTGACTTCCTGCACCAGATTGTTCACTGTAGCTGCGAACTCGTTGCCTGCACTGGCCCCAATCCAGGTCAGCCTGACCCGCCTGGAGTCGATCCCGAAGTTGGCCAGCAGCTCCTTGAGCAGCTTGATCCTGCGCCTGGCCTTGTAGTTGCCGTTAATGTAGTGGCAGTCCCCAGGCTCGCAGCCGCTGACCAGGACAGCATCAGCACCGTTGATCAGGGCCTTGATCACGTACTTGGGATCCACCATCCCGGTGCACATCAGGCGGATGAGCCGGACATTGGGCCTCTGGGTCAGGCGGGAGGTCCCTGCCAGATCAGCGGCTGTGTAGGTGCACCAGTTGCAGACAAAGGCCACTATGGTTGGTTCAAAGTCCTGCATTTTTATCCTCCAGCTCTTGGGCGATGAAAGGAGCCCCAATTGGCAAAGCAGCAAACCTCAGCTGGCTTCCTGGGCATGTGCCTGCGCAGATTTATCTGTCCCATACACAGGCTCCAGGATTCCCTCCAGCTCGGAGAAAATCTGTTTTTGGCTGAAATGCCTGACCTGGGCCGCTCCGCTGGGGCAGTAGCCGGCGCAGCTGCCACAGCCCTTGCACATAGCCTCGTTGACCACGCTTACCCCTCGCCTGGCGTCAAAGGATATTGCCCCGTAGGCACACAGGCCTATGCAGACCTGGCAACCGATACAGATGTCCGGGTCTATCCAGCTGATGGTGGGCGAGATGGAGACTTCCCCCCGTGTAGCCAGGGAAAGGGCCTGGGCTGCAGCCCCGGAGGCGTGGGAGACTGAATCCGGGATATCCTTGGGCCCCTGGCAACAGCCTCCCAGGAAAATGCCGTCAGTGGCAGTGGTGTTGGGCCCCAGCTTGGGGTGCTCTTCCAGGAAGAAGCCGTCCTTGCCCTGGCTGAGACCAAAGAGGCGAGTCAGTTCCTGAGAGTCCTGGCTGGGCTCCATGGCCGGACAGAGGATGACCATGTCCACAGGGATGCGCAGATTGCGGCCCAGCAAGGTGTCTTCACAGACCACCGTGAGCTTGCCCTCTTCTGCAGGGGATAGGGCCTGGTCAGTTATCTCTGCCGGGCGGCCCCGGACCAGGGTTACCCCTTCCTCCTGCACCCTGCGATAGAACTCCTCGTAGCCTTTGCCAAAACAGCGCAGATCGATGTAGAAGTTGTAAACCGGCACATCATGGCCCAGCTTGTCCTTTATCAGATGGGCGTATTTCAAGGCATACATGCAGCAGACCCGGGAGCAGTACTCATGATGGTTGCTGTCCCTGCTGCCCACGCAATGCACAATGCCCACGCTTTCAGGCTTGCCCTGGAAGTCGCCCTGGAAATCCCGCAGTCGGATCTCTCCAGAAGTGGGGCCGGTGGCGTTGTTCAGCCTTTCGAACTCCAGGCTGGTCAGGACATTGGGGAAGTGTCCGTAGCCGAACTGGTGGATCACTCCGGGATCCATGAGATCATACCCAGTCGCCAGGATGATGCTGCCCACATTGACCTGGAGGTCCTCTGGCTGCATGCTGTGATCAATGGCATTTGGGCCGCAGGCCCGCACGCATTCCATGCACTCGGAGCAGACCCCGCAGTTCAGGCAGCGCTGGGCCTCTTTCACTGCAGACTCTTCCTGGAGGGGCTTTTCCACTTCCCAAAAGCCCTGCAAGCTCTGCTCTGGCGGCAACTGCTCAGACGCAGGGCGCTCTTCAGGCTCCAGTTCTTCGGGTACCGGCCTCCAGTCTTCCCCTGGCTTTTGCTCAGCCTGTTCCTCAGACTGGGATTTTAATTCCTCTCCATCCAGGTATCTGCAAATGGCTTCTGCTGCCTGTCTGGCTCCGCCTATGGCCTGGACCACAGTGGCCGGGCCGGTGACCGCGTCCCCTGCGGCAAAGACCCAATCCAGGCTGGTCTGCATGGTCTTTGGATCGCTCTGCAGGGTGCCGCGTCTGGTCCAGGCCAAATCAGGCTCCTGCTGCGCCCAGTCAGCCTGGACCCTTTGACCCACAGCAGCCAGGATGGTGTCTGCCTCCAGGACATGTTCGCTGCCCTCTACAGGCTCAGGCCTGCGGCGGCCGCTGGAGTCAGGCTCGCCCAGCTGGTTCTGCTTGCATTCCAGGCCTTTTAGGCAACTCTGCTCCAGGACCAGTCTGCAGGGGGAGGTCAGAAAGCTGATTCTTACCCCTTCGCGCCGGGCTTCCTGGATCTCTTCCAAGTGGGCAGGCATCTCCTGGGCAGAGCGGCGGTAGAGGATCCTGACCTCCTTGCCTCCGGTGCGCAGGGCTACCCTGGCAGCATCCAGGGCCACATTGCCGCCGCCGATAATCAGCACTCTGGGGCCTATCTGGACTTCCTCTCCCAGGTTGACCTTTTGCAGAAAGCTGACCGCGTCCATGACTCCAGGGCATTCCTTCTCTTCTTCCAGCCCTAGCCTGGCGCCTGCCTGGGCCCCGATAGCTATAAAGGCGGCTGCAAAGCCTTGATTTTTCAGATCCTGCAAGGTTATGTCCTCTCCGAAGCAGACTCCGGTGCGTGCCTCTATGCCCAGATCCATGATGAGCTGGATCTCCTGGTCCAGGATCTCTTGGGGCAGCCTGAAATCAGGAATGCCTGTGCGCAGCATGCCGCCCAAATGCTGGGAGGCCTCAAAGATGCATACCTGGAATCCTTGCTGGCGCAGGAAGCAGGCAGCTGCAAGTCCTGCAGGTCCGGAGCCTATTATGGCCACCTTTTCTTCCCGCTCAGGCTTCTGCAAGGGCTCTGGCCCTGCCTTGGCGCTGTCCGCGGCAAACCTTTTCAAGGACCTGATAGCCACTGCAGAGTCCACCTGGCTGCGGCGGCAGTTGTCCTCGCAGGGGTGGGGACAGACCCTGCCCAGTACACCCGGCAGGGGCAGGCGATCATATATAAGCTCCAGGGCCTCCTGGTACTTGCCCTGGCTGATCAGCTGCACATAGCCCTGCACATTCACCCCTGCAGGGCAGGCCCGGGTGCAAGGGGCTCGATCCCTTTTGTCTATACAAAAGGTAATGGGAATGGCCTGGGGGAAGGTGCGGTAGATGGCTGCCCGGTTGCTCAGGCCTTCGTTCCATTCGCTGGGCATGGTTACCGGGCAGACCTTGGCGCACTCCCCGCAGCCTGTACATACGCCCTCGATCACGTACCTGGGCTTTTTGTGGATGGTGACCTGGTAGTTGCCTATGAATCCAGAGACATCCTTGACCTCGCTGTAGGTAAGAAGGTTGATGTTTGGATTCTGGCCCACATCCACCATCTTGGGGGTGCCGATGCAGGCAGCGCAGTCCAGGGTGGGGAAGGTCTTGTCGAACTGCAACATGTGGCCGCCGATGGAAGGCGTTTTTTCCACCAGATACACCTGGTGTCCGGAGCGTGCCACATCCAGGGCTGCCTGCATGCCAGCTATGCCTCCGCCCACCACCAGGACGTCGGGGTGCACGCTCTCTTGCCTGGGGTAGAGCTTTTGGTGCAATTGAACCCGGTTTACTGCTGCGGCAGCCAAGTGCTTGGCCTTGTGCGTGGCTTCCTCCGGATCCTCTATGACCCAGGAGCAGTGCTCCCGCACGCAAGTCATCTGGAACAGGTAGGGGTTCAAACCGGCCCGGTAGCAGGCATTCTGAAAGGTCTTCTCGTGCATGCGCGGGGAGCAGGAGGCCACCACCACCCGGTTTAGGCTATGTTCCTGGATGTCCTTAATGATCATGTCCTGCCCAGGATCGGAGCACATGAACTGATAATCCCTGGAGACCACCACGCCGGGCAGGGTCTGGATAAAAGCAGCCACTTCCTGGACATCCACTTTATAGGCGATGTTGATCCCGCAGTGACAAATATAGAATCCTATTCTTGCATCCATCTGAGATCCTTTTTGATTTGCTTTGTAAAATTGATCCTGGAAATTGGCTAGATCTCCTCCTTGTGGCTCAGACTGCCGATTACGCCCAGGAGCTCCTCTGCTTCTGGGGGCCTGCTCAAGAAGCCTTCCGGCCTGAGAAGCAGACCCTGCCTGGGTACCTGGGGCAGAATCCTCAGCTGGTAGAGATGCCTTTTTTCAATATTGGACATCAGTATCACTGGTATCTCCTGAAAGCGCTCGTCCTGCTTGAGATCTTCGAACATCAATAAATGGCCCCTGGAATCAAACATGACAGAAAGCAGGATCAGATCAGGTGTTTCCTCCTCCAGCCTCTGGAAGCCCTCTTGGGGATCAGCTGCTGGTATTGTCTGGAATCCGCCCAGCTCCAGGAGATGAGTCAGAAATATGCGCATATCTGAGTCCTCATCCACCACCAGGACCTTTTTTCTTTGAGCACAGGGGTGCATCTCTTGTTCATTTTAGGATTACAGAATCTGGGAAATTGATGTTCAGCCTTTTACTAGAGTGAAAGATATTTACCAATCTCGGTGTCCGGGATGACACCCGGATCGGAAGCCTGTCCTGGACTTTGAACCAGGAGCCGGGATGACGGAGCTAGGCCTGGTTCAGATAATGAAAGTATCGTTGTAATACTAATGAGAGCAGAAACTGTGCCAGGAGAAAGTCTATAAATATTTGCAGTTCTTACAGTAATTTACATGGAAAGGATTTATAGATAAGCCAAGGATGGGTGTTGCAGTGTTGCAGGTCTGATTTGGACCGAAGTCAAGTCTAGTTGCTATCAGGCTGGATTGATTGAAGCTTGTTGTTGGAGCAGTTGCGCAACATGATATGCAACATGCTGCAACAAAGGCCAGGACATAGACTGATTGCTCAGGAGATCAGGCCGTGCCTTTTCATCTTGCGCCACAGAGTGCTGCGGTCCATGCCCAGCTCCTGGGCGGTTTGCTTTTTGTGCCAGTTGTGGCGCTGCAGGGTTTCAAGGATGCGCTGTTTTTCCTGTCCCTGGGTGGTGGGCTCCCCTTCATCCCTGGGGCAGCGCTGGGAGCGGCTGACCTTGGCGTATACATAGGGTTGGATATGCCTGGACTCGATGGTCTTGCCCCTGCTGGTGAGCAGAGCGTATTCCAGGATGTTCTCCAGTTCTCGGACATTGCCTGGATACTGGTAGTTAAGCAAAACCTCCATGGTTTCGGCTGAGATCTCTGGCGTACGCACTTTCTGGGCTGCTGCTAGGCGACGCAGGATATGCCAGATAAGCAGGGGGAGGTCTGCTTTGCGCTCCTGCAAGGCAGGAAGTTCAAGGCGGCAGACATTCAGACGATAGAAAAGGTCCTCCCGGAACTGCCCTCTGCTCATCAGCTCCTCCAGGTTGCTGTTGGTGGCAGCCAGGATGCGTACATCCACCCGGACCACGTGCCTGCCGCCCAGGGGGTAGAATTCCCTGTCCTCCAGGACTCTCAAGAGCTTGCCCTGCAGGGACAGGGGCAGATCCCCTATCTCGTCCAGGAAGATGCTGCCCCCGTCAGCCTCCTGGAATCTGCCTGGCTTGTCCTGAACCGCACCGGTGAAGGCCCCCTTGGTGTAGCCGAACATCTCTGACTCCAGCAGATCATAGGGGATTGCCGCGCAATTGACCTTTACCAATGGCTTTTGCTTGCGCTCGCTAGCTAAGTGGATAGCTCGGGCCAGATGGTCCTTGCCTGTGCCTGTGGCCCCCTCGATCAGTACAGTTGCTTCGCTTGGGCCGATTTGTTCCACGATTTCAAAGATTTGTTGCATTTTAGGGTCCCTGCCGATCATGCCCTGGTAGGAATCCTCCTCGGTTATTACTTCATCCAGCTTTCTGGCCAGGGTAAGGTCATGCAGGGTGACTAGGCCGCCCACCAGCTTTTCCTGTTCATTGCTAAGGGGCATAAGATCAATCTTGACATCTGTGATAGTACCTTGGGCGGTTAGGATCTTGGTGGGGCCAGTGCTTTGGGATCGGCCATACTTGAGGCAGGCCTGCAGGGGCTTTTGTACATGGTCTCCTGCTGGCCCCAGGATCTCCAGACAGGGCTTGCCCAGGACCTCCTGTCTGGAGTAGCCTGTGATGGACTCTGCAGCATCGTTGAAAAAGGTTATGTATCCGCCCCGATTCACAGTGAAGATGGCTAGGTCCAGGTTGTCCAGGATTATCTTCAGGCTCTTTTCCCCGTAGCGGATGCGGTTTAAAATCTCCGCCAGGGACATGCGGTCCTGGATCAGGATCAGATAGCCCTGCAGTTCCTGGTTTACATTATAGATGGGTGCTGTGAGACGGGTCACCAGGTGGGGGCGGTTTTCTGCATCCAGAAGCTCCACCTCGATCTCCTTGGGCTCGGAGTTTCCCTCCCGGTAGGGGCAGCAGGTGGCGCAGGGCACGCCTTTGAAAACCTGCCAGCATTCCTTGCCCAGGATTTCATCTTCAGAGATGCCCAACAGGGACTGGGCGCTCTGGTTGCAGGAGGTGATCTTGCGGTTTAAGTCAATGGTGAAGGCAGAGGACTTGAGCAGATCCAAAATGCCCAGCCATTGCTCGGACAGGATGGTCCTGCCCGGGCCAGGGCTCATATCCATGTCGTTCATCTCAAAGCATCTCCTGGATTAGGAGTAATTTTTTTGTATCGTATCTGAAAAATTCAAGTTTGCAAACCTGGTATGCTAAGGAGGAGCAATTCTGTGTTTACCCTGGAATTTGTGCTCGCGGTATTGGTGGGAGTTGCAGTCTTGGGCTTGTTGGCCTGGAAAGCAGGCGGGAAGTGCACTCCCTGACTGTATATCTATCTTCCGCTGGGAGCGGGAGTGCTTGTATTTTTCGCTTTGTCCAGGCTGTGGTGATTTTCTGTTATATCTCAGCTAGTGATAGAGTCGTGCTTGTTGAAGCTCTGCATTGCTTACTGGGTGAATGAGGTATACTATTCGCCCAGGAGGCTCAAAAGTGTCCTGTAGGCCTGGGAAAGTCGGAGGAAGTCCTGCTTGCTCCCGCCCTGATCCGGGTGCAGCTTTTTGGCCCTCTGCCTGTACATCTGGCTGATCTGCCTGCGGCTCATGCCCTTGAGCTCAGAGATGGAGATCTGGAAGATATCCGCGCTCTGCTCAAGATCCCTGGAGCCCTTTCTGCTGGAGGCCTGGGCAAAGGCTTCCCGCTTGCGGGCGAAAAAGTCCTGGCGCAGCCGCTGCAGATAATCACCTGCAGGCAAAGAGTAGTCAAAGTACATGATCACATAGCGTATCAGGCAAGGGTGCAAATGATCGGGATTACGCCTTTTCCCGAAAAATGATTCGTCCAGGTTCAGCTCGCAGATGTCCTGGATAAAGCATCTGTCCAGCTTTTCCAGGTTCAGGGCCTGGGGCATGACACCGGCGTAGATCTCTGAGAAGAACCTGCGCAGATTGAGGAAAGAAAAAACGTATGCGCTGTACTCCCGAAACGGCAGTTCAGCCTCTTGGCGCTGAAAATAATGCTCCATCTCGTCCCGGGACATATACAGCAAAGGCCGATACAGCTTCAAGGGCATACCAGGCAGCTGGCTTTGGTCCATCTCTCCCAGCCTGAGGTAATTTACCCTGCGCTTGTCCATTATATGCAGACGGTGCTGCAGATAGTCCTTTTCAGCCTGATTCAAAGGGGGCTGTCTTTTCTTGGCCCTGCTTCTCCAGGCAAAGCCCCTTAAAGCGTGGCGGATCTCAGGCTGGACAAATGGCCAGAAGAGCTCCTCCAATTCACTCAATCCAGGGTCCAAACCCTTGGCCTGCAGTGCGTCTTCCACCTCCTGGCTGATATAGAAGCTATTTCCTCCAGGATATTCGATGTATTCTCCTGGATTAGAGCCCAGATCCAAAAGGTCTTGGCTGACATACACTCCGTCTTGGATCACAGATCCCCGGATTATATAATGCAGCCTGTTTCCCAAGCGGACTCTGGCCAGGTACATGGCAGACACTCCTGGAGTAGATAAGCTTAGTTTATCTAAATTGACTCAAGCATCAGTGATTCTTTTCAGTCATTGCAAGCTAAGCGAAGCAATCTGCATAAATCAGCAACAGCTTACCACGCACTTTTTCCTTTACCGTTGTCCTGGTCGTTGTCGTAATCGATATTCTGACTTATTTTATATTATGGTTTCCAGAATCACCATTCCAGGGATGCTCGTCTGGAGCTCCAGAGCTCAGGATCAATAATCCGCAAATGATCATTTTCCAGGATTGCTGCTACTTGCCCAAAGTCTGCAGGCTGTCCAGGTTTCAATTCTGTTTCATGCTGGGAGAGATCTTCAGCATAGAGAAAATCTGCAAATATCTTGGGAGTAACTACCAGTACAGTTTTTTCCGGGATGACAATGTAGTCTACATCTTTGTCCTTGTTGTAGACAAAATAGCTTTTTTGCATGGTATCCTCCTGTTCGTGTTAATCTAATTTTTCTGGAATGGTTTAAACCTAAGGATGACAAGATGTTGGTAACCAGCTAAATTAGCGCCAATAATTATTGTAATTGTTTTTTATTGTCTAGGCAACAGGATACATATTAAATATTTATAGGGTGTTACCTGGCCAAGAGGTTTCTGGACCGCCTGCCGCAATCCCATTTCCGCATGTTGGTGGGGGATCAGGCTGCTGATTTGGGGATAATGGATTCGCCTGCAACTCAAATTCTTGGCTAAAGGCAGATTCAGATCTGCCAGCCTGGCTGCTGTTCGGACTCCTGGGCCACCCTTTCCTGCAGCCAGCCGTCCAGGTGGGGTTTGAGATAGAAGCTGGGATGCAGCAGGTCTGAATCAGCAGGCACTATCCCATCCTCTACTGCCTGCCGGGCTAAAGGGGTATGGGGGTAGATGCGGATGCCTGCGGTCAGCTTTGCCAGCTCCAGGTCCAGGGACTTGGCAAAATCAATGCTCTCCTCTACCGTGTCCTTGGTTTCCCTGGGGCCGCCCAGGAGCAGAAAGCCCATCCTGGATATGCCGAACTCCTTGAACAGTTGGCTGGCCCTGCGGACCTCCTGTGGGCCGAAGCGCTTGTTCATGTCTTGCAGGACTGCCCTGTTGCCGCTTTCAAAGCCCAGGGCCACTCCCACGCAGCCAGCCCTGGCCATCTTTTCCACCAGCTCAGGTTTTAGTCCGGCAGGATAGACTATGGCCTGCCAGGAGATATCCAGGCCTGCATCAATTATGGCCTGGCAGAGATCCTGGGCATAGGAAGGCGGCAGGTTGAAGGTGTTGTCCACAAAAAAGAATCTTTTGAAGCCTGCCCTGACGTAGGCTGTGAGATTTTCCAGCACTGCCTGTACCGAATGCCTGCGCATGATTCTGCCCTCTATGGCAGGGGTGGAGCAGTAGCTGCATTGCATGGGGCATCCTCTGCGGGTTTGCAAAGGCACCCACAATTCGCCCTTGTCCAGCTCCCGGGGTATTTGCAGATGTATTCCGGGCAAAGGCAAGGGGTAGTTATCCAGGAGTTTTAGACGCCGGGCAGGCGGGCAGTAGTCCTGGTCAGGCAGGATCAGGCCTGGAAGATACTTTACAGGCTGCTGGGCTGCCATTCTGGCCAGCAAGTCCGGAAAGGCCTGCTCTCCTTCCCCCTGGATGCCATACTCAGCCCCAAGATATGCCAGGGCAGAGCAGGGAAAGATGCTGAATCCAGGCCCACCCAGGACAATAGGGGCCTGGCTCAGTTTTCTGCATTCCTCCAGGATTCCTTTGGCCTGAGGCAGGAGGAATCTGGGGTCCTGCTGATTCTGGTCGTCTATATTGCGCACTGAAACTCCGATGATGTCAGGCTTTAATTCGGATATCCCGCTTTGGATCTGTAAGGCTGCCTGCTCCGGCTGCATGGGATTCAAGGTCCTGACTTGATGCCCGGCATGCTCTGCGGCAGCTGCCACCCGGGCCATGCCTATGGGCAGTACAGGAGTGTCAATCTGCTCTGTATTGGCGGAAATCAGCAAAACCCTCAAAATGCCTCCCTGCTTTGCAGCTTGACCTGGGCCGTGTTTATGCCCTGAAGCTCGTTGCTTAACCAAAAACATGCTTTCAAAGGTACTTACAATATACTGATCAGGTATGTGTTTTGCAAATCCTATATCATATTGAGGACAAGCCTGTGCCTGATCTGGAGCTGTTGCTTACTGATGCAGGAGATCCGCCCTGGCAGGATATGGAGTTACATCTCTGGGCAGTCAATAAGCTCCTCGAGGGAAAGCTTCTACAGGAAAAAGAAACAAGGGGGTGTTTATGAACTTGCCTGAAAACCTGATAGACAAAAATGAGCTGCGCAACAAGAGCCTGGTCTTTCAGGACCGCCTTGCAGGCGGGGCTGTTCTGGCGGACATGCTCCGCAGCGGCTATGCCGGGCTGCAGACAGGCCTGATTCTGGCCATACCTGCAGGAGGCATGCCTGTGGGCCTGCGTTTGCAGCAGGAGCTGGGCCTGCCCCTGGATCTGATTATAATCAGAAAGATCCAGATACCCGGCAACACTGAGGCCGGCTTCGGAGCCCTGTCCCAGACCGGCGAGGCCCTGCTCAACCAGGAGCTGATAAACAGGCTGGGTCTATCCCAGGATGAGGTGCAGGCCCAGACAGAAAAGACCAGGCAGGAGCTGGACCGAAAGGATAAGCTGTTCAGGCAGGGCCGCCCCTTCCCAGAGCTAAAAGGCAAAAGGGTAATTCTTGCTGATGATGGTCTGGCTTCAGGCTTTTCCATGCTGGCAGCAGTCAGGATGGTCCAGGAGCAGGATCCCCAAGAGGTTGTGGTTGCCGTGCCCACGGCCCCGCTGGGCTCCATTCTCAGGCTGAGTCCTGAGGTGGATCGGATCTACAGCGCTCATGTCCAGGAGTCAGGTCCCTTTGCTGTAGCCAATGCTTACCGGGTCTGGTATGATCTCTCCGAGGCTGAGGTCAAGGAAATGCTCCAGGATCAGCTAGGTTCCAACAGCTAGTCATGAATCTTGCTAAACTTAAAGTCTCCTGCATATTCTGCCTGCAAAGGATCAAGAGGTTATAGTTCAACGTTGATTGTGGAGCCTTCAAGCCTGGAAAGGTCGATGTTTAGAATGTACAAGCCCATAAAAACTATATTTTTTTTGATGCTGCTGTTTCTGAGCGGCTGCATGCTAGATACTGCAGGCCAGGAAGAAAGCGCAGAGCTGGAGCTTTACTTCATGCGGGCTACCAATACCAGCTTTGAGCTGGGTTCTGAAAGCAGAGAGTTTGCCGGCTCAGAACCAGGGCTTTCCGAATTGGTGCATGCTTTGCTCTCAGGCCCTCAGGATCAGAAGCTAAGCAGGGTTGTTCCTGAGGACGTACGTTTGCTAGACAGCTATATCAAGGACCAGGTGGCCTATCTTGATTTTTCTGCAGAATTGGCAGAGGTCTCTTTGGGCAGTGAATCCGAGGCGGTCCTGGTGGACTCCATAGTGCTTAGTGCCTTGCAGCTAGAAGATGTGCAGCAGGTGCAAATATTGATAGAAGGGGAGACTATCGAATCCCTGGCCGGGCATTTGGCAATAGACAGGCCCTTGCCAGATCCAATTAGGGCCTTTGAGCGACGCCTATAAGCCGGAGCTGGTTCCGGGCGTGGCTGTGGCGAGGAAGGCGCATGCCTGATTGGGCTGTTGTTCTTATGGCCTGTTTGCAGTATTTTTAATGCTTATAAGGGAGCATTGGACTATGGATAAAGACCGGATAAAAGAGATGGCCAAAAATCCGGATTTTATACCCGGAATCTATAACTATTGCGACCGGTGGTGCGAGAGATGTGCCTTTACCTCTAGATGTATGAACTTTGCCATGGAGCAGGAGTTCTTCCAGGAGCAAAAGAATTCGGATGAGATGAACGCCGCCTTCTGGGAGTCCATATCCAACATTTTTGAAGTGACTATGAGCCTGCTTTATGATTTGGCCCAGGAACGAGAGATTGATCTGGATGCAGCCAGAGAGGACCAGGACGTAGGGTATGAGCAGGCTATGCAAAGAGCCAGAGAGCATATCTGCACCATTCTTGCAAAAAAGTATAGGGAGATGGCCAAAGAATGGCTGGAGAGCTCGGAAATCTGGACACAAGAGGTGGAGGTCAAAATCCCGGGGGTCATTCCTGCCGGGGAAGCTCCGGGGCTGCAGGAGGCCAAGGAGATCATATCCTGGTATCTGTTTTTGATTGAGGCCAAGATCGTGCGGGCCTTGCAGGGCAAGGCTGAAGAAGATGAATGCGAGCTGGAAAGCTATGGCCGGGATGCAGACGGTTCAGCCAAGGTGGCCTTGATGGGCATTGACCGCTCTCTGGCTGCATGGGGTGTAGTTCATGAGAACGTGGACCGTGACAGGGAGGGGGTGCAGGATATACTATTGTGCCTGGAACGCTTGCGCCGGAAACTGGAAACTGTCTTTCCTCAGGCCAGGGATTTTGTTCGGCCTGGATTTGACGATGGTCAGTGAAGGAAGGAGGTCGTTTGAATGGCGCAAGAAAAGGTCCTTTTCAGTCGCGAAGATATCTATTCAAAAAGCTGAAAGTTGCCAGATAAAAAATTGAACATGTTGTATTATCTAGCGAGAACTGAGCATAGGCGGACTATAAGCTTTCCCCAGTTGTCTAGTCAACGGGGGGCTTAAGAAGAAGTTACCTTGAATCAGAGAAGAGAGGTTATGGTTGATCCAACAACTATGGCTGCTTGTTCCGGCATATATGCCGCTGGTGATGTATGTGACAGAGATAAGCACAAACAGGCCATTATTGCAGCTGGCCAGGGTGCAAGTGCTATGCTGGAGCTTATAAAGTGGGTGCTGGGTGAGGTGTATCAATCTCCGTGTGGTACAAACCAAAACATAGGAGGTCAGTATGGAGATTACAGAAATATCTGCACAAAACTTTGATGCAGAGGTGCTGGAAGAAGCTGACCGCGACGTCTTACTCCTGGCTCATGATAAGAATTGCCCCCTGTGCCAGCAAACGGTCCCTGTGTTTGAAGGGACCTTAGCGGATCGGGTCGATCCGCAAAAAGCAAAGCTGACAATGTTGGAGTTGGGCCAGCCGCGGCCACCAGATTTAATAGATGTACCATCAGTACCGTATCTTTACATCTATCGCAACGGTCAGCAAATTGCAGCTATGGAGCTTAGTACCGATAATCGAGGACCGCGTAAGGCCATTGCAGAAGAAGTACGTAAGTATTCCGAATGAATGGAAACGGAGGTAGCATCAATATGCCCGGCATCATTCCAAATTGCCGGTTTTTTTATTTATTTTCACTATGGCAA
>JBNJDO010000005.1:0-48978 GCA_051744965.1 Thermodesulfobacteriota bacterium | reverse complement strand
ATGCCCATATCATCCTGGGCATTCTTGTAATAGAGTTCGTTGATGCCCGGAATCATCATATGTTCGTATATGACATAAGCCAAGGAGTCAGGGAGCAGTTCCCGCACATATCCAGCCTGCTTGAGTGCGGTCAAGGAGGTGATTTCCGAGGTATAGGGCAGGTGTCTGTAGGATTCAGTGATCTCAAACTTCTCCTCAATTACAGGCTCCTCGCTCTCCTGGGACTCCTCTGCAGCCTTTTCCGCCTCTTCCTTCTCCTTTTGCTCCTGCTGGGCGAATTCGTCCAACAAGTGGCTAAATCCCAGAATAAAGACCACATTGGCAGGTTTCTTCCCATCACTGGGCCGCAGGATCTCTTCCTTTTTGGCCATCTCCTCCAGCTGCATGGAGGTGACAATGTTCTTGTACTTGCCGTATCCCAGGGGCTGCAGATACTTGGTGTCCTGAGCCTGCCAGCCGGTGGCCACCACCACGGAGCCTACCTGCTCCTCCTGCTCCTCCTTGGCAGAGGTTTTTATCCTGGCTGTGAACTGTCCAGGCTGTCCTCCTAATTCTTCCAGGGAGCTGGAGGTGTACACAGTGATAAGTTCCTGATCCTGCACTTCCTGCACCAGCTGTTCCAGCCCTGTGTCCTGGGCCTGGGTGTAGGGGGGATTCATGGGGAAGGTCTTGCGCATTTGGGCAGCGTATCCGCCAAGCTGTTTTTCCTTTTCCAGCAATACCACTTCATAGCCCGTCTTGGCGCTGCTCAAGGCAGCATGCAGCCCGCTCCAGCCTCCGCCCAGAACCAGGATCCTGCGGGTAGTTTCCAGGGCTTCCGGCTCAGGAGGCTCGGTCTTTTGCAGCTTGCTCACTGCCATGTTCACGTAATCCAGGGCCAGGTCCTGCAAAAGCTGTGGCGGCCCTTCTGCAGGCTGCTGGGTTACTTCCTCAGGATCCTTGTAGGACATTACGCATTGTTCCCTAAGGTTGACACGCTCCACCAGGATACTGGGGCCAAAGTCGTAAAGCTCCTGATCTACCCTGGGAGAGGGGCCGCAGATGCAGACCGCATCAATCGCACCAGAGTCAATGTCCTCCTGGATGCTCTTGCGACCCTGCTCGCTGGCCAGGGCCTCCTCGGTCTTGATCACCGGGCATTGCTGTCCCCACTTGTTTTGCAGTTTCTCGGTTAGGGCCTCCAGATCCAAAAGCTGGCCCAGGTTGACCTTGTCAAAGTATATACCGATCTTCTCGGGCATTTGGTTACCTCCCTCTCACCGTTTGGATGGCTTGCATTGCAGCGCCTGTGGCAGATTGAGCGGATTTCATCACATCCAGGGGCTCCACAGCGCATCCGGCTGCAAAAATGCCCTTTTCCTCGGCGCCATGTGCAAAGCCCTGTTCATCCAGGGCAATATCCAGGGGTAGATTCTGGCCTGACAGGCTGGGCTGCATGCCAGTGGCCAGGACTACCAGATCATAGCAATCCTGGATTTGGCGTCCAGCAATGGCATCCTCGGCAGTGATCCAGACCCCGCTGCTCCTGATGTCTTCCTCCACAGCAGCCACCTTGCCCTTTACAGTCTTGACCTGGGGGTCTGCCAATATTTTTTGAGCGAAATTCTCATACCTGCCAGGGGTGCGCAGATCAATGTAGAATATGCTGACCTCAGTGTCAGGATATTGTTCGCGCACGTACTGGGCCTGCTTCAGGGAGGCCATGCAGCAGATATAAGAGCAGTAGTTGAGGTGGTTTTCATCCCTGGAGCCTGCGCACTGTACAAAGGCAACCTTTTTAGGGGCCTTGCCGCTGGAGGGGCATTCAATCCTGCCCTGGGTGGGACCGGAAGGGGATGCCATACGTTCCATCTGCATGTTGGAGATGCAGTTCTGGACCTTGCCTGCACCCAGGTTGGTCAGGTTGGTAACGTCATAGGGCTTCCAGCCAGTGGCCAGAACGATGCTGCCCACCTGCAGGGTGATGGTCTTCTCCTTCTCATCCAGATTGATAAACTTGCTCTTGGCCAGCTTCTTCTTTTCCTCCTCGCTCAAGTGCTCAGGCTGCAGGACAAAACGGTGCGGATAGGCAAAAGGAATATCCATATACAGGGGCTTCTTCTTGCTCAATCCGAACTCGAAATCATTGGGGATATCCTGGCTCAAGCCCTGGGCCAGCTCGCTCAGATCCACACTGTGGGGCGAAGTGTACCTGGGCTTCAGGGTGACTGCCACCTCATAGTTGCCTGGTTCCCCGCTGACTGCAGTTACTTCTGCCAGGGTGAAGCACTTCAGGTTGGAGTTTTTCTTGATGCGCTGGAACTGGATCTCCAGGCCGCAGGATGGAGGGCACAGCTTGGGAAAGTACTTGTTCAGCTGCGCAACCCTGCCTCCCAGATAGGGGGCCTTTTCCACCAGATAAACTTCATGGCCCAGTTCAGCTGCCTCCAGGGCGGCGGTAATCCCGCTGAAGCCACCCCCGATGACAAGTATGCTCTTTGACATTTGCTTCCTCCCTCTGACGACTTAAATGGCTAAATGCTTACCCGCAGGAGAATTGGCCTATAAAATATTTGAGCGAAATTTTCAAACCCTTGCCCTGGCAAATCCTGCTGCTGTTAGGCCATGGCTGGACTGACGCCTTATTAGGTTGGGCCAAAATGGTCTAAGCCTAAACTAAGTAAATTCCCTGCACAAGGCTTAAGTCTGTCTGCATAGGCAGAGTCCAGGGTTTACTTAGTTCAGGCTTAGACCATTTACTCACAGTAAACGGGCCGCAGGCCCGGAAGCCTGCGGCCCGGATTTTTCCAGGTCTAGTCAGGGATGACTTGATAGTACGGACGCTTGAACAAGGTGGTTTCGCCCTTTTTCGGGTCGTACTTGGAGTTCACGAAGCACATCCACTTGGAGTCATCTATGCCCATGTGGTCAGCGCGGTAGTAGAAGCCGGGATAACGGGATTCCTTGCGGAACTCAATGTGCTGCATGTGCAGGCGTACAGTCCACAGCCTGTGGAACTGCTCCCAGCAGCGAAGCAGCTCGTGCAGGTCCCTGGCACCCAGCTTGGCGGAGTCCTCTTCCAGCATGTCCAGGAGATGGAATCCTGCCTTGAGCATGGCCTCTGAGGTGGTGTAGTAGGTGGCGCAGCCGCCGCCGTACTCGTCAGTGGCCTTGATCAGGCGGAACATGAAGTTCCTGGGTGTGATGTAGTAGGGGTTCACACTGGGATCTGTGGACTCTGCCTTGGTCTCTTCGTATACATACCAGGGCCTGTAGATCTCTTTCTTCAGCTCTTCTGCGCTTTGCTGCAGGGCTGGCTGATAGTCCTTATGGTCTACGCACCAGCGGATCAGTTGCTTGCCAGCCATCCTGCCCTCTGCGTGGGAGCCGGAAGAGAACTTGTGCCCAGAGGCGCCTACACCGTCTGCGCAGGTGAAAAGGCCGTTCACAGTGGTCATCCGGTTGTAGATCTTGCCGTTGTCAGCCTTGACCTTGTAGTCGTCAGGCACCCAGTCCTCGTCCGGTCCTGAGACCCAGATCCCACAGCAGCCAGAGTGGGAGCCCAAGAGATATGGCTCAGTAGGCATTAGCTCGGAGCCCTTTTCCTCAGGCTTGACATTCATGGCTGCCCAGAGGTTGGCCTGGCCAGGGCACATATCCAAAAAGTCCTCCCAGGCTTCTGACTCCAGGTGCTTCTGCTCGTTCTTGCTCAGCTCCTTGAATGTATTCTGCAGGGCAGTAGCAGTGTCCATGAAGATGGGTCCGCGGCCTTCGCGCAGTTCCCGCATCATCATATGGTTGCGCAGGCAGGTAGGGATAACCGCGCCTGTGGCATAACCCCTGTCCTGATAGGGCTTGAGCATGGAGGCATTGGTCTGGGTGTAGTCCTCGCCGTTGGCGTTGGTGGCCTTGGCCTTGAAAAGCAGGAACCAAGCGCCCACAGGGCCGTAGCCGTCCTTGAACCTGGCAGGCACGAAGCGGTTTTCCATCATGGTCATTTCCGCTCCCACCTGGGCGCAGAGAGCGTAGGTGGAGCCTGCATTCCAGACAGGATACCAGGCCCTGCCCATACCTTCACCAGTGGAGCGAGGCCTGTAGACGTTCACAGCTCCGCCGCAAGCCACAATCATGCCCTTGGCCTTGATGATGTAGACCTTGTTCTCACGCACTGAGAAACCTACTGCGCCAGCCACGCGATTGGGCTCGTTGGCGTCCAGAAGCAGCTTGACGATAAAAATGCGCTCCAGATAGCGATCCTCACCCAAAGCGTTCTTGGCTGCCTCAGCCACGATGACCTTGTAGGACTCGCCGTTGATCATGATCTGCCAGCGGCCGGAGCGAACTGGTGTGGCCCCAGTGCGCAGGGAGAGGCCCTCGGACTTGGCCTTGGCACCGTCCAGATTCTTGCCTTCCTTCTTGACCCAGATGGGCAGCCCCCATTCCTCGAACAGATGCACTGAATCATCCACGTGCCTGCCCAGATCAAAAATCAGGTCCTCACGCACAATGCCCATGAGGTCGTTGCGGACCATGCGCACGTAATCATCCGAATTGTTCTCTCCAAGATAGGTGTTGATGGCGGAGAGGCCGGGAGCCACAGCGCCGGATCTCTCCAGGGAGGCCTTGTCCACCAGCAGGAGGTTTACGCCGTGCTTGTCAGCCCAGTTCACGGCTTCGTAGGCAGCCCCACAGGCGCCCATGCCGCCGCCGACAATCAAGGCATCGGTTTCCATTTCCACTACTTCCGGCTCAGAAATGGGAAGTCCCTTGGTTACATCTTTGCTTGGTATCTGAGGCATACTGCTTCTCCTTGTTCTCTAGGCTTTTTAATTTGTTCCCAGCATCCTAGGAGGAGTGCTGTGTTGCATCCCACAATGGCTTAGACTACCTGTTTCCACCCTCGCAGGAGGTATCAAACCAGCACTGGGTGGTTTCCACGTCCTTGACCTCAAACTTCTTGTTCAGGACTTCCTGGGGCTTGCTCAACTCTGTCTCATTGAACAGGTATTCGTTTTCCAGATCCTGGGGTTCAGGCTTGCCCTCATATGGCTTGATGGAACCTTCAGCAGTGGTGCGGATAGGAAACTTGAACCTCTTGACTTCACCGCTGCGGAACTGGATGGTCCACATAATGTCCTCTGCGCTGCGCAAGGGAATGCTGGTTCCGCCCATAGGGGCAAAGTCAGCGTAGGGGCGAGCAGTAATCGCTCCCTGGGGGCAGATCTTGATGCAGGAGTAGCACTCCCAGCACTGGTCAGGTTCCTGGTTGTAGGCCTTCATTTCTTTTTCGTCCAGAATCATAAGATCGTTGGGGCAGATGTACAAGCAGGCTGTCTTCTCTCCGCCCTTGCAGCCGTCGCATTTTTCAGGGTTTACGTAGGTTGGCATGTTCTCCCTCCTTGGATTGTTTTTGTATAAACCAAACGCCTGTATATAGAAAAGGAAGTTGCCGCAGATGCCTGCCTGACCTATTGGCCAGCCAGGCATCTGCAGCAGTCTGTTTCACTTCCTTCGGGGCTCAAGTTGATGGGTGCACTCCGCTCCCTGAGCAGCCCAGCTTAGAGACCTAGGCCTACCAAAGGCTTTCTCAGTCTCGGTTTCAGCTTTGTCCTTCAGGAATTCAGCATTTGTCAAGGACAAATTTAGCCGGCTGCAGTTCAGCGTTACCACCCAAATCTTGGCCTATATTTCCGGAGGAGGCAGATAGTCGGATTCCTTTTCTGCCAGCTCCTTGATCTCGTCCACCCTGGCCAGGGTGTTGTCCACCACCTTGGGATCCAGTGTCTTGGCCTTGGCGATCTCTTCGAACAAAGTCCTGTTGAAGGCCAGGGGGGTATCTGTGATAGCTCCCCTGGAGTCTGTACGGGCAGAATCAAAGTTTTTCATTATCTCTTGGGCCTTGTCATCTGGGATCTCCATGCTGAAGGCCCGCAGGTTGCCTCCAAACATATACTCTACCTTGTCCTCCAGGCCGCTGCCCTTGAGGGCTTCCATGCGCTTGTCGTCCAGGAGAACCACGAATGTCTTGGACATATTTTAATTCCTCCTAAGTCAAGGTTGGGCAGACTTAAACATCCAGATCAGGAAGGTCCACTTCCAGATTCTTGTCCTGCTTGATTACATAATTCTGATTGCAGAAGGGGAAGTTGAACTCCTTCCACCACTTGACCACTGCCTGATAGACTTCCGGCCGGAAGATGACCCTGGGCGGATAGATGCCTTCACCCACCATGCCCCGGATGAAGCTGCCGCTGAACTTTTCCTTTTGCTTGGTGTGACCGCAGGACTCGCTGTAGGCGATCTCCTGGCAGACAGGGCAGTACCAAAATTCCCGCATGTTCTGGGGCCGGATGTGCAGGCCATAGTCCACATCGCAGATGGATTGGTCAAAACCGAAGCTGGGAATGCCTTTGTCCCACAGGGTCTGGGTGGCGTATTCGTCGTAGAAGTCGCCCACTGCAGCGTGGTCCCTGCCGAACATATGGTGGGTGCAGCCCATATTCTGGCGGATAATGCCGTGCAGCATGGATTCCAGGGGGTTGCCGTAGCGCATGTCCCAAAGGCAATAGGATACCATGTGCCGCTCAGGCTTGATATAGCCGCCTTTGTTTACTGCCTCATGGCCTTCCAAAATGGTTTCGTCCGGGTAGTCTCCCTTGCGCTTAACCCCTATGATGGCGTTGACCAGGATTCCATTGCAAGGCTCTATGTCCCCGGTATAGGCGGCATTCTTCATAAGGTGCTCGTGACCCACATGGGGCACGTTCCTGGTCTGATGGTTGATCACCGTGCGCCAGCCCCGGCTCTGGAACTCTTCACGGCACTTGAGCGGAGGGAACCAGAAGCGGTCGAAGGGGGGCTTGAACTTAGGCTCGTTGATTATAGTATATTTTCCTGCCAAGACCACGGGGTTCAAGCTCTTGTAGATCACCCAGCCGGGGTGCTTTGCGTTGAAGGGCTCCTGGACCACCTCAGGGTTGTCCTCAGGGGTGCCGAAGACCTTGTGGGCCATCTCTTCAGGATTGTCGATGCGCCAGACCTCCTCCACGTCCAGGATGGCAAAAGGCTTGCCCTTGAGCCGCAGCAAGACCCGATCTCCGGCTGTGACACCCAACTGCTTATAGTCTTCCTCGCTGATGTCAAAGACGATGGGGTAGGGAAAAATCCAGTTGTTCAGGAGTCTTCTCTCTTTAAGGACCCTTTCCACCTCTGCCTTCTTCATGGAGCCTTCCACCGGACTGAAGAAACCATAGCAGACGGACATGATCTCCCTATAGACATTGCGTACCGGCACGCCCTTGTCGCTGAGGGTGGGCTTGATGTCGTAGGCAGGACAACCCTTGGCCAGCTTCTTTGCCAGCTGGGGATCCCTGACGACCCTCTCTTCGATTCTTCCTCCATGCGGGGGAGGCGTGGTCATTCTCAATGTCATCGCAAACTCCTTGGATTTTAAGTTGAAATGATTTTCCGCACTGACCCCAAAAAAATTGCTTGTGCAAAAATTAACAAGTCCCTTTGACCCTGTCAAGCTTGGAAACAAAAATAAGTCTCAATGGTTCCGGGTGGATGACAGGTATCTGCAGGGCAGGCAGCGCAATCAAAGTTCTGCTGCAGCAACATCCAGTCCACAAGTCATCTTGGACAAGGACTGATCCGTATTTTCCTGACCAGACCCAAGCTGCATACCATGTTGTGAAAATTGCAACAAGAGGCTACAAGCCCTGATTGTTTGTTGGCTAGGGTCAAAATTAGCTTGGCGACTGCAGAGCTTGTCTTCTGCAGGGAGTATAGGGTACTGTTAACACTTTGTCGACAATGATTTCAAGCTGGAAAGGATATGAGCACAAAAAAGACAAAAAAACAGGAATTCAGGACGAAAGATCAGCAGCTGCAGGATCTGGATCAGCAGATTTTGGACCTTCTGGACAAACGCTCCGAGATTTTCCGGCAAAAGGCCCAGGGCAGACAAAAACAGGGCATGGGCCTGGTGGACAGCAGGCAGGAAAAGGATCTCTGGAGGCTGTGGCAAGGCGTTTTCCAGAAAAAGGGCTGGTCAGAGCATACTGGCCGCAAGATATTCAACCTGTTGAATAACCTGGGCTACGAGGCCCTTGAACAGGGCCAGGACAGGGAGTTCAGGCTGCAGCCCCCCAGAGGGCAAGTGGAGTTGGATAATCCAGGCCCCAGGGATGTTTTGCTAACCAGGTTGATCTGTGGCCTGGCGGCTGGGGAAAACCAGGATCTGAGCCTGCCTTATGCAGTGTTGAATGATGAGCTTTTTGAGTTCATCAAGGCCTGCAATCAGGCAGGCGCTGGCTTTTCCTGGCAAAAGGATTCTGTTGAGCATATGCAGGGCAAAGGCCTGGATTTCGACCGTAAGTCCTTGTTTGTGGGAGAAGACAGGTTCAATCTCTATTTGCTGGTCTTTCTGGCCTGCACCAAGGTGGGGACTTGCAGGTTCAGCGGGGCCAGCAGGCTCAAGCAAGAGAATCTGGGACAGCTGCACGGGCTGCTTCGTATTTTGGGAGCCAGGGCAGTATCCCTGCTGCCCGGTGGCGAGGGGCTGCCCCTGCGCCTGGAATCCAGCGCAGAGATAGATTCTGAGCTGGTTTTGCCCCAGACAGCTGATCAGGAGATGACTGCGGCCCTGATTCTGGCCTTGTCCAGCACTGAGGATATAAAGCAAGGACTTCGCCTGGTTTGTCCAGAGAATTTTTTTGAACCCTGCAGCGAGAGGCTGGCCCTGGAGTATTTGCTTGGGGACAAGATAGAGGTCAATGCAGAGCAAGGCGAGGTGTATATTAGACCAGTACGCCCCAGCCCCGGGCTGGAGGCAGAGGTCTATCTGGATCCCCTGCTTTGCGCTCCTTTGCTTATCATGCCCCAAATCCTGGGAGGCAAAACAGTGCTGAGAGGCAGCTTTCCGCAGGGGCAGCCCCAGGGGGAAGCTGTATGGAATATGCTGGTCCAAAGTGGGGCCAAGGTGGAGATGCTTGCCCAGGGGGTCAGCAGCAAACATGCTGAGCAAGGCAGTATGCTGGAGCTGGACTGCTCCAGGCATCCAGAACTGTTGCCCCTGGCACTGGGGCTTTGCCTGGCCAAGTCCAGAGGTGCCTGCTTGCGGGTCTGCGCTGGTCCTGGCCTGGATTACGGTCTCTCTCTGCTGGATAGATTGGGGGTGGGGCACGAGCTGCAAGGGGAAGCCTTAAATCTGGAGCCGGCATCTCTAGCAGCAGCTAATGAGTTGCAGGTGAGTTGCCCTGATCCTGTCTGGGCCATGGGTCTGTCCATGGTAGCCTTGGGCGGTGGCAGGATCACCATTGAGAACCCTGGAGAGATGACCAGGCTTTGGCCCCAGTTCTGGGCCTGGTACAAGGGCTGCACCTCTGGCTTCAAGCCGGAAAAAACACACAAAGGATCCCAGGATGGCAAAAAAGGTAGCAGAAGAATCGTGGGCTGAGGACATGGAGTCCCTGGAACAGGAGAGGCAGAGGCTGGAACAGGAAAGAAAGGAGTGCGAGCAGAACCTGCGCAGCTTGCGGGGCCAGGAGGATCCTGCCTCCGGGCGAGTATATGCCCAGGAGATACATGCCCTGCTGGTCAAAAAGCTGCAGCTGGAGACAGAGCTGGAGTTTTGCCGCAGGAAAAGGAATAGAATTATGTTGGAGAAGGGTCTACAATAAGTCATTCCAAGCGAAGAATCTCTAAGGTAAAAGACAGGCCCCAAGAAGAGCCCGCCGCCCCGGCCAAGGAGCAGCTAGGGCAGGGCATAATGAGGCTGTGGACAGGGCTAAAGGTCCTTCTCCAGCTGCAGGATGTTGGCCTTGGTCTCAGGCTCGCTGCTGTAGACCACCCTGTCTGCGATGTTTTTTATGATGTACAGGCCCATGCCCCCAATCTGGGGGTTTTTCAAGTCAGGATCCGGTACTTCCTGGGGGTTGAAGCCTGGGCCGTAGTCCAGGACCTGCATGGTGATCTTTTGGGGAGAGAGCCATAGCTTGAGTTCCAGCTTGCCCTGTTCATGTTCAGGATAGGCGTGCCTGATTACATTGGAGCAGGCCTCGTAAACTAAAAGCTCCAGGTTGTAGGCCAGCTCATCCTCCCTGAACTGCAGACCGGGGTACCTGGTGAACAGGGCCTTGGCAAAATGACCAATACAGGGCAGATAGGCCATTTCCGCAGGTACTTGCAGATACACCTCTGGATTACTGCTCATGCGTACCCCTTTTGCTTGGGAGTTCTCTCCGCCTGCAGGCCTAGCCCTTCAGGTTGGGAGGCTGGCCAGTGGATTCCAGTACCGCGCGCCAATAATTGGAATTGGTGTTCAGCTTGCGCCGTTCCTTGGTCACCAAATCCAGAGGCAAATGGATATAGTGATCCTGCAGATTGCTGACCACCATGTCGGTCTTCCCAGCCATGCCGGCATGCACAGCGTTTTGTCCCAGAAAGCCGCAGTATACCCGGTCGCTTGCGTTTGCAGGTATGGAACGAATGATATAGCTGGGATCGATGAACTTCAAGGTGATCTCTGTGCCCAGGTCTTGGAAGTAGTCCTTTATCTTGGCCTGCAGCAGGCTGCAGATATCTCCCAGCACAGGATTACCTGAAGGGTCAGTGGCCACCTGTTCCCCATTCAAGTGGGCCTCCCTGCGGTAGATATCCTGCCCTGCACCCTCTGCCACCACGATGACTGCGTGTCCCCTTCTTTTTAGCCGGTGGCGGAGGTTCTCCAACAGTCCGCCTGGGCCGTCCAGCTCAAAGGGTTCTTCAGGGATGAGCACAAAATTGACATCCTTTTGGGCCAGGCTGGCCTCTGCAGCTATAAATCCTGCTTCCCTGCCCATTAGCTTGACCATGCCTATCCCGTTGGGTGCCCCCAGGGCCTCGGTGTGCGCGCAGCGGATGGCCTCGGTAGCTTTGGTTACTGCGGTGTCAAAGCCAAAGGTGCGGGATACGAAATAAATGTCGTTGTCTATGGTCTTGGGGATGCCGATGATGGAAATTTTCATCTTACGCTTTTCCACTTCCCGGGCAATGGCTGTGGCAGCCTTCATGGTCCCGTCACCGCCGATTAAGAACAGGATGTTGATGTTCATCCTGTCCAGGGCGTCCACTATTTCTTCTGGAGGCTGGGGTCCTCTAGATGAGCCCAGGATAGTGCCGCCAAAAGCGTGTATTTCTGAAACGTATTCAGGGGTCAGTTCCCAGACCTCGTGGCCGTATTTGGGGATAAAGCCCTGGAGTCCAAACCTGATGCCCAAGGTAGTGGGAATCTTGTACTGGTGCTGGGCCTCCATGACTATGGATCGAATCACGTCGTTAATGCCTGGACAGAGGCCTCCGCAAGTGACAATAGCGCATTTGGTCTTGCTGGGATCGAAATAGATTTCCTTTCTGGGTCCGGCCTGCTCAAATTCATAGTATACGGGCTTCTGGGCCGTTTGTCCCAGGACTTCTTGGGGCACAGCCATGGTGACCTGGGTCTCTTCGCTTATGTTGCTGCCAAAGGGCAAGGGGTTCTTGATCTTGGCCTGTCCCAGATCCTGGGTTTGGGCCTGTTGGGGTTGCGTTTGGGTCATGTTTTACTCCTGGCTCTGGTTTGGCTTTATGTTCTTAACTTAAGTGTCTTGGCTGTTGAAATCCAGGGGCAAAAAGGTTTAAATCTTTGCAAGATGGGCTGGATAGGGATCCTGCACCAGGTCAGCTGTTCCAGGCCTGCTGGCAAAAGCCTGAATGAAGGATTAATAAGAATACATAACAGCTTAGGAGGTGAATATGCAAGAGCTGCAGGTTAAAAGCAGAAAAAGGGAGGAAATGCTGGATATTACCAGGCAGATAGAGGGGCTGGCCCGGGAGCAGGGCTGGCAGGAAGGGGTTTTGTTCCTGTTTTGCACCCACACTACCGCAGCGTTGACCATAAATGAGGCTGCAGATCCCACAGTGGCTGAGGATATACTGCGGAGCCTGCAGAAGCTGGTACCCAGGCAGGGAGAATACAGGCATATGGAAGGCAATAGTGACGCGCATATCAAGTCCTCTTTGCTGGGCTGCAGTCTGCAGGTCCCCATAAGCCGGGGCAGGCTTGCTCTGGGCACCTGGCAGGGGGTGTTCTTTGCCGAGTTTGATGGTCCCAGATCCAGGCGGGTTCTTGTGCAGCTGCTTGCGGACAGATGATAGTAGTCAGAAGCCTGAGAAGTCAGAGGGCTGAGGGCAGCGAAAACAGATAGTTATTTTGCTCTTGGTTAAGGATTGCTGTCTGCTTTGTGGCTTCTTGCAGCTGCATCAAGCACAGGATGGCAGGTGGCTGGTCCTGGTGCGCAAGTGCTGCAGTTCGGCAGTCTTGCCCTGGCTGGAGAGTACCTGGGACAGGAGCTGAACATATTCCGGCTGTTCAGGCCTTAAGCCCACACTCTTTTTGAGCAGTAGTTCAGCTATCTCCGGGTCCTCGTTTTGCAGCAGATACAATCTGGCCAAGAGGTACATGGCCTCGCAGTCCTCTGGATTGTTGTTCAGAGCCAGATGCAGGTTCTCTCTAGCCTCCTCCAGCCTGTTTTCCTGTAGGTCCAGCCTGCCCAGGAAACGAAAGGCGAATCTCTGGCCGGCCTGGGTCATGCAGGCCTGGGAGTACATTTCCCTGGCCTGCAGGGTTTGGCCTTGCTGTTCTGCTATCTGCCCCAGCCTTAACAGGCTGAAGCCCTTTTCCGGAGCCAGATCCAGGCAGCGCTGGAAGCAATCCTGGGCAGTCTCCGGGTCCCCTAGACGCCAGCAGATATAGCCGAAATTGAAAAGGGCCAAGTGGTTCTCCGGTTCCAGGCTCAGGACCTTTTGGAATTCCCTGCTGGCCAGATGGGTTTGGCCCAGTCTGGCATAGCAGATGCCCAGGGAATTGCGGGCCAGGGTGTTTTGCTGATCCAGGACCAGGGCCAGTTTGTACTCTTCCAGGGCTGAGGCGAGATTATTCTGGTTGAAGTAGCGGTCAGCGCTGATGGTCAGGGAGGTGGAATCCAAGCTGACCACCTCTGAGCCGGGCAAGAGCAGGGCGTGTTCCAATGCCTTGCGGGCGCTGTCCAGCAGGTCTGCCTTGGACAGCCCCAGACAGGGGTAGCAGGCCTGACCTATGCATGTCCTGTCCGGGCCAATCTGCTGCAGGGCCTTTTGCAGCTCCTGCAGCAACCCTCTTGCCTCCTGCGCCTCCAGCTCCGGGATATACAGGATCCAGCAGCAACTGCTGTATTCGCCCAGGATGGCCCCGGACTGCAGAAGCCGCTCCCTGATTCTGGCCCAAGGGCTGTCCTGCTCCGGGCTTTGCAGATTCAGCATGGGGGTTTGCGTGCCTAGGGCCTGGGAACTGCATAGGGCCAGACAGAAACTGTCTGCGCTGGCTCTGAGCTTTTGCCAGGCCTGCAGGAAGCTGCGCAAGGATAAGGGTTCCAGGGTGTAGGCCTGTTCCAGGTTCTGGTCAAGGTGCTTTTCAGGCTCCACCTGATCCTGTTTCCCTGGCTGGTGAAGGATCCTGTCCCCTGCCTCTGGATACCTGCTGGGGTCGCTCAGGTGCAGGAGCTCCCCTTCTGCTTGCTCCCAGTCTACCCTGGTCAGGATGATTTCAGCCTTGGGCTGGGCAAAAGGGCCTGAATCTGTTATTGAGAAGCGCTGTCCCTCCCGGCCCAGGTGAACTCTGCCCAGGCTGACCAGGACCCGGTTCAAGGGCAGATTCTTGATAATGTTCCCGCCTTGGGTTAATATGTCTGAAAATGCCAGTATCCCCTGTCCATGCTTGGATACAGGGGCCTTTTTTGCTGCCAAAAGGCAATTTCTAAGCAGTGTCGCGGCCTGTTCGCGCTTGGGCTGCTGCAGGGCAGAGCCTGTGAGGTCCTGGGGATAGCAGCTGTAGCCGCAGGTGATTCTGGGCTTAACCCGTTCTTCAGTGGCAGGATATTCCAGTTGCAATTGCTCCAGGCTCTGCAGCATCTCTAGGCCAGTCTCTTTGCAGCTGGCCACCTCTGCCTGGGGCAAAAGCAGGGCAAAACAGGACTCTCCAGCCCGGCCCAGGATATATTCTACAGATGGGTTTGGGGCTAAGAGGTTGACCATCTCCTGCAGCAGGCGCTGGGTAAAGGAGCAGCCGTAATTGAGCCGCAGGGAGTGCTGGTGGTGCAAATAAAAAAGCAAAATGCCCAGCCTGGATCTGTAAGGGGTTAGATCGAACTGCCCTGATGCGCTCTGCCCGGGCTGATGACAGCGACTGATAAGCTCGATTTCCTGCTCTATCTGCAAAAGCAGATGCTCCCTTTGCAGGGCTCCTGACTCAGCATCAGTCTTTTGTCCCTTTTGCAGCCTGAGGCTGTGCAGGAACAGCCTGCAATACTCCATCAGCAGCCTGCATTGGCTTTGAGGTTCCTGCAGCTGCACCCCCTGGGCCAGGAAGACGCCTAAAAGGCCTTCCTGGGCAGTTAGGGGCAAAAACAGCTTGTTCTCTGCACCCAGATGCAAAGGCTGATAATTGCCTCTGCCATCCAGAAGCCGGTGGGGCGTGGTTCTGGGAAAGTATATGGATCCAGAGCTAAAGCTGATGCTGCGCCTAAGCGCATTTTTAAGCGCGGCCTCGTTTCTGATTAGGTCATTCGCAGTGATATTCCCGGAAATAGAGTGCTCCAGGTCCAAGACTTTCGCTCCTGCTTTTTGTTTTAGTGTCTGACCACAGTGTCTGCCCTGCATCCAGGCCTTGGGGCTTAGCTTGAGGCGGGCGCTGTTTTGTGGCAAGCAAAGGCTTAGCCCAATCCTTGCTGGGACAAAGGCAATACTAATAAGGAGAAGCGCATGGATCAATCCTTAAATCCCGTTTTGCAGGCCATATTCCAACGCAGGAGCATCCGCAGCTTCACTTCTGACCCCTTGTCCAAGGAACAGATGCGGCTTATCCTACAGGCGGGACAGTGGGCGCCCAGCGGTCTTAACAACCAGCCCTGGCGCTTTTTGCCCCTTTGGAACAGGGATCCCAGACAGGAACCTTTGGCTGAGTGTACCAAGTATGCTGGGATAATTCGTGGGGCCCAGGCCTTGATCGCGGTCTTTCTGGATCAGGAGCAGGTCTACAGCCAACTCAAGGATCAACAGGCAGTCGGGGCCTGTGTACAGAATATGCTCCTGGCTGCTCATGCCCTGGGGCTGGGTGCGGTCTGGCTGGGCGAGATCCTGAACCAGGAAAAACAGGCCCTGGAAGTCCTGGGCGTGGATGTAGACAGGCAGGCCTTGATGGCGGTGGTAGCCCTGGGGCATCCGGCGCAGGATGGCAGCTCCCGGCGCAAGTCTTTGTCAGAACTATTACTGGAGGAATTGTAGTATGCTGAATGTGCAGGATTTTCCTTTGGGCCCACTGCAGACCAACTGCTTTTTGATCTATAGCCAAAACGAGGCCCTGGTGGTGGACCCAGGGGGAGAGCCGGATCCGGTTTTGGATTTTTTGCGGCGCAAGAATCTCAGCCTAGTATTTATTTTGAATACCCACTTCCATTTTGATCACATTCTGGGTAACAGGAGTCTGCAAAAGGCCACCCAGGCCCAGATCCTGGCCAGCCCTGAGGACGACTTCCTGCTCCAGGCCCAGGTGGGAGGAGGCGGTGGAATGATGGGCTTCCCCACTGTGGAATCCTTTGAGTACCAGGCCCTTTATCCAGGCAGCTATACCTGGCTGGGGGAGGAATGCCAGGTTTTGGCCACCCCAGGCCACACCCCGGGCAGCCTTTCCTTTTATTTTCCGCAAAGCGCCATGATCTTTTCCGGGGATCTGATCTTTTCCAGGTCCGTGGGCCGCACTGATTTTCCCGGGGGCAGCACAGAGGCCCTGTTGCAGTCAGTAAAGGAGAACGTGTTCACCCTGCCGGAGAAAACAGTGATTTATGCCGGACATGGGCCCCAGACCACTGTGCACGAGGAAAAGCTGTTCAATCCATTTTTCCAGGAAGGCTTTTTCCTTTAGGCCACCGGAATAAAAGGGCTGGAATCCGGGAGGCATAGCAGACCCAAAGTAAACAGCCGGGGTGGGGCTTGAACGTTTTTCTGGTCCAGGGCATCTCTAGGGCAGGGAGCTTGCTGCGCGGGCTGGGCAGGTTCTTTGAGGTAGGTACAGCCACCCGCTGTCTGGCCTGCGGTAAAGTGATCCCTGCTGTGCATTCCGGTTTGGAATGCTGCGAGGATTGTCGCGCTGAGCTCAGGCCCAGAAGGAGAGGCTATTGCCCAGGGTGCGGACAGTTCTTTGCCAGGGCCAGCGAGGAGCCCTATCTCTGCCTGGACTGCCGCACCCGCAAGCCCCCTTGGAAAGGATTCGGCTTTTTTCAGCCCTACAAGGGGCTTTTGCGGGAGTTGATCCTGGCCTACAAGTATGAGGCCCAGCTGGGCTACAACAGGCTCCTGCGCCAGCTTCTGCTCCAGGCCTTTCAGCTGCACATGGCTGCAGATACCCCCCTGCACTCACTGGTGGTTCCAGTGCCCATGCATGCGGACAGAATCAGGCAAAGGGGCTTTAATCACAGCCTGGAGCTGGCCAGGGTGCTTTGTAGCCAGGGACTGGAGATAGATCCTGGGGCCCTACAAAGGGTCCAGCCCACCAGGCCCCAGACCGGGCTGGAGAGGAACAGGCGCTGGAAAAACCTGCAAGGGGCATTTGAGGTGCAGAGGCAGGCTGTGAAAGGCAGGCAGGTGCTGCTAGTGGACGATGTCTACACCACCGGGGCCACTGTGGGCCTGTGCAGCAGGGAGCTGCTCAAGGCAGGGGCCAAGCAGGTGCAGGTCCTGGTCCTGGCCAGGGCGGAAGTGGGCTGATACCTGTCAGGGAGAAAATATGTCTGGACCTTTCGACCTGCTTATGGCAGTTACTTGCCACCAGCAGGCATTTTGCCCAGGGCTGCATCATGGGGGCTGTTCAGGGCCCCTGCAGGGGCTTAGAGCCAAGAGGATCTTGGCGCTGCAGGAGGCAGCAAAGGGCTGGGAATGAAGAATAAATCGCGGTGCTAAAGATTGTATCTTTGGGCTGCAGGTACAGGGGAAGCATGGTGAGACTTGATCAGGAATATCTGCAAGGGCTGCAAGAGTACTTGAATTCCGGCAGGCTGGCAGAGGACTTTGAGTATTCAGCAGAGGAGAGGCGCTACGAGATTCTGGAGTTCCTGGAGCAGCTCATGGATCTGGGGGAGCTGGCAGACGAGGTGGCCACCGGGATCATCTTCAAGAATACTCAGCTGCAGGCCCTGTTCAAGGAAAAGAGCCAGAAATAGCGCTTGCTCCCTGTGCTTGCCTGGGTATACTCCAGCTCTGTATAGAATTTCCATCCTGAAGGGGGATTATCCTTGCTTAGCCAGGGTCTGGAGGAGAAGACCAGAGCCAGGCCCCGGGGCTGCAGGAAAGATAGGCTCAAGCGCAGGAATTCCGGCCAGGCAGCCAGGCCCCGGCTCAGGATAAGATTCGCCTTGCAGTGCTCTGGCGGCAACTCCTGGAGGCGGCAGCTTCGGACCAGGGTCCTTTCCAGTTGCAGCCTGCTCAGGATGTGCTGCAGGAATGCAGCCCTCTTTTGCCTGGGCTCCAGCAGCAGATATGTGCCCTGGGACCAGTAGATGCGCAAGGGAATGCCAGGCAGGCCGGCGCCTGCGCCGACATCCAGGCTCAGGCAAGATTCGTCCAGCTCCAGCTTGGGCAGCAGCCGAGCCAAATAAAGGCTGTCCAGGATCAGCTCGTGCAGGATCCCTTTCCAGTCCTTCAGGCCCACTAGATTGAAGCGCCTATTCCATTCCAGCAGGGTACTTAGATACAAGTTCAGGGACTCCAAGCGCTGCTGATCACTGGCCAGGCAGGCCAGTTCGGTTTTATGCAGCTCGCAGAGCAGATCCTGGGGGGTGGGCTGCAAGGGCTGGCGAGATCCCCCGGGCTTGCTGGGCTTCTGGGCAGAAGCAGCGAATTTTTGTTTTCCAGGCAACATGCATGATGATATTAAGCCTTTTAGCCAATAAAGACAAGGCATGCATAAAACAGAGTAATCAAGGGGCCGGAGATAATGGAGCAAAAATCAGGCAAAACAGCAGTCATGTTCCCGGGCCAGGGATCCCAGGAAAAAGGCATGGGCAGGGATATTGCAGAAAGCTGGCCAGAGGCCATGCAGATCTGGGAGGATGCTGAAAAAGCAGCAGGAGCAGATTTGCGGGAGATCTTCTGGCAAGGTGATGCCCAGGCCATGCAGGAGACCAGGTATCTGCAGCCAGCCCTGTTCGCAGTAGGCCTTTGCATTTGGCAGATCCTGGGGCCCAGCCTGCGGCCTGGGTTTGCAGCAGGTCATAGCGTGGGCGAATTTACAGCCCTGGCAGCCTCTGGAGTCCTGGAGTACAAGGACTGTATGCAGCTGGTGGCCTTGCGCGGCAGGCTCATGTCTGAGGCAGGGCAAAAGCAGGAAGGCGGGATGCTGGCGGTGCTCAGGCTGGAGCAGGAGACCTTGCAGCAGATCGTGGAGCGGGCCGGGCAGGATAGCGGCGGGGTGCTTTGCATTGCCAATTACAACAGCCCGCAGCAGCTGGTCTTGAGCGGGTCTAATGCTGCATTGCAGGCAGCAAAGGAGCTGATCAAGGCCCAAAAAGGCAAGGCCATAGCATTGCCAGTGAGCGGGGCTTTTCATTCCAGCCTGATGCAGGAGGCTGCCCAGGAGCTGGCTGCCTACATGCAAAGGCTGCATTGGTACAGTCCTCAAATCAACCTGCACTTGAACTTGAGCGCAAAGGTAGACAATGATCCCCAGGCCATTGCCCAGGCCATGCAAAAGCAGATGATCTCCCCGGTGCTTTGGCTGCAGCTGGTGCAGGAGCAGTGGGCCCAGGGGGTAAGGAACTGGTTCGAGCTCGGACCCAGGGATGTTTTGAGCAAGCTGCTCAAGTACTGCCTGCAGGACAAGGATGAGGCCTGGCAGGCCACAAAGGTGGACTCATTGCAGGCAGTGCAGGAGATGCTGGGCAGAGACTAGTATTCTGGCCCCCTAGGTTCTGTCTTGGATTTTGCAGGCAGGGAGCATGCAATAAACTTAAATTCCAATGTTCAAATGGAATTTCTGGTCATTCCTGGCTGGGGCAAAGTGCAAAAGGTGGATTAAGACCGCGGAGAGCTAATGCGCGCCAAAAGATATTTAGAGCAAAGGCTGCAGGACATAATTCAGGCCTGGGGCTATGTCTGGCCGGAAAAGGCCCAGGTGGAGCCGCCCAGGGAGGCAGGGCTAGGTGATCTGGCCAGCAATCTGGCTATGGTTCTGGCCTCCAGGGCAGGGAAAAATCCCAGGGAGCTGGCCCAGGACATCAGCTCCCAGATCCTGGACCAGCCAGGAGAGGTGCAGAGTGTGCAGGTGGCTGGTCCTGGCTTCCTGAACTTTACTCTAAAGCCCTCATTTTGGCAGGGCGCAGTAGCCAGGGTCCTGGAGCAGGGGAGTGATTTCGGCAGCTGCGAGCTGGGCCAAAAGCAGAAAGTGCTTGTGGAGTATGTGTCTGCCAATCCCACAGGCCCTTTGCATATCGGCCATGGCAGAGGGGCTGCGGTAGGGGACAGCCTGGTCAGGATCCTGGATTTTGCTGGCTACCAAGTGCAAAGCGAGTACTATTTAAACGATGCCGGCAGACAGATCACCATCCTGGGCCAATCTGTGTGGCTGCGTTATCAACAGGTTTGCGGGCTTGAGGCCCAGCTTTCTGGAGAGCTCTACCAAGGGGAGTATATCCTGGATTTGGCCCGGGAGCTGTACCAAGCCAGGGGCAGGGAGCTTTTGCAGCTGGAGATTGAGCAGGCCCTGCGCATCTGCAGGGAACATGCCTTGCAGGGAATCCTGGCTGGGATCAAGCAGGACCTGGAGAACTTCCGGGTCCGGCACCAGAGCTGGTTTAATGAAAGCAGCTTGGAGGATGTATTGCCTGAAACCCTGCAGGAGCTGCAAGAGTCAGGCCTGGCCTATGAGCAGGATGGAGCCCTGTGGTTCAAAAGTACTGTATTTGGGGACGACAAGGACCGGGTGCTCAGGAAATCCAATGGAGAGTTGACCTATTTTGCCTCTGACATTGCCTACCACAGCCAAAAGTTTTCCAGGGGATATGACTGGCTGGTGGATGTCTGGGGCTCAGACCACCACGGTTATGTGCCCAGGATGAAGGCCGCCATCCAGGCCTTGGACAGAAGGCCTGGGGAGCTGCAGGTGGTGCTCATCCAATTGGTTAACCTGTTGCGTGCTGGACAGCAGGTGACCATGTCCACCAGGGCAGGGGAGTTTGTGACCCTGGCCCAGGTCTGCGCAGAGGTGGGAGTGGATGCTGCCAGGTTTATCTTCCTGAGCAGAAAGAGCGATAGCCCCTTGGATTTCGATCTGGAGCTGCTCAAGACCCAGAGCATGGAAAATCCTGTCTATTATGTGCAGTACGCCCATGCCAGGATCTGTTCCGTGTTGCGCAAAGCCCGGGACGCCGGTCTGCAGGAGGAAGCTTCCCAGGAGGGGATTCTGGCCTTTTTGGATACAGAAGATGATCTGGAGATTTTGCAGCAGCTGGAGCAGTTTCCCCAGACGGTGCAGGCTGCGGCCCGGACATTAAGCCCCCATCATGTCAGTTATTATTTGCTGGAGTTGGCAGGCAAGCTGCACAGGTATTACAATAGGCAACAGATCTTGGACCTGGAACAGCCCGGGCTCAGCCAGGCCAGGCTGCTCCTGGTCAGGGCTGTGGCCAGGGTGCTTGCAAACGGGCTGAACCTGCTGGGGGTTGAGGCCCCGCAGGAGATGTAGCAGGCAGGTATGCAAAACAGGAAGAAAAAGGCCCCAGCCCGGGACAGGGGCAGACAGCTCAGTTTTAGCCTTGGTCCGGGCGGCCTGGTGCTAGGCCTGGGTCTGGCCCTGCTTTTACTGGTCTGGGCCTTTATTCTAGGGGTTTTGGTGGGGCGAGGCTATTATCCAGAGGCTTTCCTGGCCAGACTGGGGCTCAGGGATGCTGCGCAACAGGAGCAGGCAGAAGAGTCCCAAGGGAAAGAGGGGCCCCAGGTCTTGCGAGCGGAAGAGCTGGGTTTTTTTGATGCCTTGCAGCTGGAATGGGAGCAGGGCTTCCAGGAGCTAAAACCCCAGGCAGGGTCCAGCCCCTCCTCGGCCCAGGCCTCTGGGCAGGAGCAGGAACAAGATCCTGCGCAGGGCCAGGAAGAAGAGGAAGAGCAGGAGAGGTTTGCCTATATCTACCAGGTAGCTGCCTTCCAGGAAAAGTCCCAGGCAGAAGGCTTGCAGCAAAGGCTTAGCTCTGCTGGGATCGAGTCCTACATCCAGGACGTGGACAAACAGGAGCAGCGCTGGTACAGAGTCTACGTTCCCCATGTGGGCACCCCCCAGGAGAACCAGCAGCTGCAAGGCAAGCTGCAGGGCCTGGGGTTGGATAAATTATTCGTGCGCAGCAAGAAGCCCTTTTGAGCGCCGCAGGGTGCGAGGTATGCCTGACGATTGTCCAGGGTCAAGCTATCCTTTGCATGGGGCCTGTACGAGCTGCCTGTGTTTTCGGGCCCAGAATCCCAGGCTGCGAAGAAGCAGCCCAGGGTTCTCAGGTGCGGATCCTCCGATTGCGGAGAGATTACTTCAGGAGGTTTTGCCATGACATTTGTTCCTAGCGCAGCCTTTTTCACCAAAGGCATAGGCCGGCATAAGAACCAGCTGCAGTCCTTTGAGTTGGCTCTCAGGGACGCCAAGATAGAAAAGCTGAACCTGGTCTATGTCTCCAGTATATTCCCGCCCAAATGCAAGATCATCTCTGTAGAGGAAGGCATCAGCCAGCTGCAGCCAGGACAGATCACCTACTGCGTGATGGCCCGCAACTCCACCAATGAAAAGGGCCGGCTGGTGGGCTCTGCAGTGGGCATGGCCTTCCCTGCTGACGAGAGCCATTATGGCTATATTTCAGAGCACCATGCATTTGGGGCTGACGAGCAGGAGATCGGGGATTTTGCAGAGGATCTGGCCTCCACCATGCTGGCCACCACCCTGGGCATAGATTTTGATCCAGAGAAGGACTATGACGAACGCAGGGAGATATACCTCATGAGCGGGGCCATAATCGATTCTGCCTCAGCACCCTGTGTGACCAGAGGGGTGGCCGGGCTTTGGACTACCACCCTGTCCGCGGCAGTGTTTCTGCCCTGAAGGGGTTTATGATGTTCAATAACTATATGGACCTGGAGCCAGGACAGGGCCAGTACGCAGTGCATGTGCTGCCAGTGCCCTACGAGGCCACGGTCAGCTTTTTGCCTGGAACCAGCCAGGGACCTGCGGCCATACTGCGGGCCAGCTACGAGATAGAGACCTGGGATGAAGAGCTGGGCCTGGACCTGGCTGACTTGGTGGACTTTCGGACCCTGCCCTTTTTCAGGAGCCAGGCAGGCGGGCCGGAGCAGATCCTGGGGGCTTTGCAGGGCTATTTGAATCAGGAGCTGGATCCTGGCAAGGATTTCCTGCTGCTTTTGGGCGGAGAGCATACCCTGGCCCAGGCCGGAGCTGCTTTCTATCAGCAGGCCTATCCAGATCTGGTGGTGCTGCAGCTGGACGCCCACGCTGATTTAAGACCCAGCTACCAGGGCAGCCCCTATTCCCACGCCAGTGTGATGGCCAGGATACTGGATCTGGGCCTGCCCCTGGCCCAGCTGGGTATCCGCAGCCTGTGCCAGGAGGAATCCAGGCGTATCCATAGGGCAGAGTCCGGGGAGCTGCTGACTCTGTTCGCCTGGGAACTGCCTGATCCTCAAACAGCTGCAGAAAGGCTGCGCTCCTTTGTTAGGGACAGGCCGGTGTATATCACTTTTGACTCTGATGCCCTGGATCCTTCCCAGTTGCCTGGCACAGGCACTCCTGAGCCGGGGGGGCTGGACTTTGCCTGGCTGCAGGAGTTCTGGCCCAGGTTCCTGCCTGGCATCAAGCTGGTGGGGATGGATTGCTGCGAGCTCTGCCCCCTGCCCGGGGCAGGTGTGGCCTCGGAGTCCCTGGCAGTGAAGTGCATCAACAGGATCTTAACCGCATTTTGGGGTGCTGCCCATGACTGAGAGAAAGTTCTTCCGCCAAGTGAACAAGATGGTGGACCCGGACAATCTGGATCTGACTGCCCTGGAGTCCCTGGACCCGGATCACATCCAGGATTTTGACCAGCTGCTCAGCGCCATGTCCAAGACCGCCTTTGGAGGCCGCAGCCTGGGAGAGGCCCTGGATGTGCTGCAGCTCATGGTGGAAGACGAGGATTGCCACGTGGTGGCCACTTTCTCCGGGGCCATGACCGTGGCCAAGATGGGCAAGCTGATCTGCAAGATGCTGGATCAGGGCTGGGTGCAAAGTGTGGTCTCCACCGGTGCCCTGATGGCCCACGGATTTATAGAGACCCTGGGCCTTAGGCACTATAAGTATGAACCAGAGAGGCAAAAGGACGAGCACCTGTGTCAGGCAGGGCTGAACCGGGTCTTTGATACTCTGGAGCCGGAGCTGAATTTCGTGCAGGCAGAAAGGGTGCTTTCAGCTGTCCTGGAAGAGTTCAAGCAGGAGGAGCACCTTTGCTCCTACCGTTTCTGCGAGCTGATAGGCAAGCATTTGAGCGAGCACTATCCAGGCCAGAAAGGCATCCTGAAGAGCGCCTTTGAACAGGAAGTGCCGGTATATATTCCAGCATTTACAGATTCTGAACTTGCCCTGGATGTGGCCTCTTATCTGCTCAGCCACTTTTCTGAGCTCAGCCAGGAAGAGTTCGATCCCGGGAATTTGCCCTTTCAGTTCAATCCCTTTTGGGACCTTTTCCATTACACCAATCGAGCCACCCGGGCCAAAAAGCTGGGCATCTTCACCATAGGCGGAGGCGTGCCCAGGAACTGGGCCCAGCAGCTGGGGCCTTTTGTGGAGATGGCGGTGCAGAGGATCCCTGAATTGGAGTGGGAGCTGCAGCGCTTTACGTATGCGGTGCGCATCTGCCCGGAGCCTGATCATTGGGGGGGACTCTCTGGCTGCACCTATCAGGAAGGGATTTCCTGGGGCAAGTTCGTACCCCCTTCCCAAGGGGGCAGGTTTGCGGAGGTCAGATGCGACGCCACCATTGCCTGGCCTGTTTTGATCAAGGGCCTGCAGGACAGGCTGGCTAAAAAAGGGTCTTGAACCTGCTGGCCTAGGCAGGCAGCAGATCAGGAGGAGGCCATGCCAGAAGCAGAAGGCATGACATTCGAGTTCAAGGGCCAGGAGCATATCCGGCCGGATTTCTTGCAGACCATCCCTTTGGATGCCCCGCAGCAGTATATCAAAACCCAGACCAAGGAATTCGTGGCTGTCTGCCCCTTTAGCGGCCTGCCGGACATCGCCAGGCTGACCATAGAGTACTATCCCAAAGGGGGCAAGTGTATTGAGCTAAAGTCCCTGAAATACTACATTACCAGCTTCAAGGACGTGGGCATATACCAGGAGGAGGCCACCAGGCGCATCTACCAGGACCTAAGGCAGGTCCTGGATACAGACAGCCTCAGGGTGAGCACCAGGTACAATGTCCGGGGCGGTTTTTTGACCACAGCTGTGCAAGGTGAGCTCTAAGGCATGCACTCCAGTTCCCTGCCACAGGCTCAGCTGCCCTTTCTTCTGCTTTGCTCCCTGTTTGTGGGCAGCTTGACCATATCTGCTGTCCTGGCGGCCAAGATCATCACCATCTGGGGGCTCAGCGTGCCTGCCGGGGTCCTGGCCTATGCCCTGACCTTTATCTGCAGCGACGTAATCAGCGAGATCTGGGGCAAGCATGCCGCCAGGCTGGTGGTTTGGAGTGGATTCGCGACCCTGGTCTCGGTCCTGGCCTTGATCCAGCTGGCCCTGCATTGGCCTGCTGCAGAGTTCTGGGGCCTGCAACAGGAGTTCGCAGCCATCCTGGGGGCCACTCCCAGGATAATTCTGGCCTCCTTGAGTGCCTATCTCTGCAGTCAGCTTTTTGATGTGCAGGCCTATCACTTCTGGAAAAGGGTAACCAGGGACAGGCACCTCTGGCTGCGGAACAACTTCTCCACAGCCCTGTCCCAGCTTCTGGACTCCATTATCTTTGTCACTGTGGCCTTCTACGGGCAAATGCCTGTCTTGCACCTGATCTGGGGGCAGTGGGCTGTCAAGCTGGGCATTGCAATTCTGGACACTGGCCTGGTCTATCTCCTGGTATGGTATTTGAGATCCAGGATGCGGACCCTGGCCTGCAGCTAGACATGAGTGAGCATATCCTGGAGGTGGAAAGGCTGATCTGGCGGGGCAGGGGCCTGGCCAGGCTGCCCACTGGCAAGGTGGTCATCTTGAGCCCAGGGGCCTTGCCTGGCGAGATGGTCCGGGCTGCTGTCACCCAGGAAAAAAAAGACCATGTACAGGCCAGGGTGGAGGAGGTTCTGCAGCCTTCGTCCCAGAGAAGGCCACATCCCTGCCCCAGGGCTGAATGTTGCGGGGGCTGTACCTTCGGGGTCCTGCCCCAGAGGCTGCAGCTGGAGCTGAAACTGGATCTGCTCCGGGATACCCTGCGCAGGCATCTGCCCCCAGGCTCAAAACAGGCGGCTGATCTAAGCTGCGAGGTCTATCCCAGCAGGCCGGCCTGGAGGTATCGCTGGCGGGGCAGGATCCAGGTCAGGGATGGGCTGCCCTATCTGCAGGGCCTGCAGGGCAGCGGCCTGGTCTACAGCCCGGACTGTCTGCTATACGCCTCCCCTTTGGGCCGCAGCCTGCCCAGGATTGCGGCTGATCTGCAGCACGGGGGGCAGGACCTGGCAGCCAGCCCCAAGGATCAGCAGCTCAAGGCAGCCAGTCATTCCGGGACTATCCTGCTGCCCTTCCACCAGTATGAATTTGATTTAGAGCTGCCTCCCAGTGTTTTCTTCCAGGCCAACTGGACTCTCAATCAGACCCTGGTGGATCTGGTCTGCTCCAGGCTCCAGGATGTGAGGCGGGTGGCGGATATGTACAGCGGTGCAGGCAACTTCTCCCTGCCCCTGGCCCTGGAGGGCAAGCGGGTTCTGGCCCTGGATGCGGATTCCCAGGCCATAGCTGCTGGCAGGGCCAATGCTTCCAGGCTGGGACTGGGCAACATCCAGTTCCAGGCCTTGGATTTGCGAAAAAGGGACTTCTTAAAAAGGCTCTCCAGTTTCAGGCCCGGGGCCTTGGTCCTGGATCCCCCGCGCAGCGGGGCTGGCAAGGCCCTGCAAGGCCTGCAGGAGCTTGCCGGGCTAAGGAGAATGCTCTGGGTATCCTGCGATGTGGTGAACACCTGCAGGGATCTGGCCTATTTCCTGGGCTCAGGCTGGAGACTACAGGAGATGCTCCTGCTGGATATGTTCCCCCAGACCTGGCACATGGAGGTATTGTTTAGCCTGGCTAAAGAGGATTGAGGGGCTGAAGGAGTGGAAAGAAATAAGCATATCACAGAGTGCGACAGCGAGCATTGACTCCTGCCAGGGCGACTGCCAGTGGCCCCTTGCGCTCAACTATGGGGCGGGCCTTAAACAGGTGCTGGCGGGGTGGACGTAGGGGCGAGCGGCGCTCGCCCCTACAGGAAAAAGATAAACATAGGCTTGCGTGTTGCTGCCCTGGTTGTTTCCTGACAGTTTCTAAGGTGCAATTTCCAGCCAGCTCAAGCCAGAAGCTGCAGCAGGGCCTGCTTGATGCCCTGCACATTCAGTCCTGCCAGGCTGCGCAGCTCATTTTGCCTGCCGTGCTCCCAAAAGCGGTCTCCTAGTCCCAGCCTTTTCAAGCGTAAGCCTTCCAGGATCTCTCGCTCTGCAAGCAGCTCCAAGACAGCAGATGAAAATCCGCCCTGCAGGGCGTTTTCCTCTACAAAGAGCAGTTTCCGGGTCTTGTTGGCCAGCTCCAGGATCTGCTGTTCAGGCAGGGGCTTGACGAATCTGGAGTTGAACACAGCCAGGCTGCACCCCTGCTCTTTTTCCAGCTCCTGGGCAGCCTGCCAGGCAGGATAGACCATGCTGCCTATTGCCAGAAGCGCTGCATCTGTGCCGTGCTGCAAAAGCTCTCCCTGGCCTGGCTGCAGCCCTTGCCACTCAGAGCGCAGCTGCTGGCCAGGCCCTGGCCCCCTGGGATAGCGAATGGCCACAGGCCCGGGCTGCTGCAGGGCAAAGGCCAGCATATCCTGCATTTCAGGCTCGTCCTTAGGGGCCATCAGGGTCATGTTCGGGATATGCCGCAGGTAGCTGAGATCAAATGCCCCGTGGTGGGTGGGCCCGTCCTCTCCCACCAGCCCGGCCCGGTCCAGGCAAAAGACCACAGGCAGGTCCTGCAGGCAGACATCGTGCACTAGCTGATCATAGGATCTTTGCAAAAAAGTGGAGTAGATGCAGACCACAGGCTTGAAGCCCTGGCTGGCCAGACCTGCGGCAAAGGTCACCGCATGCTGCTCGCAGATGCCCACGTCGAAGAATCTTTCCGGGTAGGACTCCTTGAATCTGGCCAGGCCAGTGCCTTCGGGCATGGCAGCGCTGATGGCCAGCACCCGCTGCTCCTGGCTGGCCAGGGTGCACAAGGTCTGGCCCAGGACAGAGCTGTAGTCCGGCGCTGTCTTTTCTTTTTTGGCTGTCTTCTGGCCTGTACTAGGTTCAAAGCAGCCCACTCCGTGGAAATGGGTGGGATTTTCCTCTGCAGGGGGGTAGCCCTTGCCCTTGGTGGTCAAAACATGCAGGAGTACAGGGCCCTGCATGCCCTGGACCTGCTCCAGGACAGTCAAGAGGTGCTGCAGGTTGTGGCCGTTGATAGGTCCCAGATAGGTAAACTTAAAGGCCTCGAAAAGCATGCCCGGGGTAAAGAAGCTCTTCAGGGACTCCTCACTGCGTCTGGCGTAGTTGAGCAGCTCGTCTCCTATGCGGGGTACCTGCCGCAGCCAGCTTTTCAAGTCCTCCTTGAAGCGCAGAAACCTTTGGTCAGCCAGCTTCCTGCTGAAAAATGAGGACAGGGCCCCTACATTTTTGGAAATGGACATCTCGTTGTCATTCAGAATGACCACCAGATCCCGGTCCAGGTCCCCGGCCTGGTTCAGGCCTTCATAGGCCAGGCCTGCGGTCATGGAGCCGTCTCCGATTACTGCCAGGACCTTGTGCTTTTGCTCTAGAAGATCCCTGGCCACTGCCATGCCCAGGGCAGCAGATATGGAGGTGCTGGAATGGCCCACCCCGAAGTGATCGTATTCTGATTCCTGCCTGTTGGGAAATCCGCTCAGGCCCCCTTTCTGGCGCAGGGTATGAAACCTCTCCAATCCCCTGGTCAGGATCTTGTAGGCGTAGCTCTGATGCCCCACGTCCCAGATGAATTTGTCCAGTCCTGGATCAAAGAGCTTGAGCAGGGCCACGGTGAGCTCCACCACCCCCAGGGATGGAGCCAGGTGTCCGCCGGTGCAGGATACTGTCTGGATGATTTCCTGACGCAGCTCGTCTGTAAGCTGCTGCAGCTGCTGCAGGGTGAGATCCTGTACCTGCTGGGGCCTGCTGATAAGTGGCAGGAGTGTGGCGCTCTGCATATTGTCCATGCCTGTAAATTTTTATTGTACCCTGTGCATGATGTACTGGGCCAGTTCGCGCAGGAAATCAGCCGGCTCTCCCTGATATTCTGAAATGGCTGCTGTGGCCTGTTCCACCAGGTCCTGGCCAAAGCGCTTGCTCTCCTCCAGGCCCAGCAGGCCTGGATAGGTCAGCTTGCCCTGCTTCTGGTCGCTGCCCACTGGCTTGCCCATAATTTGGCTGTCTCCGACTATGTCCAGGATGTCGTCAGCCACCTGGAAAGCCAGGCCCACAGCCTGGCCAAAAATCTCCACCTTTTCCAGATCATTTTGCTTGGCCCCTGCCAAAAGCGCACCGCAATAGCAGGAACAGCTGAGCATGGCCCCGGTCTTCAAGCTGTGCATGGTCTTCAGGCCATCCAGGCTGGCCTCGCCCTGGCCGGTTAGCTCCATGTCCAGGACTTGGCCGCCAACCATGCCTGCCGGGCCTGCTGCCCGGGCCGCTCTGCAGGCCGCAGTAAGGAGCAGATCCGGTTGCAGCTGTGGTTTGAGCATCAGCTCAAAGGCCAGGGTCAGAAGGCCGTCTCCAGCCAGAATGGCCAGGGCCTCCCCAAATTGGACATGGCTGGAGGGACGTCCCCGGCGCAGGTCGTCGTTGTCCATGGCAGGCAGGTCGTCATGCACCAGGGAATAGGTGTGGATCAGCTCCAGGGCTGAGGCAAAGCTGATTATCCTGGTGGGCTCCAGGCCGAAATGCTGGGCCCAGGCCAGGCAGAGCACCGGCCTGATGCGCTTGCCCCCGGCTTGCAGGCTGTATTGCATGGCCTGGGCGAGCTGTTCTGGCTGGTCCTGCTCCTGCAGACATCCGGCCAGGAATTCCTCCACCAGCTGCCTGTAGCCTTCAAGCATGGCTTTCATTGCCATGGTCCTCCTGTTCTGCATTCCAGGTCTCGGGGTCCAGATCCTGGAGCATGCCCTGGGCATAGATCTGGATTTTGTGCCTGGCTTGCTCCAGATTGCGCCTGCAGGTCTGGGCCAGCTCGCTGCCCTCCTTGAACAGGGCCAGGCCCTCCTCCAGGGGCAGGTCCTGGTTCTCCAGCCTGCGCACGATTTCCTGCAATCTGCTCAGCTTTTGCTCGAAGCTTGTCTCTTCTTGACTCATTTTTAGTTTTTCTAGTGTTGGAATTTGTGATTTTAAGCTATTTCTCCACCCGGGCCTGAATCAGATCCTGGTAGGTCCTGATCCAGAGCAGGTCCCCGGAATCCACCTGTTCCTGGTACCGCAAGAGGCTTTGGTCCTTGTCTGCCCAAGCCAAGCAGTAGCCCCTGGCCAAAGGGGCTTCAGGATCTGCCTGCTGCAGGCGCAGCCCAAGCTCCCTGGTCTTTTGCTCCTGGTCTTGCACCTGCTGTCTGGCTGCTTGCAGGAGCCTGGCCTGCAGATCCTGCAGGGCTGCTTCCTGCAGGTCCCACTCCCTGGGGGAATAGCACCTGGCCAGCCTGGCTGCGCTCTCCTGCAGGCAGGCCTGTTTGGTCTGCAATAACAGCTGGCCCCGGCGCTGCAGCTCAGGCACCAGCATCTGCAGCAGTTCCTGTTTCCTCTGCAGTCCCTGCCTGGGGGATAGCCAATGCAGGGCCCTTTCCAGCTCTTGCAGGCCTTGTTCTTTGCCTGCCTGCAGCCTTTGCCAGCTGGAGATAAGCATGCCCTCCAGCTCATCCAGCTCCTGGGCCAATCTGGATCTCTCTGGCCAGAGCAGCTGCGCAGCATGGCTGGGAGTGGAAGCCCTAAGGTCAGCCACCAGGTCGGATATGCTCAGGTCGCTCTCATGGCCTATTCCTGTAAGCACAGGGATCTTGGAGTCATGGATGGCCTGGGCGACCTCCTCGCTGTTAAAGCACCACAGATCTTCCAGGGAGCCTCCGCCCCTGATCAGCACCAGCACCTGGGCCCAGGCCTCCAGGTTGGCCTCCTGCAGGGCAGCAGCCAGGTTCTCCTCAGCCCCCTGGCCCTGAACCAGGCTGGGATAGATGCGGATCTCCCCGGGCCAGCCCCGATCCTGGCTCAGGCGCAGGAAGTCCTTGAGCGCAGCCCCGGCAGGGGCGGTGATCACGCCCACCCGCTGGGGATGGCCGGGCAGGGGCCTCTTGTTTTCCACGGCAAACCAGCCCCTGGCAGCCAGCTTCTGCTTCAGGGCCTCGAACTCCAGGTGCAGCCTGCCTGCGCCGTAGAGCTCCACCTGCTCTGCCAGGAGCTGATAAGTTCCCCTGGGGGGATATACAACAATGCGTCCGGCGCAGAGCACCTCCAGCCCGGTGTCCAGCTCCTGCAGGATCTGCCTGGCCCCTTTGCCGATCTGGCTGGATCTGAACCAGACTACCTGCAGGCTGGCCCTGTCATCCTTCAAAGTGAAATAGACATGTCCAGAGCCAGGTCTGGAGAGATTGCCCACTTGTCCTCGAACCCAGACCAGTGGGAATTCTCCTTCCAGCACCTCCTTGATGGCCTGGTTTAGTTCGCTGATGCCAAATATGTGGGGCATATGCTCGATAATTGCCTGGACCTTGGAGATGCGGGGCCTAGGCCTGTTCCTGCAGCCCCCAGCCGGACCAGACCTGGTCCCTCCAGGCCTGGAAGGCCTTTTGAAAATTCTCCAGCTCCAGCTCCTGCCTTTCTCCGCTCCTGCGGTCCTTAACCTCCACCAGGCCCTTTTGCAGCCCCTTGGAGCCTATTATGACCTGCAGGGGCAGGCCCAGCAAGTCCGCATCCTTGAACTTGAAGCCAGCCCTTTCCTGCCTGTCGTCCAGGAGTACATCCAAGCCAGATTTTCTTAATTCATGGTAGATCTCAAAGGCATGTCCGCGCACGCTGTCCTCGTCAGGATTCAGGAGCAGGATGCAGATCTCGAACGGGGCAATGGGCGGAGGGAAGATGATGCCCTGCTGGTCGTGATTTTGTTCAATGGCAGCTGCCAGAATCCTGCTGATTCCGATGCCGTAGCAGCCCATGTACAGCTCCTGCTGCCTGCCCTGCTCATCCAGGAACTCGGCCTGCATGGCCCGGCTGTACTTGGTGCCCAGCTGGAAGACATGGCCCACCTCAATGCCTTTCTGGAAGGCTATTTCAGCTCCGCACTCCGGGCAGGGATCTCCTGCCCGGATGTTGGCCAGGTCCAGGTAGGCGCTGACCAGCACATCCCGATCCAGATCCAGGTGCAGGACATGGGCATCTGCCTGGTTCGCTCCAGCTGCCCAGTCAGTATCACCTTGCAGGCCCTGGTCAGCCAAGATTTTCATCTGCAGGCCCTTGGGCCCGGAAAAGCCCATGGGCGCACCTGTCCAGGACTGGATCTGCTCTGCCGAGGCCAGATGCAGCTCTGCAGCGTTCAGATGGTTGCTGAGCTTGACCTCGTTTAGTTCCTTGTCCCCTGGTACCAGGGCAGCCACAGGGGATCCGTCAGCTACGTAGATCAGGGTCTTGATCATTTTTTCCTGGGGTAAATCCAGATATTGGACTACTTCCTGTACTGTGTTTTTGCCCGGGGTGCTGACCACCTCTGGCTGGGGGCATCCCTTTTGCGGTTTATTGTTTTGCGGCGATTGCACCCTGGCCTTTTCCAGGTTGGCAGCGTAGCCGCAGCTGGTGCAGACCGCAATGGTATCCTCGCCGGTTTCTGCCAGGACCATGAACTCATGGGAGCGGCTGCCTCCGATGGGCCCGGAGTCAGCCTCTACAGCCCTAAAGCTGAGGCCCTGGCTGGAGAAGATGTTCTGATAGGCCTGGAACATCCGGGAATAGCTTTCCTGGCAGGCCGTTTGGTCAACGTCAAAGGAGTAGGCGTCCTTCATGATGAATTCCCTGCAGCGCATGAGCCCGAATCTGGGCCGAATCTCGTCCCTGAACTTGGTCTGGATCTGATACAGGTTCAACGGCAGCTGGCGGTAGGACCTGAGCTCGTTGCGCACCAGGTCAGTGATGACCTCCTCGTGGGTGGGACCCAGGCAGAAATTCCGGTTGTGCCGGTCTTTGAGACGCATGAGTTCCCTGCCGTAGAGATCCCAGCGCCCGGTCTCCTGCCAGATTTCAGCGGGCTGCACAAAGGGTAGAAGCACTTCCAGGCAACCGGCAGCCTCCATCTCCTGGCGCACCACAGCCATGATCTTCTCCAGGGACCTGACTGCCAAGGGTAGGTAGGAGTAGATCCCTGAGGTCAATCTGCGGATCATGCCTGCCCGAAGCAGCAGTCTGTGGCTCGCGGTCTCAGCCTCTGCAGGGTCTTCCTTCAAAGTGGGCACGTAGTATTGGCTAAAAAGCATGTGGTTCCCCTGGTCTTCTGTTTTTGCAGTTTTTGCGGCACTGAGGCTTGCTATGTATTCTGCCTGCGCAGCTCAGTTAGGAAGCTGTCCAGTTCAGCCTTGAATTCCTGCAGCAAGCTCTCTGCAGGGATCTTTCTGAGCACCTCTCCCTTGCGGAAGATCAGGCCCACACCCTTGCCGCCTGCCAGACCGATGTCAGCCTCCTTGGCCTCTCCAGGGCCGTTCACAGCGCAGCCCATAACCGCCACTGTAAAGACATCCTGCACTGGTTGTAAATGTTTTTCCACCGCCCTGGTCAGTCGGATCAGGTCGATCTCTGTTCTGCCGCAAGTGGGGCAGGAGATGATCTCCGGACCCCTGCTGCGGAGTCCCAGGCTGCGCAGTATCTCCCAGGCCACCAGCGCTTCGTCCTGGGGCTTGCCGGTCAAGGAGACCCGCAAGGTGTCCCCCAGGCCCTGGAAGAGCAAAAGTCCCAGCCCTACACTGCTCTTGACCGTGCCCCGCAAAAGGGTTCCGGCCTCGGTGATTCCGACATGCAGGGGGTAGTCTGTATGCTGGGCCAGGAGCTGGTAAGCCTGCAGGGTGTGCAGCACCGAGGAGGATTTCAAGGAGATTTTGATCATCTCGAAGTTCCTCTCCTGCAGAAGACTTATCTGCCTCAAGGCGCTCTGCAGCATGGCCTCTGGCGTAGGGCCTTGGTATTTCCGCAAAAGATCCTTTTCCACAGACCCGCTGTTGACCCCGATGCGGATGGGTATGCCCTGGTCCCGGGCCGCATCCACCACTTGGGATATTTTGGAGGCGGAGCCGATATTGCCGGGATTGATCCTCAGGCCGTCCACTCCAGCCTGGATGCTGGCCAAAGCCAAGCGGTAGTCGAAATGGATATCCGCCACCAAGGGGGGGATGCTTTGGGACTTTAGCCAGCGTATGCTGTCCACAGCCTTTAGATCTGGCACAGCCACCCTGACTATTTCGCAACCTGCCCGGGCCAGGGTCCTGATCTGGCGCAGGGTGGCCTTGGGGTTGCGGGTGTCAGTGTTGGTCATGCTCTGCACCCTAACCGGCTGGCTGCCGCCTATGCCCAGCCCGCCCAGGAAAATGGTCCTGCTCTTCCTAGCCGCGGGCCTGGTTGGGGAAGGATTATCTAATTTCTGCATGCCCTACTTGAGATTGCAAAGTTCAAAGTCCAAGGTGGAAACAAAAAGGTCCAAGACATTGGTCAAAAACAGCCCCAGGCAGTCAAGGTCTGTGGATTCGGCCATGAAAACAATGCCTTGCCCAAATGGTGTTGACTGTTGATATGACCAGGAAGCATATAGCATTTTGGCCAGTTAGCCAAGCCGGGAATGCAATGCTTTATATGTGGGAAAAATAATCTGCTGAGCAGGCTAAAGAATAAAATAATTTTGCTTGACATTTTCTTTGTATGGGGAGATATTGACTTGTCTTGGCCAATTGTCTGGCCAGGGAGGAATTTCATTTTTTTTTCAGGAGAAGTTGGTTTATGAAGAAGATGTATGTTGGCAACCTGCCCTTTTCCTCTAGCGAGGAAGATGTCCAGAAACTGTTTTCCCAGTTTGGTGCAGTGGAATCTATCAATTTGATTGAGGACAGGCAAACAGGAAGACCCAGGGGTTTTGGCTTTGTGGAAATGGACACGGAAAGTGCGGATTCAGCGATTGCAGCCCTGGATGGGACTGATTTCGGTGGACGCACCTTGAAGGTAAACGAAGCAAAGCCCAGAAGGTAACTTTCATAATATAATTTAGCAAGTTATATGATGGGGTGCAAGGGCCGCCGGTTATGTTAGGCATAATCCAGCGGCCCTTTTTTTGTTTCTGTTCCCAATATTTTGCTTGACTTTTTTGGGGCAAAGTAAAATACTTCCCCTGGTCTCTGCTAAGCGGTGGGCGGAGAGATGATAGTTTTTTAATTTTCAGGAGAAGTTGGGTTATGAAGAAGATGTATGTTGGCAATCTGCCTTTTTCCTCCAGTGAGGAAGACGTCCGGGAACTGTTTTCCCAGTATGGTTCAGTGGCTTCAGTGAACCTGATCCAGGATAGACAGACCGGTAGGCCCAGGGGATTTGGTTTTGTGGAGATGGAAACAGAAAATGCAGACCAGGCTATTGAAGCCTTGGACGGGACTGATTTCGGGGGACGCACCCTGAAGGTCAATGAAGCAAAGCCCAGGAGATAGCCAAAAAAAACAGATTGATAATCCAGTCAGTTTAAAAAGAAAGAAGAGCCGCCTGTTGCAGTGCATGGAACAGGCGGCTCTTTTTGTGGGCTTTGTGCTTTCCTTGCTTGGTACTTGTTAACCCGCATTGTATTCCAGGCTGCGGCCGCCTGATTTGTGCACCAGATAGCAGTCAGTGATTTTTATATCCCTTTGCACTGCCTTGCACATATCATAGATGGTCATGGCAGCAGTCTGGGCAGCGACCAGGGCTTCCATCTCCACCCCTGTCTCTGCCTTGGTCCTGACCTCGGCCCGGATATGTATCCTGCTTTGCTGGGCATCCAGCTCAAAATCCACCTGGATATGGCTAAGGGCCAGGGGATGGCAAAGCGGGATAAGCTCGGCTGTTTTCTTTGCAGCCTGGATTCCGGCGATTTTGGCTGTGGTCAGGACATCTCCCTTGGGCAGGGCCTGTTTTTGCAAAAGGGCGAAAGTGGACTCGGACAGCTCCACGCAACTGGAAAAGATCGCCTTGCGCTGGGTGGCCTCTTTAGCTCCCACATCCACCATGCGCAGACCGCCTTGGCTATCCACATGGCTTAACTGATCAGTCAAATCAAGAATCCCCCATGGCCCGCTTAAAGAAATCCCTGACCTTGCGGCTGGGCTTTTCCTCCTCTAGCTGGCTGAATTCCTGCAGCAGTTCCTCCTGGCGCTTGCTCAGCTTGGTGGGGGTCAAGACCTTGACTTGGACTATGAGATTGCCCTTGTTGGTGCTGCCCAGATAGGGCACGCCCAAGCCCTTGAGCTTGAAGCTCTGGCCGCTCTGGGTGCCTCTGGGAATATCCATAGGAATGGGCTCGTCCAGGGTGGGTACCTCTATCCGATCCCCAAGGGCGGCCTGGACCATGCTCAGCTCCACCTGGACTATCAGGTCCTGGCCCTGGCGCTGGAACACAGGGTGATCCTCAACATTTATGACCACATATAGATCCCCGTTGGGACCGCCGTGTAGACCGTGTTCGCCTTCACCGTGCAGGCGCAGCCTGCTGCCGCTGTCCACCCCTGCCGGGATGTGCACCTTGAGGCTCTTTTTCTCTTGAATCAAGCCCCGACCTTTGCATTTCTTGCAAGGATGGGTGATCATCTTTCCACTGCCCCTGCAGATGGGGCAAGGGGAGGCTATCCTGAAGAAGCCCTGGGTCTGGAAGACCTGGCCCCTGCCGGAACAGTGCTTACAGGTCTCAGGCTGGTGGCCAGGCTCAACTCCAGAGCCCTGGCAAGTATCACAATACTCCTCCTTGGGAATCTGCAGCTCTGTGTCCGTGCCCCGCACCGCTTCTTCGAAGCTTATGGTCAGGTTGTAGCGCAGATCAGCCCCTGGCCTGGGCCTGGGGCCCCGGCCTCTGGACCCGCCAAAACCGAAAACATCTCCAAATATGTCGCTGAAGGTGTCGAATATGTCCTGGGCAGAGGAGAAATCCTGGTAGTTTTGGCCATTTACTCCGGCGTGGCCGAAGTGGTCATAGTTGGAGCGCTTTTCTGGGTCGCTCAGGATCTCGTAAGCCTCAGAGGCCTCCTTGAACTTTTGTTCTGCTTCCGGATCGTTGGGGTTGCGATCCGGGTGGTACTCAAAGGCCAACTTGCGGTAGGCCTTCTTGATCTCATCTGTGGAGGCGGTTTTAGCGATACCTAGAATCTGATAATAATCCTTTTTGGACATAGTTATTCAACCTTGATGCCGGCTTCTGATATGGATGATTTCAGATGGATTCTGCCATCTGCGATTTCCCGCAGGGCCGTGACCACTTCCTTGTTGTCTGTATCCAGCAAAGAAGGATAGCCATCCCTGTACATCTTGACCCTTTTGATGGCCATCTGGGCTATAACAAATCTGTTGTTTATTTTCTCTAGGGCGTCTTCCACTGTGATCCGCGCCATATTATACCTGCCTTAAGGTGTTGGGGTTGGAGGAAATAAGCTGAATTTGCCCTGGAATGTGAGCCAGGGCTTGACATGGGCTCCAGGTTTGTGCTGGATCAGATCCTGTTTGCCTGCAGGAGTCCCTGCAAAAGAAAATCTATAACCACATTGCCAGTAATCGTCAACAGGTCGAAGTCTCTGGCAGGGGTGGCCAAAACCATGCGCGCTGCAGCGAAAAGACTTAGCTATGCCCAAAAATCCTGCCTGAGCAAGGCTGGCAAGCTCATGTATCGAACTTCCATGCTCAGGCCTGGGTCCAGGCTGGGTGTGGCTGTCTCCGGAGGCATGGACAGTTGGACCCTGCTCAAGGTGCTCTTGCTGCACAGGCAAAAGCTGCCCTTCAGGGTGGAAATCATGGCCTTGCATGTGAATCCCGGCTTTGATCCGGAGAACCACAAGCCACTGCTGCACTGGCTGGATAAAAACGGCCTGGCCGGGCATGTGCAGGTTGCTGACATGGGCCCCAGGGCCCACTCCCCGGAGAACAAAAAGAGATCCCCCTGCTTTTTTTGCAGCTGGCGCAGGCGCAAGAGCCTGTTTAGGCTGGTCAAGAAGTACTCCCTCACCCACCTGGCCCTGGGGCATAATGCGGATGATTTGGTGCAGAACTTCTTTATGAACCTCTTTTATAACGGCAGAGTAGAGGGCATGTATCCCAGGGAGTCCTTTTTCCGGGGCGAGTTCGAGTTGATCAGGCCGCTGCTTTTGCTGGAGAAGCGGGTGATAAGCAGGGCAGTCCGGGACTGGGGCCTGTCTGTCTGGTCCAATCCCTGCCCTTCAGCCCAAAGGGGCAAGAGAAAGGGTACCCAGGACTGGCTGCAGGAAATCTGGACCCGGGATAAAAGGCTGCGCAAGAATGTCTTCAGCGCGCTCAAGCGCTGGCAGATGCAAAGCCCCAGGCCCTGAAGTGAAGGGCTGGCCTTTGACCAACCATCTCCAGCCCTGCCATGATTCCCCCTTCCTTTCAGGTGCGCCCTGATAAAGCAAAAGCCTCCAGATCTAGATCCATATTTGGTTGCTATTTGAAATTTGGGATTTGTAATTTCTCTACCAGAGGGTCCTGGCTCGGTATTTGCTAATCTCTGAGCATGGACCTCTTCAGCTTCGATCCAACAGAGATACTCAGTTTCCTGCTGACCCTGCTCAGAATCAGCCTGTTGGTCTTCCTGCTGCCTTTTTTCGGTGGGGAGAACGCGCCCAAGGTGGTCAAGGCAGCCCTGTGCCTGGTGCTCACCCTGGGGCTTTGGCCCTACTTGAACTTTCCCGGGGAACTATTCCCAGCCACCACCCTGGGCTTGGCGATAATGGCCTTTGGGGAGGTGGTGCTGGGAATGATCCTAGGCCTTGTGGTGCGCATCTTCTTTGCCGGTGTGCAGACTGCAGGCCAGTTGATAGGTTTTCAGATGGGCTTTGCCATGATGAACGTGGTGGATCCCATGACAGGGGTGCAGGTCACCCTGACCTCCCAGTTCCTGTACCTTATGACCCTGCTTTTGTTCCTCTCCCTGAACGGGCACTTGTACATGCTGCATGGCCTGGGCCAGAGCTTTGAGCTGGTCCAGCCCGGGGAGCTCTTGATCAACCCCGAGGTCTCTGAACAGATCCTGGGTTTTTCCAGTCAAATTTTTGTCCTGGGGGTGAAGATCTCCGCTCCAATCATCGCTGCGGTGTTTTTGGTGCATCTGGCCCTGGGGATCATGGCCAAGATAGCCCCCCAGGTGAACGTCCTGTTTGTGGGCTTCCCCTTGAAAATCGGGGTGGGACTATTCTTCCTGGGCACGGTGTTCAACATATTGGCCTGGTTGCTCAGGGATTTTGTTGGCGATCTCTTGCCCTTGTACCAGGAACTGATGCTAACCCTGGGCCAAGGCTAGGGAGTCTTGCATGCCCCAGAAGGATCCTAATCGTACGGAAACTGCCACTCCCAAGCGCCGAGAAAAGGCCAGGGAGGAAGGCAACGTCCCCAAGAGCGACGAGATCTCCAAGGTGGTGGTCTTGCTGGCTGGGATACTGGTGATGCGCTTTATGGTTGGACATGTGGGCGGTCATCTGGAGGAGGTCTTTGCCTGGAGCCTGGGCAATGACTTTGATTTCGAACTGACCCCAAACAATCTGCAGCATCTGCTGGTGTTCGGCCTGCAGAAGATAGTGCTCATGCTCTGGCCTTTGCTGTTTTTCCTGGTTTTGGCTTCATTTTTGGTGGTCAGGCTGCAGGTGGGCCATTTGTTCAGCATTAAGGTCTTCAAGCCCAAGATGGAGAAGTTCAATGTCTTTAAGGGCCTGCAGAAAATTTTTTTCAGTCTGAGCAGCGCGGTCAATGCCATAAGGAGCATATTCCAGGTGGGCACTGTGGCCCTGGTATCCTATCTGATAATCAGTGCCAGGTATGAAGCCCTGTTCGAGCTTCCCTATCACAATGTGCAGGGCATCATGCACCACGTGCTGCGCATCGGCTTCGAGCTCATGCTCCTGGCCATAATTCCTTTGCTGATCATAGCCATACTGCACTTCTTCTACACCAGGTGGGACTATGAGGAGAATCTGAAGATGACCAAGGATGAGGTCAAGGATGAGCAAAAGCAGTCCTACGGCAATCCAGAAGTGAAAAAGGCCCAGCGCAAGCAGATGATGGAGGTCATGCAAAAAAGGATGATGGCTGACGTGCCCCAGGCTGACGTGGTGGTCACCAACCCCACCAGCCTGGCGGTGGCCCTGCGCTACGATCCAGGGGAGGCTCCTGCTCCCCTGGTGGTGGCCAAGGGCTCCGGGGCAGTGGCAGAGAAGATCAAGGAGGTGGCCAGGGAGCACAATATTCCTTTGCGTGAAGATAAGCCTTTGGCACAGGCCTTGTATAAGAGTGTAGAGGTGGGCCAGACTATACCAGAAGAGCTCTATCAGGCAGTGGCCTCTGTGTTGGCCCAGCTCTACAAATTCAAGACCAGGCGCAGCTAGAGACCAAAGCAGCGGCTATTCCAGGGAGATGTCAAATATATGGCGGAAAGGGCAGGAATCTTAGGTCTGAACCTCCGGAACCTGGCCAAGCAGGGGGATGTCCTTCTGGCTGCAGGCGTGGTGCTCATTTTGATCATCATGCTCATCCCCCTGCCCCCGCTATTCCTGGATGTGATGCTCACTTTCAGCATCTCCTTTAGCCTGGTGGTGCTGATGACCACCATGTTCGCAGATTCTCCCCTGGAATTCTCGGTTTTCCCCTCTGTGATTTTGATAGCCACCATGCTCAGGCTGGGCTTGAACGTGGCCACCACTCGCAGGATCCTGCTTTACGGGGATCAGGGACCTGCTGCTGCAGGAGAGGTGATCCAGGCCTTTGGCCAGTTTGTGGTGGGAGGCAATTTCATCATCGGGATAATTATCTTCCTTATTTTGTTTGCCCTGAACAAGCTGGTTATTGCCAAGGGTATGGAGCGTATCGGCGAAGTCACAGCCAGGTTTACCCTGGACGCCATGCCTGGCAAACAAATGGCCATAGACGCTGACCTGAACGCAGGCTTCATAGACGAGCAGCAGGCCAGGCAGATGCGCGATGAGATCCGCAGGGAGGCTGATTTCTACGGGGCCATGGATGGTGCTGGCAAGTTCGTGCAGGGCGATATCAACGCCGGGATCATGATCACTGGCATCAATATAGTGGGCGGATTCCTGATCGGTATCCTGCAGCAGGGCATGGGCTGGATGGAGGCCATCCAGACCTACACCATCCTGACTATTGGAGACGGCTTGGTGTCCATCATCCCCTCCCTGATCGTGGCTTCCTCTGCAGGGCTGATGGTGAGCAGGGCCGCTGGCAAGACCAAGATGGGAGAGGAGTTCCTGGGCCAGTTGACCCACCATGCCCGGGCCCTGCGCCTGGTGGCAGGGGTGCTCTTCCTGTTGGCCATGGTGCCTGGGATGCCCAAGTTTGCCTTTGTCCTCCTGGCTGGGATTTTGTTGGGGCTCTCGTTTTTGGCCCAGCAGCAAATGGTGCAAAAGGAGCAGGAAGAGGCTGCCCAGCAAGAGGAGGAGTCCAAGCCCCTGGACTCTCCTGAGGAGGTCAAGTCCCTGTTGCAAGTGGATCCCTTGGCCCTGGAGGTGGGTTATGGCTTGATTCCTTTGGTGGATGAGGAACAGGATGGTAATCTCCTGGCCAGGATTCGTTCCATCCGCAGGCAGTTGGCCCTGGAGATGGGGGTGGTGATCCCTTCCATGCATGTCAGGGACAACCTGAACCTGAAGCCTGGCCAGTACAATGTGCTGATCAAGGGCAACCCTGTAGCCTCCACCGAGATCATGACCGACCATTACCTGGCCATGGATCCGGGAGGGGCCAAGAAGAAGCTGGAAGGTATCAAGACCAGGGAGCCGGCATTCAATCTGCCTGCCATGTGGATCCCTAAGTCCCAGAAAGAGGAGGCCATGCTGGCGGGGTATACAGTGGTGGATCCAGCCAGCGTGGTGGCCACGCACTTGACAGAGGTTCTGAAGCGCAATCTGCACGAGTTTTTGGGCAGGCAGGAGACCCAGGACCTGTTGGATAATCTGGCCAAGAGGTCGCCCAAGGCGGTGGAGGAATTGGTGCCCAATACCATGAACCTGGGGGCGTTGCAGAAGGTGCTGCAGAATCTGGTCCAGGAAGGGGTGAGCATCAGGGATCTGTTGAGTATAGTGGAGTCCCTGGCTGATCTGGGGCAGAACATCAAGGATCCGGACCAGCTGACCGAGCTGGTGCGGCAAAGGTTGAGCAGGACTGTGGTCAGGCCTTATTTGACCCAGGAGAATGTCTTGCAGGTCCTGGTTTTGGACTCCAAGATAGAGCGCCAGATCCAGCAGAGCCTGCGCCAGTCAGAAAGCGGGACCTATCTGGCCCTGGAACCGGCCCAGGCCCAGAAGATCATCCAGGCCATCAACCAGAGCTTTGAAAAGGTCTCGGTCAATGACGGTCAGCCGGTGCTTTTGACCTCTCCGCAGATCAGGGGGCATCTGGCGCAGCTGGTGATCAGGTTCATCCCCATGCTGCCGGTGATCTCCCAGGCGGAGATCCCCGCGGATATCAAGCTGGAATCAGTAGCCACTGTGAGGCTGCAAAATGAAGGTTAAGACCTTTCGCGGCGCTTCCACCCGGGAAGTCCTGGACCAGGTCAAGGAAGAGCTGGGAGAGAATGCGGTCATCCTGAACACCAGGAGTTCCTCGGACCAGGGCAGCCAGGTCTGTGAGGTCATGGCTGGCGTGGAAAGCGACCAGGACCTGGAGCAGACCGCTTCTGTCCAAGGACAAAGTTCTGCTCCGGGCTGGGAGGCCTGGCACCAGGAGCTGTCCAGGCTCAAGAGCCGCATTTTCAGCCTGTTTAGGCCCCAGATAGATCTGGAGAGCCTAAGCCCCAGGCAGCGCCTGGCCATGGAATACCTGGAGCAGGAAGGGGTCAACGAGGATGTCTTGCTGCTTTTGTGGCAAAGGCTGCAAAATAATCCCCAGCGCTCGATTTTGAATATTTTAAATCGCCTGGTACATGTTAGGCCCTGGTGCTTCCAGCTTTGGCCCCAAAAGTTCCATGCCTTGAGTGGGCCGCATGGGGTGGGCAAGACCAGCACGGTCCTGAGGTTGGCCCTGGGAGCCAGGCAAAAGCAGCCAGAGTGCAGGATCTGCCTGGTGAATGCTGACCTGCACCAGGGCAAGGGTAGGCTTTTCCTCAGGCATTACGCAGAGCTCTCTGACTTTGGCTACCTGGAGGCCAGGGAGCCCGGGGACTGGCAGGAGGTGGCCAGGCGCAGCCAGGAGTACGACAAGCTCTTTCTGGACCTGCCAGGGATAGGCAGGGGTCAGGACCTGCAGTCCTGGTGGGCAGATGCAGGCCTGGGGCAGCTGGGGGATGTGTGTCAGCATCTTGTATTGAGCCCGGTCTATTCTTCATTGCAGCTGCAGGATTTTGTGCGCAGGTATTCCAGCTCGCACCTGGCCGGCTTGATCTGGACCAAACTGGATGAGGCCTGTATGTTCGGGGATCTGGTGAATCTGGGCCAGGAAACCGGCCTTCCGGCTTCCTTGTTTACCCATGGCCCTGGGCTGTTGAGCCATATGTCCCCGGCAGGGGAAAAGAGACTCTGGAGGCTGGTGTTTAAGCACAAGCTGCCCCAAGAGGAATATTGAAAATTGAAGCAGGGTGTGTAGAGTGAATACTAAGAGAGATAAGAGCATACCAGTGGTGTTTGCCTTGAGTTCAGGCAAGGGCGGGGTGGGCAAGACCAACATGTCAGTCAACCTGGCTTATGGCCTGGCCAGGCAGGGTTACCGCACACTGCTTATGGATGCGGACTTGGGCCTGGGCAATGTGGATGTCTTGCTGGGTTTGGCCCCGGAGAAGAACCTCTTCCATCTTTTTTACCAGCAGGCCTCGGTACAGGAGATCCTGATGCAGACCGAGTATGGCTTCAGCATCCTGCCTGCGGCTTCAGGGGTGAGCGATATGCTCTCCCTGACCTCCGGGCAGAAGCTGGAGCTTTTGGAGGCCATGGATCCCATGGAAGAAGAGGTGGATTTTTTTCTGGTGGACACTGGAGCCGGGATCAACGACAATGTCTTATACTTTAATCTTGCTGTGCAACACAGGGTGATCATAGTCACCCCGGAGCCCACCTCTTTGACAGACGCCTATGCCTTGATCAAGGTTTTGTATGTCAAGCACGGTGTGCGGGATTTTCAGGTGCTGGTGAACATGGCCAGGGACGATAAGGAGGCCAAGCGCATTTTCAGCAAGCTCTACGCAGCCTGCGACCATTTCCTGAAGGAAGTCTCCCTGCACTGGCTGGGGCACATCCCTTTGGATCCCCTGGTGCCCCAGGCAGTGGTCAAGCAGATGCCCTTTTGCGCACTGGAGGCGCAAGGGCCGGCCAGCAAACAAGTGCTCCAGGTAGCGCAAAATATAATTAATTGGGATACCCATGAACAATTGGACGGCAACATCAAATTCTTCTGGAAGCAACTCCTCTTCCAGGGATGAGATGGTCTCCAAGCTGAACCAGGGAGAGCTTAACTGGTCCGAGCTGGATCTGCGGACCAAGGAGGCAGTGGTCCGCGGTTTGGGCCAGAAGGTGAAGATCATCGCCTGGAGGCTCAAGGCCAAGCTGCCCAAGCACGTGGATGTGAACGACCTTTTGAGCGCAGGCTCCCTGGGGCTCTTGGAGAGCTTGAGCAAGTTCGATTTCCAGCTGGGGGTCAGCCTGGAAACCTATGTGGAGGGCAGGATCCGGGGGGCCATGCTGGATGAGCTGCGCAAGCAGGACTGGTTCTCCAGGGGCCTGAGGCAGCAGATGCGGCAGGTGGAGAAAGCCAGGCAGGATCTGGAGCAATCCAAGGGCGCTTCCCCTAGCAGGGAGGAGCTGGAACAGGCCACCGGCTTGGGGCCTGGGGAAGTGGAGCAGGCCCTGGGTGCTCTGCAGCAGCAGATCTGGCTCAGTCTGGAGAATGCCAATCCAGGCCTGGCTGAGCTGCGCCGCAGCGGTCAGGATGAGGATGAACCCTATCAAAAGACGTTGCGCCAGGAACTGGTGCAACAGCTGAGCCACCTTATCCAGGAGCTGACTGAAAAGGAGCAATTGGTGCTCTCTTTGTACTACGAGCAGGAGCTGACCATGAAGGAGACTGCTGAGGTCCTGCAGATTACCGAGGGGCGGGTTTCCCAGCTGCACTCCCAGGCTTTGGGCAAGCTGCGCCGCATGTTCAGGGAACAAGGCAGCGAGCCTGAAAGTGACCAGACTTGAGACAGGGGGTTTCTGGGCTTGCAGGCCGCAATAGATAAGGTTATGTTCTTTATATTCTGGATCCAGCCAGCATTGGAGGGACTTATCCCGGGCTGGTAGCTGACAACGGATCGGATCCAGAGGGTGGGTATGCACAATGGCCTCAGAAGACAAGAACAGTCCGGCTCAGGGCCCAGAGGAGAGCAGCCAGGAAGAGGTCCAGCTGGATAAGCAGGAGGTGGATGCCTCTGCCTCCCGCGCTGCGCAGAAGGTGGAGCTGGATCTGGACGACGCCCCTTTTCTGGACTGGGAAGAGGGGGATGAGCCAGAGCAAGAACAGCCCCAAGCACCTGCAGCAGAAGAAGAAAAGGCCCCGGAGTCCGAGGAGCAGAAGCCAGCAGAGGCCAGAACAGAAAGGCCGCCCTGGTGGAAGCGCAAACTGACCTGGGCTTTGGCAGGTGTTTTGCTGCTGCTTTTGCTGGCAGCGCCGCTTAGCTGGTACTGGTTAAGGCCTGCCCCCCAGCAGGAGGGTGCTGAGCCAGATACTGCCTTGAGCCCGGAGCAAATCCCTGCCCAGCCTGGCCAGGCCAGGGAGAAGGTGGGTTTTGAACCCTTCTGGGTGGAGCACGAGCAAGGGGATGAGCTGCGCTTTTTGCATCTGAAGTTCACTGTGGCTCTGGAGGAGGAAGATCAGGCCCGGGAGATAGACAGGAAGACCCCTGCTCTCAGGGATGCGGTTTATTATTATCTGCGCAAGAAGGACCTGGTCTTTCTTGCGAATCAGGAAAACGCGGATCAGCTGAAGTCCGAGCTGGCCTCCCTGCTCAATCAGTACTTGAGCAATGGCCAGGTGCAGGAGGTGCTGATCCAAGACTATCTGGTGCGCTAATGGCCAATCCAGTAGATGTCTCAGTACTCGTCTCCCAGCTGCCCAGGGTGCAGAAAATGCAGGAGGATGCCCAGCGCCTGCAGCAGATTTTGCAGGACCAGCTTTCCAGAGAGGTGATAGAGAAGCAGAAGCGGGAGCTGCACGAGGTGCAAAGAACAGAAAAGGGCGAGGGCTCCAGGGCAGTGGATAGGGAAAAGCAGGGCTCTGATCAGCAGGGCGAACGGAAGCAGGGCTCCAGGCGGCAGAAGCAGGAGCAGGAGCCAGAGGATCCCGGCCAGGAAGGGGGCAGGCTCATTGATCTGGAGGTCTAGTCCTGCCTGGTTTTTAGCTGGTATAGAGGCGTTTGTACCGAGGCAGTGTTAACTTATGGGCTTTTTGCAGTTAGCGATAGTTGCCGCCAGCATTCTGGAGCTGTGCCTGCTTGTGCTGGTGGCAGTCCTGTTTTTGCGCCTCAAGAAATCCGAGACCCTGCTCTCCCAGTTGCAGCAGGACCAGCAGGGTCTTTTGGACAAGATGCAGTTCAATGCCCAGCTGGAGCAGGAGCTGGTCAGCAGCTTCCAAGAGAGGCAGAAGAAGCTGGTGCAGCTGGACAAGAAGCTGCAGCAGCGGGAGCAGGAGCTAAGGGATCTCTTGCAGCAGGCCCAGGAGTTCAGCCGCTCCCCGCAGATGATGCGGCAGATGGTCCTTTCCGGATACCAGGCAGGCGAGTCCCTGGCCAGCCTGGCCCGCAAGTCCGGCATGAGCCAGGAAGAAGTGGAATGGATAATCCAGCAGGACACGCGCTAGGAGCAGGGGGATGAGCATCCTGGAGGGCTTGAGGCCCTGGAAGCCCGGCTCTAGCTTTGCTGCCAGGCAATTGGAGATCTTTCGCAGCAGGCACAAGCCGGGCCAGAAGGTAAAGGGCAGGATAGTCGGCTACCAGGGGGACAAAATGGCCTGGGTCAGGATCCAGGGCCAGGATCTGCTGGCCCAAGTCTACTCCAGGCCGCCTGAAAACCAGGAGGTAGTCTTTCTCATTGAGAGGCTGCAGCCCCAAGTGGTGCTCAAGGAGCAAAGGACAGACTCCAGCAGGGTAAATCTTTATATTTGACTTTCCAGCCTTTCCCGCCTATTAGCGCAGCATGACCCAAGCATTGCCTTTCATTTCAGCAAAAGAGCCCTGGCTGGCACCCTTGGCAGGATTCTCTGATCTGCCCTTTAGGCTGCTTTGCAGACGCTGGGGTTGCAAGCTGGCCTGCACAGAGATGATCAGCGCCAAGGGTCTGGTCCTGGGCTCTGCCACTTGGAAACTCTTGCACACCTGCCCTGAGGACAGCCCCTTGGTGGTGCAGCTGTTTGGCAGCGAGAAGAGATACATCTCCCAAGCCATGGAAATGCTGCTGCAAAGGGGCTTTCGCTTTTTCGACCTGAATGCCGGATGCGCGGTGCGGAAAGTGGTCAAGACTGGCGCTGGGGCTGCCCTGCTGCAGGAGCCAGGCAGGCTGCTGGATTTGGCCGGAGAGATGCTTAGTTGGGCAGGTCCGGGCAGGGTGGGGGTCAAGCTGCGCATTGGCTGGGAGCAGGACAGCCAGGCCTTTTTGCGGGCGGCCCAGGGGCTGCAGGAGCTGCGGGCAGGCTGGGTCACCCTGCATCCCAGGACAGCCAGGCAGGGCTTTTCCGGGCAGGCCAACTGGTCCAGGCTAAAGGAGCTGCAGGAAAGCGTGGACCTGCCGGTTATCGGCAGCGGGGACCTGTTCACAGCCAGGCAGGGGCTGGATTGCCTGCAGCAAACCGGAATCCAAGGGGTGATGTTCGCCAGGGGGGCTTTGTCCAATCCCGGGATATTTCAGGAGTTCAAGGCCCTTTTCTCTGGTGTCCGGGATGGGAGCCCAGAACCGGAACAGAGGCTGCTGCAGATCAGATCCATTGCCTTGGAGCATATCCGCCTCAGCAGGGAGTATTCCAGGCAGCCCAGGGCCTTTTTCAAGATGCGCACGGTGCTGCCCAAGTATCTGAAAGGGGTGCGCCAGGCCAGGGAGCTGCGCTCCAGGATAGTGGCCTGCAGGGACTGGCAGGAGCTGGAGTCCCTGGTGCAGGGGATCTGAAAAAAAAAACGAGGAAGTTATGCCCAAAGTCATCCGGGCCCAGAGCGCTGGCTTCTGCATGGGGGTGGATCTGGCCCTGCGCAAGCTGGATCAGGTCTTGGCAGAGTCCTGCGGGATGTCGGTGTGCACCCTGGGGCCGATTATCCACAATCCCCAGGTCCTGGAATACTATAGGAACCTGGGTGTGCAACAGATGCAGGAGCCGGAATCTGTCCCTGCAGGTGCCAGGCTGGTCATCCGGGCCCATGGCATTCCCAGGCAGCTGCATGGAGATCTGCAGGCCAGGGGGGTGCAGATAGTGGACGCCACCTGCCCCAAGGTGAAAAAGGCCCAGAAGCTGATTGCCGAGCAGGGCCAACAGGGCCGCAACCTGCTCCTGTTCGGGGAGCGGGAGCACCCTGAGGTGGCAGGCCTGCTCAGCTACGCCCCGGAACAGGCCCATGTCTTCGAGGACTTGGAAGAGCTCAAGCAGTTGCATTTGCAGGAAAGCAGGCCCTATTTCCTGGCTGCCCAGACCACCCAGGACAGGAAGGAGTTCAACCAGGCCAGGGCGTACCTGCAGGCCAGGATAGATAGTGAGCTGCCGGTGTTCGACACCATCTGCGACACCACCAGGCAGCGCCAGCAGGAGGCCCTGGAGCTGGCCCTGGAGGTGGATCTGGTGGTGGTGGTGGGCGGCTACAACAGCGGCAATACCAGGAGATTGGTGCAGGTGGTGCGCTCTGCAGGGGTGCCGGGCCTGCACGTGCAGGATGAACAGGACCTGCCCCTGCAGGAGCTGCAGACTGTGGGCAGGATCGGACTTACAGCCGGGGCCTCCACCCCCAAGAACGTGATAGACAGGGTGCAGCAGGCCCTGGGGCAGGGGCAGCCCTGATCGGGCTCTGCCAGCTCCAGGGGTGCGAGCGAGGCCAGGTTTTTAACGGAACTCTCCTTAAGCAAAGAATTGGCATGCTTCTTGTTATCTCCTGGTAAAGGAGAGGAAGCATGCAAATTTTTCCCGCCTTAATACAGCAGCAGGACCAAAAAGGCTTGTTCAGCCAGCTGGATTCCAGCTCCAAGGCCGGGGCAGCTGACTTTGCAGCCTGGCTGGAGTCTTCTGCTCCAGGCCAGAAGTTGCAGGCCCTGACAGAGGAGTCCGGCTCAGGCAAAGGGCTTAGCCTGGAGAAGATCCTGCAGGCCCTGGGTCAGGATCTGGACTCCAAGCAGTTGCAGGGGCTCTTATCCTTTTTGCAGGAGAACCCGGATAGCAGGCAGAGGCTGCTGCAGGCCCTGGAAGGGGAGCAGGAGCTGTCTTCCGAGCTGC
>JBNJDO010000004.1:0-76397 GCA_051744965.1 Thermodesulfobacteriota bacterium | reverse complement strand
CTGGAACGCCATCGAGCACCTCTCTAGCGCTCAGCTTGTCCTCTGCCAATTCATCGTATCCATGCTCCGATATACGAACATCGCCGGCATGTATCAACTTGCGTACTTTCTCATCGAACGTGCTCAAGCCCCATCCTCCATTTCGGCCGGCGTATCTCTAACAAGATATTCTCAAGTTTCCGGTTATCATTTCAATTGTAATGATAGAGGGCAACATACGTGCCATATTCTACACTCTCCAAAAGCCTACAACCAGTATTCTTCTTCAACCCTCTAAAATTCAGTCAGAATCAACAGCCAAGCTTTCCCCAAAAATCTTGTCCACAAGAACCTCAGCCTGGGCATGGTCCTTCAGGTTCTGGATTGTTTCATGGTCCAGACTCTGCACAAGCCTGGCCATCTTCTCCTCGCTCACTCCCGCCTTTTTCCACATCTTGCTTCTTTTCCACTGCTTGCGGGTCCAGCCCAGTATGGCCCACGGCTTTTCCTGCTGAAAATGATCTTTAAGCCCCATCACCCAGCCCTAAAACCTCAAATTGATGAATAAATCTATTTTCTTTATTCCTTTTCGTCTGATAGAAGTCAACAAGCTGATTAAAAACATAAGCACTGCTGAGGTCATACCCAACAAAGATCTTGATCTGGAGCAAAGAGACTAAGCAAAATATATACGGCATAAAGTTCGTCCCTACTTTCAACTTGCCCTTAACCCGGACCAATAAACATGGAATCCACGGCAGCACAAAAGCTTGAATTCTTGCAGGGCCTGATCGAGCGGGTCACCTACACCAACGAGGAGAACGGCTACACTGTGGCTAAGGTCAGGATCCGGGGTCGCAGGGAGCTGGTCACAGTGGTAGGCAACATCACATCTCCCCTGCCCGGCCAGATCCTGAAGATGAAGGGCGAGTGGGCCAAGCACCCCAAGTTTGGGGAGCAGTTCAAGTCAGTTTACTGCGAATGCTCTGTCCCTGCCACCTCTGAAGGCATCCAGAAGTAACTTGGCTCAGGACTGATCAAGTGCATAGGCCCTGTCATGGCCAAGCGGATTGTGTCCAAGTTCGGGGATGATACCCTGGACGTGATTGAACCAGACCGATAAGCTAAGTGATGTGGAGGGCATCGGCGACAAGCGCATAGAGATGATAAAGAAGGCCTGGCAGGAACAAAAGGAGTTCCGCCAGGTCATGCTCTTCCTGCAGAGCCACGGTGTCTCCGCTACCTATGCCACCAAGATATTCAATACCTACGGCTATGATTCCATCCAGGTTGTCCAGGAAAACCCTTTTCATGGTAGCCTGAAACGTACTGTCACCAGTCAGCCTTAAGGATCTTATCCTCTAGTTGGCTGGCAGATATGTTCATGAACCCCTACTATTCCGACAACTAATCGAGGATCATAGGTTATCACGTTATTTGATTTTTAAGATTGCAGCCCCAGTACTTCTTGAAAGACAGCTGTAGCTCCACGAACTGTTTCGTCTGCCTCAAAGGCGGAATTGCGAGCCATCTTCTGCCTCTTTTTGTGAAGACTTCGGAAGACCGTTCGTACAGCTTCGAGCTGCTTCGGATCCCTTACGATAGCTTCGGCAATCGCCATTGCTTGCCGAAGATCCTTTTCCTTTTTCCCAGGATCCCTTCGCTTGCTCACCACAACGAGCTTGTGAACCAGAAAGGCTGGCATTGAAGGCACGGTTATCTTGCCCAAATCCCTGATGCTGTGGGTTACCGGATGGTCCAGGAGGATTCTAAGGTATGGGAGCGCCTGAGGCGCAATATCCAATTCTGGTACATACGTATTTTTGCTGTTTCTCCCGTTGCCCTTTTGATCCGTCAAAAACTCCACCTTGATATCCCCGCCTAGGTATACAATGGACCCATCCCTGGTGTTCCTGTCTTCTTGAAAACCTAACTCCACAAGCTTTTCGCCAATTTTTGCAGGCCTGCCCTGGTATGGAATTTTGATAGCGAAGTCCACATCAACAGTGCGTTCTGGATAGCACTCGACTCCCAGGTAGTTCTGATAGAACTTGAAGCACCAGGAGCCAATCAGTTGTAAGCCTTCGTCCCACAACCCTTCTCTTTCCATAAGTTGAAATAGCTCTTTTATAAGGCCTGTGAAATCTTCTTGCTGCATATCCTTTGCTCGTAGCCTTTTTAAAGCATACTTTGAACTTCTAAGCTCTTCCAGATCGATTTTGCTTTGTTTTAACCGATTTTCAATCTTACGAGCATATGGAGAATCTTCAGAACCTATGTACCTATCAAAAGACAGACCGTTAACCTTGCTCCGGACATATTTATATGCTTTACTATTTTTCTGCTTTCTGATTAAAGTGCCTCGCTCATTTATAAGGAGCCTTCCAACCAGAATACTCTTGGTTCTGCGATAATAAGCAAGGTTTTCACTTAATATGCTGTCTATTACTGCATTCATAGGCACTGACCTCTGCACACATTATACCCACCAAAGTTTTATATGTCAACTTCTGGTGGGTAAAAAACAGGAGCCTGGCCTGGGCAAAGGATCTAAGGCCCACGCAGGCCACAAAGCCGCAGCTAAGCGAAAATCTTCTGCAGCCAGTCCTGCTGGGAGAGCAACCTCTGCTTCTTTGGGACTTGCATACTGTTTTACTCAAACCCGTTCTCCTTTGTCTGGATGAATTTTGTGGGTTGAAACCCATCATGTCAGACAAGGAGGCGGGATGCACCTATTTTATGGAACTTCAGCCCCTTGAAAATGGTTCAAATTGAGGTTGTGATACCCACAAATTCAGCGGAAGACCCTCGAGTTTTTCGGCCTGGACAACACAGAATGTCGAAGATCACAGTCGATTATTCAGTGAATAGTTATCCCGAAAGGTGAGGATTAAACAAGATAATTGAGTGACGAAAAAACACGTTCGACATCTTTTGATGTTGACAGACGTCGCAAACATTTGTACAGTAATTGTGTGTACAAGACCCAAAACAGAACCCTGAACAGGGAGGAACATATCATGCCCCTCAGCGAGGAAAAGAAACCGGATTCCAGAACCAAGCGGAGCGAGCGCCTTGATGCCAGGGTCACCCCTGAGCAAAAAGGGCTGCTATTGAAGGCTGCTGCGCTCAAAGGCAGCAGCTTGACGGAGTTCCTTGTCTCGAGTGCACAAGAAGCAGCTTATCGCACAATTCAGGAACACGAGGTTATAAAGCTCGGAGAGCAGGACAGGGAGATATTCGTAAACGCTCTGCTGAGCGAAAGGGAGCCGAGCGAAGAGGCGAAGCAGGCAGCAAGAGAATATTTGGAAAGCAGTAAGTAAATGTCGATCGAGCGGCTCAATAAGAGCAAGCACGACCGGGATTCCTTTTTTTGCGGGAACCCCTTTATTGATGAGTATCTGAAGAAACGAGCCCAACAAGACCTGAAACGTTCACTTGCGGTTCCGTATGTGCTTTGCGAAGACGGCAGATCGATCATCGGCTTTTATACTCTATCGGCTATCAGCATTGATGTTGGATCATTGCCAAGAGATATCGCCAAGCAGCTGCCTCGGTATCCCTCCATCCCAGCCACCCTTATTGGACGCTTAGGCGTAGATGAGCGCTATCAAGGGCGAAGCTTCGGAAAGCGACTTTTATTCGATGCCTTATACAGAAGCTATAAGCAGGCTGACGCGATTGCTGCAGCCGCTGTAGTCGTCGATGTGAAGAACGAAAACGCACGGGCCTTCTATGGCCGGTATGACTTGTTGAATTTCCCGGATCATCCGGAACGAATGTTCCTGGAGATGAGGATGATTAAGAAGATGTTTGGGTTTTAGGCGGCATATCGAGTATACAGGTTAACGGTGTCCGGGCAATCAGAAGTGCTGCCTGGCTCTGCTGAGATCCTGGGCAATCAACCTTATCCGCGTTACTTTCTGGATTTTGAGACCATCCAGTTCGCAGTACCCATCTGGGAAGGAACCAGGCCCTACCAGCAGCTGCCCTTCCAGTGGTCCTGCCACGTAGAGCAGGAGCCTGGAGTAATCAGCCACCTGGAGTTCCTGGATTTAAGTGGTCATCCGCCCATGCGCAGCTTTGCTGAGTCCCTGATCTCTGCTTGTGGGGAAAGCGGACCAATATTCGTATATGCAAACTTTGAGGCACGCATTATCCGAGAAATGATTCAGCAACACCCTGATCTGGCAGGTCCTCTGGAGGTCATTCTTGAACGAATCGTGGACCTGCTGCCGATTGTGCAACAGCATTACTACCATCCCCAGATGCATGGCAGTTGGTCACTCAAGGCGGGTCTTCCTTGCTTGAACCCTGAGCTTGATTATAGCAGCCTTGACGGGGTCCAGGACGGATACCAGGCTCAGGTAGCGTATATGGAAGCAATTTCGCAAGACACGACTTCCCGGCGCAAGGAAGAGATACTCCAGGAGCTGTCAGCATATTGTAAAATGGATACCTTGGCCTTGGTCAGGATTATTGAGGTTTTAAGCAACTGAAATAACATAATAACGACATGTTTTTAATCAATATCATACTATAAGACATTGCATATTTTAAGGATTAGATTTAAATCAGTTTACTATGGAGAGCATTGATTTTTTCAGGACTGCTTAGTTGGGGTAAAGGAGGCAGGTTATGGAAAGTAAGACCCAGGAGAATGCTTACACCGCTTTTGTTGGCGAAGCAAAGGCCTACTTCAGGCTACTTGCTTACGCAGACAAAGCGCGCCAAGAGGACGAAAATCAGGCCGCTCTTCTCTTCGAGGCCATTGCCGATGCGGAGCGGGTGCACGCCACCAGGCATATGAAACTGCTCGAGGATATTGAGGTTAAGGATACTGAGACCAATTTGATGGAATCCTTAAAGCGTGAGCAATCTATCAGCGAAAACGAGTACCCCGACTTCTTGTCTCAGGCGGAAGAGGAAGGTGAGACAGCGGCTGCGACCACATTCAGCCAGGCCAGGGATGCGGAAAAGAAGCACGCCAAATTGTACGAACAAGCCATGTATCATATTATGCGAGGGGAGATAGAGGCGTATTTTGTTTGCCAGGTTTGTGGCTATGTGAACGAGAAAAAGGCCCCCAAGAAATGTCCCGTATGTGGAGTGCCCCAGGAGAAATTCAAGAAGATAGAGGAATAAATAGGGACTGCCTCACATTATTAGGAGTGGTTGTTGCAACAGTGGCTTGTTTACGGTTGGACCATTCTCCTGTGATGAGGAAGCCGGTGAAAATCAAGCGATGGGATTGGACCTGGTCAAGCGATTGACTCCAAACTGTGTACTCGCTATAAATTACTCTCAGCTAAATAACCTGCTGTGCAACAAAGCGGATAACTAAAGAGCATTTTTTGCGGGTATTTTTGCGGATATTTTTAAAATTTTAAAAAATATAATTCAGTAAAAACAGTAGCTTAAGCTTAATATATGTCTCCCGCCCCCGGCACCATAAAAGTTTCAAGGGGTTAGAGCTTAAAACTTAACTTGAGCCTGACCCCTTGTTTCTTTGAGAGTACATTTGCAGATCATAGAGCCTGATGTTAAATGAAATTCTGAGTTTTGACTATTTCAAGCACGATTTAAAAATTGTCTTGACCATAATAAAATAAGCTTTTAACTTGTCTAGATGAAACGCTCCATCTTTCCTTGGGTCAAAGAAGATCTGAGCAGAAAAATGGTATTGATTACTGGCCCCAGACAAGTAGGCAAGACGTATCTGGCCAAACAGCTCCTTCCATTTTTTCACAAGCCCCAGTATCTGAACTTTGATGTGCCCGCAGATGCAGGCATTATAAACAAACAAGCCTGGCCACTGGGCAATGACCTGCTAGTTTTTGATGAACTGCATAAAATGAAAGGCTGGAAAAAATATCTCAAGGGTGTTTTTGATGGCCGGGAAGATAATCAGACGATTTTAGTTACTGGCAGCGCCAGAATGGAAACCTTCAGGCAGAGTGGGGAATCCCTGGCAGGTCGGTATTTTCATTATCACCTGCTGCCCCTGACTGTTTCAGAAATAGCCGGACAGATGCCCCAGCAAGACGCACTGGAAGTCATTAACGAGCTGGGGGGATTTCCTGAACCCTGCCTGTCCGGCTCAGCTGACTATGCAGCCAGGTGGCGCAAGCAGTATTACACTGACCTTGTCCGGGAAGATATTCTGGAGTTCAGCAGAATCAGCGAGCTGAAAACCATGAAGTTCCTCCTGGAGATGCTTCGATCTAGGGTAGGCTCACCCCTTTCTTTCAGCTCTATTGCCCGGGATTTACAAGTTGCTCCGCAGACTGTGCAGAGCTACATTTCCATTCTGGAAAGCCTGTATATCATTTTTCTGGTACGCCCTTATCATAAAAATGTCGCCCGTTCGATCCTCAAGGAGCCCAAGCTTTATTTCTATGATACCGGACTGGTGCTTGGAGACCAGGGAGCTAAGCTGGAAAATACTTTTGCCGTATCTCTGCTCAAACATGCTCATTTTCTTAACGATACTACTGCAAAAGGCATACAATTGTACTACCTGCGAACCAAAGATGGTAAAGAAGTCGACTTTGCCCTGCTGGATGATTCCGGGGATATGCATATGATTGAAGTTAAGCTCTCTGACCAATCTCCTTCCAAGGCCTTGAATTACTTCAGAAACAGGTTCTTTCAAGATGCCCGGTGCACTCAGGCTATAATGCATTTAAAACGCGACCAACATGTGGACGGGATTCAAATCAGAAACGCTGCAGGATTTCTGGCGGAATTAAGCTCCTGATGCGTATCTATTCAGCACCGTCTCTGCCGAGCCTGTTATTCGTTATCAATATCTGAGATTTGTTGATATGGGTTGTATGTTTTTGGTTAGCCATAATCTTTTGGTCCGGTGCAGTACAGCTCTATCCAGAATCTGCCTAACTGCTCTTAACCGGTAGTCCAAAATGTTTTCCTTTAAGCCCTTGGATGGTCTTTTGAGGAACCTGTTGACTTGTTTTTGGACTTGGCTTTTGCTTTAATGGCTGTGTATATAGTATTAACCATAAATTCAATCACTATGTGAGGCAATGCTAGACAATAAGCTATGACAATGAGCGTCGATGATCATGTATGCAGCGCAAACAAGGCCAAATCTCGCGCAGACGTGTTAAAGAAACTATGTGATACGTATGGTGTTCATGACATATATGCTTTTGGCAGCCGGGCCGGGGAAATGTTGGCCTGGATCAGGGGAGACAGCGTACAAACTGCTCATCCCGACTCAGATGTGGACATCGGGGTTCTTCCCTTAAGCTCCGCAAAGTGGGATGCAGAACGAAAGGTCAAATTCAGCATGGAGCTGGAGGATTTATTTTCTGTGAGCAGGGTGGATTTGGTCTTGCTGCCGGAGGCTGAGCCGTTTTTGACTTTGGATATCATTCGGGGCGAGCTTTTGTATACCATAGATGCGGATGAACAGGCCAGGTATGAACTTTTTGTCCTAAGGCGTGCAGGAGATCTGCTACCGTTTAAAAAGGAAAGGATCAGGATGATCCTGGAGGAGGGTGGACGATGACCCCGTCCCAGGTTCGGGCCAGCGTGGTTTCTGAGCGGGCAGCCTGGGTGCGGAGTATGCTGCGGTCAATCCAGGATCTGCCAATAAACAGCTACGACCAGTTTGCATCGGATCAGAGAAACCCAGCGGCTGCGGAATCTTTTTTGCGCAGAGGCATTGAGGCTCTTCTTGATCTCGGCCGGCATCTCCTGACTAAAGGTTTTGGCTGCGCGGTTACAGAATATAAGGACATTGGGCACAAACTGGCAGAAATGGGTATCATTCCCGATGATCGCGTCGAAAATTTGCGCAAGATCGCCGGGTATCGAAACCGAATGGTCCATTTCTACCATGAGATCACCCAAGAGGAGCTCTACAATATCTGCACCAGCAATCTTACTGACATTGAATAGATATTGGAGATTCTGATCAAGTGGATTCAAGACAATCCTGACAGGATAGATCAAGAGATATGAAAGAGCTGTTCAAAATTGCCGCTCAGAGAATAGCGGTTAAGGCCCAGGCCAGCTATTACAGCTTCTTGCATAGCTTCTATCCAAAAGGCACTGCTAAAAAAGACTTTGCTGCATCCAAGGCCCTAGCTGCACTGCAAAAGCACCTTCATGGAGCCTGGCTCCCCGGCCAGCTCCAGGGCCTGCTGCGCTTGGGACAAGGGCAATACAGCCTGCACCAGGGGCAGGACATCCAGCTTGCCCTGGGCCAGAAAATCCAGCGCCAGCCGCAGATCCCCGCAGCGCGAGCCCATAAGCTGCAGCTCATTGACCACCACCTTGGAAATATCCAGGCAGGTCTGCTGCCTGCAGGTGGTCTTTATGGCCACAATGCCCTCAGCTCTGACCAGGTCCAAGGCGAATTTCAGGCCCTGGGGCCTGCCTGTGCATTCCAGCACCAGGTCAAAGTCAGCTGCCTCGCTGGGCTGATCAGCTGGCACCAGCTTGGTGCGCACCCCCTGCTGGCCTGCCAGCTCCAGCTTGGAGGCGTGCCTGCCCAATAGTACCAGACCGGGAGCATAATGGCGCAGGCCCAAGGCAGCCAAAAGACCCAGCTTGCCGTCTCCCAGCACTGCCACCCGCATCCTGGAGGTGATATGCACCTGCTGGCTGACCTCCAGGGCTGCGGCCAGGGGTTCGAGCCAGACCGCCTCCTGGTCCTTTAGCCCCTGGGGCACCAGGTGCAGATTCTCTACAGGCAGGCTCAGGTACTGGGCAAAGGCCCCGTCCCTGCCCCGGATGCCCAGGGCGCTTCGCTGAGCACAATGCCTGGGGTCGCCTTGCAGGCAAAAGGAGCACTGTCCGCAGCCGCAGTTTATCTCACCCACCACCCTTTGCCCCACCAAGTCGGGATGATCCTGGGCCTGCACCACCCGGCCCACGAACTCGTGCCCCAGAATGCCCTGGAAATCTTGATAGCCTGAGAGGATCTCCAGGTCTGTAGCACAAATCCCTGCCAGTAGGACCTGCACCAGGACCTCCCCAGGCCCGGGGCTGGGCTGGTCGGCATCCAGCAGCTGCAGGCCTTTATTGGAGCTGTAATGGGCTGCTAGCATGAAATTGTGCAGGGTTTTGGATTCTGGGTGCAAAGGGCTACTAGCACATGAAGCTGACTATGTAGAAGGTCTGCTGCCCGGTGTTGCGCAGGGCATGCCAGACTCCTGCAGAGACCTTGAAGACCTTGATCTCTTCTTGGACGGAAATATTCAACTGGGTGCCGTCCTCTGCCTGGGCCTGCAGCTGGCAGATCCCTGCCCCGCCCAGGATGCAGAGCACCTCCTCCTGCTCATGGCTGTGCTCGCCGCGCACTGTTCCCGGCCGCAGGGTGCCCACATGCATATCCTGGATATTGAAGCCGGAGAAAAAACGCAAGCAGCCCCTGGAGTCCAAGCTGGCCTCCACCTGACTGCTGTCCAGCTCCTGGACCAGCACATAAGGCATAATCTCTCCGCCTAAAATTCAGGCCCGGGAGCAATCAGTCCCGGGCCTGTCTTTTAGTTGCAGTCCTGATTCTCCTGCTTTTGGCCCGCCTGCTGCAGGCTGACCAAAGGCCAGATCTGGTCTATGTGCTCCACTGTCTCCAGTTGGAGCTTCTTTCTCAGATCAGAAGGGATCTCCTTGAAGTCCTTGTAATTCTCCGCAGGCAGGATGACCTTCTTGATGCCTGCTGCCTGGGCAGCCAGGATCTTCTCCTTGATCCCACCCACAGGCAGCACCCTGCCCCTGAGGGTGATCTCTCCGGTCATGGCCACGTCGTTATGCAGGGGCTGATTGGTCAAAGCAGAGAGCAGAGCCATAACCAGGGTCACCCCAGCTGAAGGGCCCTCCTTGGGTGTGGCCCCTGAGGGCACATGGACATGGATATCCTTTTTCTCCGCAAAGTCAGGCTCCAGACCCAATTGATCCGCCCTGCTGCGCGCGTAGCTAAGCGCTGCCTGGGCGCTTTCCTTCATCACCTCGCCCAATTGCCCGGTGGTGGTAAGCTTGCCTTTGCCCGGCATGACGCTGGCCTCCACATGCAAAAGCTCCCCGCCTGCTGAGGTCCAGGCCAGGCCCAAAGCCACACCCGGGGGTAGCTCCTTCTCCCTGGCCTCTTCCAGGAACCTGGGCACGCCCAAATAGCGATGCACATTGCCCGGGGTCACCCGAAAGGCTTTATCCTGGCCCTCTGCCACCTTGCGGGCCACCTTGCGGCAGATGGACCCTATCTCCCGCTCCAGATTGCGCAGCCCGGACTCCCGGGTGTAATTGCGGATAACTGTGGCGATGGCCTGATCGCTGAAGCTGACCTTGGTCCTGTCTAGTCCGTTTTCCTGGATCTGCCTGGGGATCAGGAACTGCTTGGCTATCTTGACCTTCTCCTGTTCTGTATAACCAGGGATCCTGATCACCTCCATACGATCCAGAAGGGCCGGAGGAATGGTATCCAGAATATTGGCTGTGCAAATAAACATCACTTTGGACAGGTCAAAGGGCACATTCAAGTAATGATCTGTAAAGGTATGGTTCTGTTCTGGATCCAGCACTTCCAGCAAAGCGGAAGAAGGATCCCCCCTGAAGTCCGCGCCCACCTTGTCTATCTCATCCAGCATGAACACCGGGTTCTTGGTACCAGCCTCCTTGATGCCCTGGATGATCCTGCCAGGCATGGAGCCTATATAGGTCCTTCTGTGGCCCCTGATCTCTGCCTCATCCCGCATTCCACCCAGGGACATCCGGGTAAACTTGCGGTTCAGGCTCCTGGAAATAGAACGGCCCAAGGAGGTCTTACCCACCCCTGGAGGACCCACAAAGCAGAGTATGGGCCCTTTCATCTTTGGATTTAGCTTGCGTACGCTAAGGTGCTCCAGGATGCGCTCCTTGACTTTCTCCAGATCGTAATGGTCTTCATTCAGGATCTTTTCCGCCTTCTTGATGTCCAGCTGGTCCCTGGAGGTCTTCTTCCAGGGCAGCTCCACCAGCCATTCCAGATAGGTCCTGATCACCGTAGCCTCTGAGGAATCCGGATGCATGTTCTCCAAGCGGTTCATCTGCTTATGGGCTTCCTTCTTGACCTGCTTGGGCATGCCCACCTTTTCAATGCTCTGTCGCAGCTCCTCAAACTCCTCCTCTCCGGATTCATCCTCGCCCAGCTCGGACTTGATGGCCTTTAGCTGCTCCCGGAGGAAGAACTCCTTCTGGGCCTTGTCCATACCCTCCTTGGCCATATTCTGGATCTTGCTCTGCAGAGAGGCCACTTCCACCTCTTTCATGAGCTGCTTGTTGACCAGCTTCAGGCGCTCGATAGGATCCTGGCATTCCAGTATGGACTGGGCTGTGGCAGGCTGCATGCGCAGGTTGGAGGCTATCAGATCCGCCAATCGGCCCGGCTCCTCCACACTGTTTAGCACACTCATGATCTCTGAAGGGTCCATGCCCCGCAGGGAGATGATCTTTTCGCTCTGCTCCCGGGCCATGCGCATCTGGGCCTCAATGTCCGCGGTGATCTCCTGCACATCCTGTTCCTCGATCTTCTCCACCTGGACCACTGGATAAGGATCCTCCTGGACCACGGAGTTGATCCTGGCCCTGGACAAACCCTGGACCAGGACCTTCAGCCTGCCGTCAGGCATTTTGAGCATGCGCATAATCATGGCCACTGTGCCCACTTCATAGACATCCTGTACCCCAGGATCTTCAACTTTCTCATCCTTCTGGGTGTTGATCAGGATATAGCGCTTCTCGTTCAGTGCGGCCTCAATGGCCTGGATGGACTTGTTGCGGCCCACAAACAAAGGCAGGATCATGTAGTTGAAAATCACGATATCCCGGACAGCCAAAAGGGGCATCTGATCAGGGAAATCCATTTTGGAGCCCTCTCCTTGCTCCTGGCTGTCCTGCACCAGTTCAGCCTGGGTTATCTCCTGGGTTATGCCTGATTCCAGCTTTTCGTTGTTCTCTGCCATATATTTCCTGTCAGTCATCTATCGCTCTCCTTGCTCGGCTAGATTTTCTCCAGTTTCTCTGCCTGGAGTATAACAACACCTGAATATAATAATACATGATTCAGGCCTTGCAACCCTGCCCAAGCCTGTTGGACTCTGTTTTTCCCAGCTCTGGACTAAAGCAGCCCCTGCTCCTTAAAACTATAGTAGCTGTCCTCAGCCACAATCAAATGATCCAGGATCCGCAGACCCAACTCCTGCCCGGTCCCCTGCAGACGCCGGGTAAGCTCCTGGTCCTGCACTGAAGGCCTGGGATCTCCCCCGGGGTGATTGTGGACCAAGATAATCCCGCTGGCATCTATTTCCAGGGCTGGCCTGAATATCTCCCTGGGATAGACGCAGGCCTGATCCACAGTGCCCTGGCTGACGCAGGCCAGATCCAGGAGCCGGTTCTTGTTGTCCACCAAGGCCAGCCAAAAGCTCTCCTTGCCAGAGAACCCGATGCGCCTGCGCACTGCCTCCAGCACAGCCAGGGGGCTGCTCAGGGCTTCTTTCCTGGGCAGCTGCTCACTGCCCAGCCTGGCCCAGAACTCTTGCAGCAAAAGCCAGAACAGCTCCAACCCCTGACCCAGGCCTGGTACCTTACGCAATTCTTGTGGACCTGCATGGAAGACCCCTTTCAGGGAGCCAAACCTGCTCAAAAGCTCCTTGGCCAATGGCTTGGTATCCTTGCGAGGCAGGCCATAACCCAACAAAAGCTCAAGGATCTCGTAATCTTCCAGAACCTGGCTGTTTTCCCTGAACTTTTGCTTCAGCCTCTTGCGGTGCCCGACATAGTGGGGTGTTTTGGACATACATCCAGCCCTTAGGAATGATGCATGCCAGGATTCAAGGGAAAATGCGCAGCAGCTTGCTGCTTAGTATCTCCCAGGCCTGATCCTGGCTGATGTTGCCACTTTTGATGTCTGTCTCTGTCTGCAGCAGGACCTCCCATAGCCTAGCCAAGCCAGCCTCCCCCAGTTTGGCAGCCAGGCCTTGCTTCTGGGCCTTGATCCTACCAGGCAGCGGTCCAGAGGGCTGCTCTCCCTGCAAAAGCTGCCACATGATTCTGGCCTCACGCAGCAACAGCCTTAACAAAAGCATGATTTGATCTGTGTTGCCCTGGAGCTGATATCGCAGCACTTCCTGCCAGACCCTTAGCTCAGCCCCCTTGGACTGCAGACCCTGCAAAAAGCCGAAGATATCAGTGGAGCCCTGCAGGCTGACCTGCCCCAAGTCAGCAGGTTGAAGCTCCTTTTTGTCCCAGGCCCAAAGCTCCAGCTTCTGCAGCTCGCTTTGCAACTGGCCAGCATCCAGGGGCAGGATCTGCAGGGCCTGGCTCACAAACTGCTCCTGGAGCTGAAAGCCCCTGGATTTGGCCCAGGAGTGCAGATAGTCCCGCAATCCTGCCCGGCTCAAGCCAGGAGACTGCCAGATCCAACCCTTTTCCCTGGCCACCTGCCAGTATTTCTGTTTGCTCAAGGCAGCAGGTATAGACGGCTTGCCTTTGGACCATTCCTTTTCCAGGCAGAAAAAGGGCCAGATTTTGGATCTGAACTTGGCCAGCACCGGGTGCAGGTCCTTCCAGAAGGAAGCCTGCATATTCTCGGCTTTGCGCAGGATCACAGCATTGCCTGCAGGCAAAAGACCATCCAGGGTCAATGTGGTCCAGAACTTCTCAGGCAGCTCCTCGTCCGCCCAAAAAACATGCTTCTGCCAATCCTGGGTGTCTTCCTGCAGCCGCCTGTGGATCTCCTGCCGCAACAGGCCAGCATCCGGACAGACCAAAAACAAAAAGCCCGGCCGCTTTTGCTGCTTTTTTTTCTGGGAGTTTTTTGCAGACTGCAAGGCTGAAGGCATGGCTGGTTTTTCTGCCTAGATGAGATTTTTCGAATAAGACCTGGGGAAAAGGCTGCATCCTGCTTTCAGCTTAGAACCTGTGCCCCAGCTGCTGCACCAGCCCTTCCACCGCCCGTTCCAGGGCCTCCCTTTCTGCCTGGTTTTTAACAGGCCCTTCTCCGCCTTGGCCGGTGAAGCTCTCCCTGCCTGTCACAGTTCCTGACTCCCAAAGCTGCTCCCCGCTTTGTCTGTCCAGGATCCTGGCAGAAATCCTGATCCTGGCCTCGGACTTGACTGTCCTCTCAGCTGCGTTTTCCAAAGAGGTAGCTACCCGGTATTCCTGGATATCCAGCACAACCAGGCCCTGACTCTGTTCCCGGTCGGTCCATTCAGCCCCAGTGCGAAGCTCTATCTCCTCTGTAAACAAGGCCCTCAGCCTGGACTGCAACCCTGGCTCTCCGCTGGTGTCCTGGATGCTTTCTAGATGCAGCCTGCTTATGCCTTGGGGTAGGTCTGCAGCACTTCTGGCAGGGAATTGATAACCACAGCCCGGCAAAAAAAGAAGGAGGCCCCAAAGCAAAACAGCCTGGAACCACTTAGGCCACCACATTGACTAGCTTCTCCGGAATAACCACCACCTTCTTTATCTCCTTGCCCTGGAGATGCCTTTGCACATTGCCATTTTGCAGGGCCAGGGCCTTAATCTCGTCCTGATCCGCGCCTGCAGGCACAGAAAGTTTGCCCCTGAGCTTGCCGTTGACCTGGATGACCATTTGCACCTCATCCTGGATCAGGGCCTGGGGATCATGTTCTGGCCAAGAGCTGCGGGCCAGGCTGTAGCTGTAGCCTATCTGCTGCCAGAGCTCTTCGCAGATATGGGGGGTCATTGGATAGAGGCTGATAAGCACTGTGGACCAAGCAGAGGACAAGGCCAGCCTGTCCTGCTCAGTATCCAGGAGCTCATCCCTGGCTGCAGAAATCTCGTTCACCAGCTCCATCACCGCGGCAATAGCAGTATTGAACTGGAACCTGTCCTGGATATCCCTGCTGATCCTTAGCTGGGAGGAATGCTCCTTCCTGCGCATTTCCCTGGCCCTGGGGCTTAACCCTGAACTGTCCAGGACCAGACAGGGGCCGCAAGGAGTGAGTATCGGCAGCAGCTCCTGGCCCAATCTCCAGAGGCGGGACAGGAACCTGTACGCCCCTTCCACTCCTTGATCCTGCCAGTCCAGATCCTTTTCCGGAGGTGAGGCGAACAAGGTGAAAAGCCTGGTGGTGTCTGCGCCAAACCTGGCCAGCATCTCATTGGGATCCACAATATTGCCCTTGGACTTGCTCATCTTGGCCCCGTCCTTGAGCACCATGCCCTGGGTCAGAAGCTGGCTGAAGGGCTCACTAGTGTCCATATAGCCCAAATCCCGCAGGGCCTTGGTAAAGAAGCGGGCGTAGAGCAGATGCAAGATCGCGTGCTCAATGCCGCCAATGTATTGGTCCACAGGCATCCAGTACTCCAGGGCCTGCCTGTCAAATGGAGCGCTCTGCAGCTGGGCTGAGGTGTAGCGGGCAAAATACCAGCTGGACTCCACAAAGGTGTCCATAGTGTCTGTCTCCCTCTGGGCAGGCCCCTGACAGCTGGGACAGGTGGCCTGCAGAAACTCATTGCTCTCAGGCAAAGGGGACCGGCCATCCTCAGGCATCTGGATCTGCAACGGCAGCCTTACCGGCAGCTCGCTGGCAGGCACGGGCTGAGTCCCGCACTTTTCGCAATAGACCGCAGGTATGGGAGTGCCCCAGTAGCGCTGTCTAGAAATATTCCAATCCCTTAGCCTATAGTTGACACTCCTTTGCCCCAGACCCATCTCCTGCAGTCGCTCCACAATGCTCTGCTTGGCATTCTCACTGTCCAATCCGTTGAACTTCTGGGAATTGACCAGCCTGCCAGAACCAGCATAAGCTTGCTGCAGATCCTCGGTCAGCTGCTCGCCTTCCTGGGGCTGCACCACCACCCGCACCGGCAGCTGGTACTTACGGGCAAACTCCAGATCCCTCTGGTCATGGGCTGGCACTGCCATGATTGCCCCAGTGCCGTATTGCATGAGCACAAAGTTAGCCACATAAATGGGCATCTTCTCCCCACTCAAGGGATTTTCGCAGTATAGGCCGGTGAATATCCCTTTTTTCTCCCGCTCCTCCTCTTCCCTGGAGGCCTTTTTGTCCTCTGCCAGAATCTCCTGCACAAAGCTGTCTATCTCCTGGGGCCTGTCGCTTTGGGCCTTTATCTCTGGCAGCAGGGGATGCTCCGGGGCCAGGCTCATGAAGGTGGCCCCATAGATGGTATCCGGTCTAGTGGTGAAGACCCGCAGGCTATGCCCAACTCCCTGAATGGGGAAATCTATTTCCGCGCCTGTGCTCTTGCCGATCCAGTTCTTCTGCATGGCCACCACCCGCTCTGGCCAGCCCTGCTCCAGGGTCTGCAGGTCCTGCAGCAGCTCCTCTGCATAGGCTGTAATGCGCAGGAACCACTGGGTCAGCTCCTTGTCCTCCACCATGGAGCTGCAGCGCCAGCAGGCCCCATCCTCCACCTGCTCGTTGGCCAGCACTGTCTTGCAATCAGGGCACCAGTTCACAGCTGCCTTTTTCCTGTACACCAGCCCCTTTTCCCAGAATAGCAGGAAAAAAAGCTGCTCCCACTGGTAGTATTCTGGATCGCATGTAGCCAGCTCCCGCTCCCAGTCCAGGGAATAGCCCAAGCTTTGCAGCTGGGAGCGCATCTCCTCAATATTCTGGTAGGTCCATTGGGCGGGATGGGTGCCGTGCTGGATGGCTGCGTTTTCCGCAGGCAGACCAAAGGCGTCCCAGCCCATGGGATGCAGGACGTTAAATCCCCGCATCCATTTGTACCTGGCAATCACGTCCCCGATAGTATAGACCCGGACATGGCCCATATGTATGCTCCCGGATGGATAAGGGAACATCTCCAAAACATAGTATTTGGGCTGATTCGGGTCTTCCTGCACAGAGAAGAGTCTATCGTCCGCCCAGATCTGTTGCCATTTTTGTTCCACTTCCTTGGGCTTGTATTCCTGCATGGGTCTTGATCCTTGCGTGCCTTTTGGAAAGATTCTTTGCAAAGAGGGGATGCTACAGGCAGGCCTGGATATCCAAGGCCATATGATCCTGGTTTTAGCTGGCGTCCTTTAGCTCCTGCAGCGTACCCTGCCGGATCTGCTTGGCAATGGCATCCAAGATGCCGTTCACGAATCTGCCAGATTTGCCGTCCCCGTACTTCTTGCTCAGCTCTATGCCCTCATTGATGGCCACTTTCAAAGGCACATCCTGACGATAGAGCATTTCAAACAAGGCAAGGCGCATCACTGTAAGCTCTATCTTGGCTATGCGCTCTAAGCGCCAGTTCTTGGAGAACTCGGCTATGATCCTGTCCAGGCTCTTTTGCTGCTCCAGGACCCCTTGTATCAGCTCCCAGGCGAATTCCTGCCCGGCCTGGTCAGCTTCCTGGTCTGCCCAAAGGGTGTTGAAAGTCTGCCGGGCCTGCTCCAGGTCAGGCTTGGATTGGAAGTTGCTGCTGTACAGGACCTGTAGGGCCTGTTCCCGTCCCTGTCTTCTGGAGCTTTGGTTTTTAGCGCCCATTTCTGATTTACTTATACCTGCTGCAGGATGCGTACGGTTTCCAGGACTGCCTGCGCAGCCTCTGCACCCTTATTCCCCGCCTTGCTTCCAGCCCGCTCTATAGCCTGTTCCAGGGTGTCAGTGGTCAAAATCCCGTAGCCCAAGGGCACTCCTGTTTCCAGGCCCACTTGGGCCAAGCCCTTGGAAACCTCTGCAGCCACGTACTCAAAATGCGGTGTAGCCCCTCTGATTACAGCCCCCAGACAAATCACTCCCTGGAAGGACTGGCCCTGGCAAATCCTTTTTACCACCACCGGCATCTCAAAGGCCCCAGGAATACGCACCAGCTGCAAATCCTCCTGTCTAGCCCCATGGCGCACCAAGTAATCAGTGGCCCCTGAGATCAGCTTTTCCACTACAAAATCGTTGAACCTGCTGGCCACCAGGCAGAACTTGAGCCCTTCCGCCTGCAGATGGCCTTCAATTGTCTTGATGTGCATTTATTTACCCGTCCCGCTCTTATCCAGTTCCTGGGGTTCAAAATAATCCAGCAGATGCCCCATCTTTTCCTTCTTGGCCCGCAAGTACTTGGCATTGCTCTCGCACATAGGACCTTGCAAAGGCAGCCTCTCCACCACCTCCAGGCCGTAACCCTCCAGGCCCACGATCTTCTTGGGGTTGTTGGTCATAAGCCTCATCTTGGAAACCCCCAGATCCACCAGGATCTGGGCCCCTATACCATAATCTCGCAGATCTGGCTTAAAGCCCAGGGCCAGGTTGGCCTCCACTGTATCCTGGCCCAGATCCTGCAGATGGTAGGCCCTGATCTTGTTGCCCAGCCCGATGCCCCGGCCTTCCTGGCGCATGTACAAAACCACGCCTTTGCCCTCTTCCTGAACCATGCGCATGGCGTCCTGCAGCTGAGAGCCGCAGTCGCAGCGAAGACTGCCAAACACATCGCCGGTCAGGCATTCGCTGTGCACCCGGACCAGAACCGGCTCATCCTCGCTGATCTCTCCTTTGACCAGGGCCATATGGGTAAAGCTGTCAATATCGCTCTGGTAGGCAATAGCCCGAAAATCCCCGTGGCAGGTAGGCAGATAGGCCTCACTCACCTGGTGCACCAGGGAATCGAACTTGGAGCGATAACGGATCAGGTCCTCTATAGTGGCGATCTTCAAGCCATGTTCCTGGGCAAACTCCTCCAGATCAGGCATCCTGGCCATCTGCCCGTCATCGCGCATAATCTCGCAGATTACTGCTGCAGGCTTGAGCCCGGCCAGCTTGCTCAAATCCACGCTGCCCTCGGTTTGCCCAGCCCGGACCAGGACACCGCCCTTGCGGGCCCGAAGGGGAAACATATGCCCTGGAGTGCAGATGTCCTCTGGCTGGGCATGGTCCTGAACAGCAGTCTGTATGGTGGTAGCCCTGTCAAAGGCTGATATGCCAGTGGTCACCCCCTGGGCCGCCTCGATGGACACAGTAAAGGCAGTGCCGAACCTGGACTCATTGCGTCTGGGCTGCAGCTCCAGCTGCAGCCTGTCTACCCATTCCGGGGCCAGGGCCAGGCAAATCAGACCCCGTCCATACTTGGCCATAAAATTAATGGCCTCTGGGGTGATCTTCTCCGCCGCAATAGTCAGGTCCCCTTCGTTTTCCCGATCCTCGTCATCCACCAGGATCAGCATCCGGCCCTGTTTGATCTCCTCGATTGCCTCCTCAGGCTTGCAAACCGGCATGGCCTTATTCCTTATATAGTTTGTTAGTTTTTCTAAAATCCGTGCTTGCGCAGAAAATCCAGGCTGAGCCCTTCCTGCCCTGCTTCCTGGCCTTTTTCATCCTGACCCCTGCTCCAGGGAGCAAGCATATTCTCCACATACTTGGCAATAATGTCCACTTCCAGATTTGCTCTCCAGCCGGGCTTCCAATCCGAAACAGTGGTCTCTGCCTGGGTAGCAGGAACAATATTTACTTCCAGATAGGCTGCAGCGCAATGATTTACTGTCAGGCTGATCCCATCCAGGGCTACAGAACCCTTCTGCACCACGTACCTGGACCACTTTGCTGGAAAGCCAAAGCCGTAAATGGTGGACTGGCCAGCAGGCTGCACCTTCTGCAGCTCTGCCAGGCAGTCCACATGGGCGTTGACCAGATGCCCGCCCACTCGGCTGCCCAAAGCCAAAGCCCGCTCCAGGTTGACCCTGGAGCCTGGCTGCAAAAGGCCTAGATTGCTGCGCTCCAGGGTCTCGGCAGAAGCATAGACCTGGAAGCATCCCTGCCCCTGGGACTCCACACTCAGGCAGACCCCGTTTACAGAGATGCTTTCGCCTAAGTCTATATCCTGGAAAGCAGGCCTGGGAGTGATGTTCAGCCTCCTTTCCCTGCCCAGGCGCTGCACAGATTCTATCCTGCCCCTGCTTTGGATCAAGCCGGTGAACATCTTGCCCCTTTAGTCTGCATGCCTGTCCCCTGCAGGTCTCAGGCAAAGCCCAAGATCCTGGTCCAAAGCCTTTTGCCTGACAAACCTCCACCTCAGGCACTGCTGCATGTCCTGGATGCGCCTGCCGGAGAGAACCGGGACAGCCTCTTCATCCCCCAGAACCTTAGGGGCCAGGATCAGATGCAGTTCATCAGCCAGAGCCTTTTGCATAAGCTCCAGCCCCAGCCTGCCCCCACCTTCGCAGAGCAGGTAATAACAACCCAGCTCAGTAAAGAGCCTCTGCAGTCCTGGCCTAACATCCAGAGCTGATCCTTGCCTGTCCAGCCCCCAGATGCGCACCCCCAGGCCTCGCAGCTCCTCGGCCCTGGCGGAGGCTACTGCTTGCTCATCTGTAAGAAAGATTGTCTGTTGGGGCCTATTCTCCAGGAGACGATAGCCTGCCCCAATTTCCGGCAGGCTTCTGCTTATCACCACTGCCAGGGGCTGTGCCTGCTGTCCCTGGTCCCCTAGCCTGCAGTCCAGGCTGGGGTTGTCCTGGTAAAATGTGTTTTTGCCCACCAGAACCGCTTGCACCCTGCTGCGCAGAATATGCACTTCTTCTCTGGCCTTCTCCCCGCTGATCCTAACCGGCCTGCCCCCCTTGAGGCCAATCCTGCCATCCAGGGTGCTGGCCAGCTTGAGCAAAACAAATGGCCTTTTTTCCTGCTGCCAGAGCACAAAATCAGCTATCAGGTCTTGACAGGCCTGCACAGCGATTCCGGTCTGCACCCTTACACCCCTGGCCTGCAGGTGCTGTGCCCCTTGGCCCTGCACACCTGGATTAGGGTCCCTGCAGCCCACTATTACCTGCTTAATCCCGTACTGCAATATTGCCTGGGTACAAGGCGGAGTGCGGCCATAATGGTTGCAGGGCTCCAGGGTCACGAACAAGGCGCATTTTTCTGGTCTGAACTCCGGCTGCAGGGCTGCCTGCTGCAGGGCCTCCACCTCAGCATGGGGCATTCCTGGACCCTTATGCCAGCCCTGGGCCAAAACCCGGCCCTCCTGCAGCAGCAAAGCGCCCACGCAAGGGTTGGGCGCAGTTTGTCCCCAGGCCTGCTTAGCCAGCTCCACAGCCTGCAGCATCTGAGTCTCTTTTTCCTGCAGGCTCCAGCCGTCCAGCCAGAAGCTCATTGATTCTCCTTAGTCTGCAGCCTACAGCTGCTAGGGCTCCAGGCGCTGGTAGAAAAGCCCTGCCTCCTGCAGCAGGGCCTCGGCCAGGGAGTCTGGATAGCCGCTGGCAAAATAGATCGCTTTGAACCTGCAGTTGATAAGCATCTTTGCGCAGATCAAGCAGGGCTGGTTGGTGCAGTATAGATCAGCCCCCACCAAGGGCACGCCATGCACTGCAGCCTGGATGACCACATTTTGCTCTGCGTGCAACCCCCTGCAGAGCTCATGCCTTTGTCCTGAGGGCACGTTCATCTTCTCCCGCAGGCAGCCCTGCTCCAGACAGTGCTCCAGGCCTGATGGTGCTCCGTTGTACCCAGTAGCCAGGATCCGCTTGTCCTTGACCGCCACCGCGCCCACCTTCCTGCGCAGACAAGTGGAGCGCTCCGCCACCATGCGGGCTATGCCCATGAAATATTCGCTCCAGGGCAGTCTGCTAGTCACCTGTATTAGCCTCCCAGGCCAGGCTCAATCCTGGTAGCGCTTAAACAGGATGCAGGCATTGGTCCCTCCAAAGCCAAAAGAGTTGCAGAGCACGTAGTTGACCTGCTTTTGCCTGCTGCCTTCCTGCATATAGTCCAGATCGCACTCTGAGTCAGGATTGTCCAGATTGATAGTCCCCGGGATCTGGCCTTCAGTGATGCTCATCACGCTGAATACGCTCTCGATCCCCCCTGCTGCGCCCAGCATGTGGCCTATCATGGACTTGTTCGCAGTGAGCGGGATCTGGTAAGCGTGCTTGCCGAATACATTCTTGATAGCCCTGGTTTCGCAGATATCATTGAAATAGGTGGCAGTGCCGTGGGCATTGATATGATCCACCTCCCCAGGGCTGATCTCAGCCTCCTTCAAGGCTGCCTGCATGGCCAGGGACATGCCTGCACCGCTCTCATCCGGGGCAGTGATGTGGTAGGCGTCTGCAGAGGCGCCGAAACCGCAAACTTCCGCCAGGATCGGGGCTCCCCGCTCTAGGGCGTGTTCCAGGGACTCCAGGAGCAAAAATCCGCTGCCTTCAGAGATCACAAATCCATCCCGATCCTTATCAAACGGCCTGGAGGCCTTTTCCGGCTCTGCGTTGTTTGTGGACAAGGCCTTCATGGCGTTGAATCCTGAAACCGCCATGGGGGTAATGGTGGACTCTACCCCGCCACACATCATGGCCTGCACCCTGCCTAGCTTGATGTCTGAGTAGGCGTAGCCTATGCTGTGCACCCCAGAGGCACAGGCAGAAGTTGTCACCAGGTTGGGTCCCTTGGCCTGGGTGAAGATGGCGATCTGTCCCGCTGCTATATTGGAGATCAGCTTGGGGATGTAGAAGGGGGAGATCTTGCCCGGACCCTTTTTGAGCAGGCGGGTGTGGAACTCCTCTATGGTCTCCAATCCACCCAGGCCGCAGCCCAGCAAGATGCCCACCTGGGAGGCATTGTGCTCATCTATCTGCAAGCTTGCATTCTGGCAAAGCATCTTTGCGCTGGCCACAGCAAAGCGGTTGAAGCGGTCCATGCGCTGGATCTGCTTGCGGCTCAGGTAGTCTTCTTCTGCAAAATCCCGGACTTCGCCAGCAATACGGGTGGCGAAGTCCTGGGAGTCAAACCTGGTAATGGGCCCTATACCTGACTCTCCAGCCAGCAGCCTGGGCCAGGCAGTCTCTAGATCATTTCCCAAAGGGGAGATGCTGGCCAATCCAGTAACAACTACTCTTTTGCCAATCATTGCGGCCTCAATACATGGGTTTTTGCCCGGGCATAAGCATTTTGCCAGGAGAGGAGGGAACAAGCAGCCCGGGTCGTGAGCCCGTAAACCAAGAGGAGCAACCCAAGTTGTGCCCTGACCCGAAGCCTAGCAGGATTTTTAGACCCCTTGGCTTTAGGTCTGAACAGACTCTACATATTTGATTACATCCTGCACAGTGCGCAGCTTTTGAGCCTCCTCGTCATCTATCTCGATCCCGAACTCGTCCTCCATGGCCATTATCAGCTCGGTCAAGTCCAGGGAATCTGCGCCCAGATCGTCCACAAACGAGGCCTCAGGGGTGACCTGCTCCTGGGGCACGTCCAACTGTTCCGCAACAATCTCCTGTATTTTTTCCAAAAGTGCCATATCGCCTCCTTATGTATTTTGACTGTCTATCTTGCGCCAAAGCCTGGCCTTACTGGTAAAGGCCTCCGTTAACACCTATGACCTGTCCAGTTACATATCCAGCCTCCTCAGAGGCCAGCCAGGCTACAGTATTGGCCACGTCTTCAGGCTGACCCAATCTGCCCAAAGGAACCCTTTGCAGATACTGCTGCTGCATCTCCTGTCCCAGCCCATCTGTCATCTCTGTACTGATAAATCCAGGGGCCACAGCGTTCACTGTGATATTCCTGGAAGCCAGCTCCAAGGAAGCTGCCTTGGTCAAGCCCAGAAGGCCGGCCTTGGCAGCGCAGTAGTTGCTTTGGCCTGGATTACCGCTTTGGGCCACCACAGAAGAGATGTTGATAATCCTGCCTTTTTTTTGCTTGAGCATGACCTTGGCAGCCTGCTGCAGGCAGAAAAAGGCACCAGAGAGGTTTATGCGCAGGATGTCCTCCCAATCCTCAGGCTTCATGCGCAAAAGCAGCCCGTCCCTGGTTTTGCCTGCATTATTCACCAATACATCCAAAAAAACCTTTTTCTGGATGTATTCCCGGAAGAAATCAGCCACTGCCTGCTGGTCCTGGATATCCAGTGCAAAGGCCTGGGCCCGGCCCCCCTGGGCCTGGATCCCTTCCACCACTTGATGGGCTTGCTCCTTTTGGCTGACATAGGTGAAGTAAACCTGCCAGCCGCGCTCAGCCAGCCTCTGGGCAATGGCTTTGCCAATACCCCTGGAGCCTCCAGTGACCAGGGCTGTTCTAGGTAGCTCGCTCATATGGCCTGTCCTTTGTCTAGCAAAATATTAGGGCTAATCCAAGTCCCGCCTGCCAGGCAGCTAATAGCGCAACAACCCGGCTCCCCAAGTCAGGCCAGCTCCGAAAACTGCAAGCAGCACTGTATCCCCGGGCCTGATCCTGCCCTGGGCCTGAGCCTCGCTCAGGGCGATGACCACCGAGGCCGCAGATGTATTGCCCAGGCGGTCCACATTCACAAAAACCTGCTCCAGGGGATAGTCCATTTTTTTGGCCAGGGCCTCGATGATCCGCAAATTGGCCTGATGGGGAATAAACAGATCAATATCCTGGATGCCCAATCCATTACGTTCCAGGAGATTTTGGCTGATCTCTGCCATGCCCCGCACTGCGTGCCTGAAGAGCTCTCTGCCCTTCATGTGGATGAAATATTCCTCATCCACAGTATCCCCCAAGGTAAAGGGCTCCACTGATCCGCCCTTGCGTCCTACAGGCAACAGATGCCCCAGGGACCCATCAGCTTTGAGCAGGGTGTCCTGGATGTGCACCCCTTTATTTGCAGAGCTGACCACTGCAGCACCTGCTCCGTCCCCAAAGAGTACACAGGTATTGCGATCCTGGAAGTTTACCCTGGAAGTACAGACCTCGCTGCCCACCACCAGGACCTTTGCTCCTGGCTGCAAGTTACAGATGCCCCTGGCTGTGTCCAGGCCATAGACAAATCCAGAGCAGCCTGCACCAATATCCATGGCCATCATGCAGTTGTCCGCGCCTATCTTGTCCTGGAGCACGCAGGCTGTGGTCGGGGTACAGAAATCCGGGGTAAATGTGGCCACCAGGATATGGCTAAGCTCTCCTGCTGAGAGCCCTGCCTGCTCCAGGGCCTGCTTGGAGGCCTCCCAAGCCAGATCAGAGCAGCCTTGCCCCCTGGGTGCCAGATGTCTTTGTTTGATGCCGGTGCGGCTGACAATCCATTCATCGTCAGTATTGACCATCTGCTCCAGATCCTGGTTGGTCAGCACAGGCTCCGGGATATGGTGCCCCAGGCCCAGGATATTGATACTCTCAGCCATATTGCTCTCGATGCCGCGCTTGCTATGTCGTTCCCAGCCATCTGCCGGCGCGCAAAGCCTTTGCTAAAAATTGCTCTCTGTACAGTCCTTTTTCCTGTATAGCCCCTGGGCCCTGGGTCCCTATTCCTTGTCCTCCTCTTCATGGGCCTGATTTTTGGAGCTGGTATGCAGCATGCTTCTCAGCCTCTGGAATCTGCTTATCTCAGGATTCATCTCCAGACCCAGGCGGATATCATCGTTGGCCTTGTTCTTGATGGACTCAGTAGCCATATGCAAAGCCTTGCTGATAGCCTTGGGGCTGGCTGTACCGTGACAGACGAATACAGTGCCATTTAAGCCCAGAAGCGGGGCTCCCCCGTATTCCTCGTGATCCAGGCGGTGTACGAAGCGCTTGAAGGCGGGCTTGGCCAATAATGCCCCCATCCTGGTCAAAAAGCCGTTGTGCAGCTCCTGCCTGAGCATCTGGGAGAAGGCATGACCCAGCCCCTCACTTAGCTTGAGGGCTATATTGCCCACAAAGCCGTCACAGACCACAATGTCCATATCTCCACTAAAGAGATCCCTGCCTTCCACGTTCCCGGAAAAATTAAGGGAGGTCCTGGCCAGAAGCTGATAGGCCTCGTTAACCTGCAGATTGCCCTTGCCCTTTTCTTCGCCTATGTTCAGAAGGCTGACCTTGGGCTTGGGCACTTGGAGCACGTTCTGGGCCAGGGCCTCAGCCATAATGGCAAACTGCACCAGGTGCCTGGGCTTGGAATCCACATTTGCCCCTACATCGATCAGGATCAAGGGCTTGCTCTCCCTGGGCAGCAAGGCTGCCAGCGCAGGGCGCTCTATACCCTTGATCCTGCCCAAAGTAAACATGGCAGACGCCAGGGTAACTCCGGTGTGCCCTGCACTAAGCAGACCCTGGGCCCTGCCTTCCTTGACCTGATTGCATGCGGCCTGGATAGAAGTGTCCTTTTTGCGCCGCAGAATATGCGAGGGCTTGTCACCCATATCTGCCACGCCTTCGGCATGCACGATCTCGATTCCCAGGCCATCGGTCTGCTGCTGGTCCAACTCAGCCTGGATCAGGTCCTCCTTGCCCACCAGAAGCAGGTCCAAGGGAGTCTCCCTGGCGGCCTGCACTGCCCCGGCCACTAGGGCTGCAGGCCCAATGTCGCCCCCCATAGCGTCTATAGCCATGCAGGGCTGGGAATCATTTTTGCTCATCAAGGCTTCCAAGCAGCTGCTGTCCTGCATATTTGCCACAGGAGGGACAAATCCTGTGTGGCAGGGAGGGTTCACCGCACTCACAGGTAATCACTGTGGGCTTATCCACCTTGTGGTGGGAACGCCGCATGCCCTTTTTGGATTTAGAAGTCTTCTTCTTGGGTACAGCCATAATTTCCTCACGACTTATTTATTTTTAGGTTTCTGAATATCTCCAGCCTAGGATCTCCCTGGGCTGACTTGCACTGGCAATGGGCCTGGTTCAGATTCAGGCCGCAACCAGGGCAAATGCCTTGGCAGTCCTGCCTGCAAAGATGCTTAACAGGTAGGGAGAGCACAAACTGCTCCCAGAGGATGCCTCCCAGATTGAGTTCCAGTATCCCTGCCCTGGTGCGTAGGAACTCAGGTCCCAGCCTGTCTTGCTCATCCCTTTGCTCCAGGCTCTCCAGGATGTGGAATCTGTTGTCCAGAATGATTTCCGCAGACTCGGCGCATCTGCAGCAAGGCAGGCTCACCCTGCCTGTCAAAGTACCCTGGATAAAGCAGCCCTTTTTTTGGGGCAGCAAAAATACCAGGGCCTGCAGAGGGCTTGTGATCTCTACCTCCAGCCCGAACTCCTGGATGGGAACACTCCAAAGGGATTGCTCCCAGAAGGCATATTCATGTCCCTGCTCAGGGATATTGCTCAGATCGAGCCACATTTCAGTCATAGCAGCTCCAGAAACGATCTTAATACTTAGTTTGAGTCCTGCTTGTCAAGTTTTTTGCACTTGCCTTTTTTTGACAAATGATGTATGCACTTAATTTTTGCGCTACAAAATAAAAACCGCCCTGCCTAGGCAGGAAAAACTTATAAACATGTGCCAGGAGGTGCCTCAAAATGGCCAAAGTCTGTTCAGTATGCGGCAAGAAACCCAGTGTAGGTTATAATGTCAGCCATGCCAACAACAAGACCAAGCGCAGATCCCACCCCAACTTGCAAAAGGTCCGGGCCCAGCTGGCTTCCGGCTCTGTGCGCAGAATCAAGGTCTGCACCAGATGCCTGCGCAGCGGGGCAGTGATAAAGCCAGCTGCCTAGCCCAGGGCCTGTTCGCTTATAGGCTCAGTGTCTTGTCTAACCTGCGACAGCACCCTTCCCTGGCCGATCCCAGGCCAGGGAAGGGTGGCAATGGAAAACCTTGCTTTGATTGCCGCACATGTGAGTGCCCAGGACTCTAGCCTTTTTCCAGCCTTGCCCCTTGCATCTGTAGAACCCTGGCCAGACGGGCTGAAACCCGTTCCCTGCCCAAGACTTCCATAATCTCAAAAACTCCAGGACTAGCAGTCTTCGCAGTCAAAGCCACCCGCAAGGGCTGAGCCAGGAGCTTAAACTTTATGCCCCTTTCCTGCAGGTATTCCCTGGTAAGTTCTTCCAGACCCTGCTTGGAGAAGTCCTGCAGCTGCTCATACCCTTGCAACAGTCCCTCCAGGTGCTCCAGAACCTCGGAACTAAAAAACTTATCCAAAACTTCTTGCTCATATTGCAGATCCTCATCCGCGAGCAGGAAGAAATCGCACTGCCTGGCCATATCCAGAAGGGTGTTGGCTCTGGGCTTGAGCAGGGGCACAATCCTGAGCAGATACTCCTCTTCCGCCTCAGGCAAGCCGCTGGCCCGCAAGTATTCCGGCAGCCTAGCTGCCAGGTCCTCATCCGGGCTGGCCTTGATGTGCTGAAAGTTGACCCAGTCCAGCTTTTCTGGATTGAAGACACAGGCAGATCTGCCCAGATGCCCTTTATCAAAGTTCTGGATTAACTCCTGCAGGGTAAAGATCTCCTGATCCTGCAGGGACCAGCCCAGTCTTACCAGATAGTTGATCAAGGCCTGGGGCAGATAACCCATCTTCCTGTACTCCAGGACAGACATTGCTCCATGCCTTTTGCTGAGCCTCTTCTTGTCCGGGCCCAGGATCATGGGCACATGCCCGAAACTGGGCAGATCATAGCCTAAGGCCTGGTAGAGCAGGACCTGCTTGGGGGTATTGCTCAAGTGGTCATCCCCGCGCAGGATATGGCTGACCCCCATAGTGGCGTCATCCACCACCACTGCCAGATTGTAAGTAGGGCTGCCATCAGCCCTGCGCAGCACAAAGTCATCCAGCTCCTGGTTCTCTACCCGATTCACACCTTTTAGCTCATCCCGAAAGATGGTCTGCCCTGCCAAGGGGGACTTGAACCTGATCACCCGGTCCGGGCCAGGACCCAGATCCAACTCCCTGCATCTGCCACTGTATTTGGGCTTCTCCCCTCTGGCCCTGGCCTCCTCCCTCATCTGCTCCACCTCCTGGGAGGTGCACTGACAAAAGTAGGCCTGCCCGGTTTGCAGCAGATAATCTATATGGTTCTGATATAGATCCAGCCGCTTGCTCTGGAAATAGGGTCCTTCGTCCCAATCCAGGCCCAGCCAGCTCAAAGCCTCCAGAATGGCCTCGGTCATCTCCTGGCTGGAGCGAACCTGGTCGGTATCTTCAATGCGTACAATGAATCTGCCGCCTTTATTCCTGGCCCAAAGCCAGTTGAATAGCGCCGTCCTGGCCCCTCCCACATGCAGGTGCCCAGTGGGGCTGGGAGGGAACCTGGTTACTATCTCTTGCATATCTTCTCCAAAGCATCTGCTTAATCAAGTCAAAAGGCGGGCCAAGCCCGCCTTATTCCCAGGACATCCTTGCCTTGGGAGCTTGTGCAGCTTCTTGGCTGCAGCCAAGATTCCCAGGGCTGACATGACCAATATTCAGGGGCTGCTGGTACTACACAGACTCCACAGCCTTGATTTCCGGGATTTCCTGTTTTATCATCCTTTCGATGCCGTTTTTCAGGGTCATCTGGGACATGGGACAACCTGCGCAGGCACCTTGCAGCTTGACCTGAACCACATTTTGCTCAGTGACCTCCACCAACTCCACATCCCCTCCGTCAGCCTGCAGCTGCGGCCTGATCTTGGCCAGCACTTCTTCTACTTTCTCGCGCATATTTTTGTCTCCTTGGCTAGGTATTTTAAATCAAACTGAGCAAGGGCAGGCCCCAGCCCATCTAACTCTATCTACTGCAGGCCCAAGGCCTGCAAGGTCTTCTCAGGTGGCCGCCTCTCAGGCACGTGCACATGGGGTATCTGCCCTTGGTTCCATTGCTGAGAGACATACAGTCCGCAATAGCAGCTGCCATACTCCTGAATATCCGCCTGGGCATAGACGCAAGGGCATATAATGTCTTTGTCCAGGTCAATATTTCCTGTGGCCAACCTGCAGGGGCAGGCTGTGTAGCCAAACCTTTCCTTGTTAGTCAACAGGCTCTGCAGCAGCTGCCAGACCAGATCCATATCCTGGTTGAAATAAAAACCCTTGGGCTCCTGTAGCCTTTTTAGCTTTTGGTAGAACTCCTGCAGCTCGCTCATGTTCCTTGTACCGCCTTTTCTATCTGATCCTTCTTAAAGCCCACTATGCAGTCTTCTCCTGCCACCAATGTAGGAAAAGACAGTGCAGGATTGAATTTTTTGACTTCCTCAATAGCCTGATTCCTTTCCTCACCTGCTAAGCGGTCCACATACACCACATCGTACTCAATCCCCAACTGATCTAAGAATTCCTTGGTCCGCTTGCAGTGAATACAGGTGGAAAGGGCGTAGAGCATTATATCCTGGGCCATGCTTCTCTCCTTGGATTTGGTTTGGGTTAGGTTTATGCTGCAGGATGCGACTATTTGCAGGATGGGGGGTTGCAGCCTATACTATAATCAGAATAGATACCCTGCTCATCTTGTCAAGCCTCCAGGTCCAAGGCGCGCAAAACCCTGGCCCAAACCTGCTGTGGCTCGCCTCTGGCATCCAGGAGCCTGATCCTGGCAGGGTCCCTGCTGGCCAGCTCCAGGTAGGCCTGGCGCACTTTGCGATGGAACTGAATATTTTGGGCCTCGAATTTGCCCTCCTGCTGCATGGCCTGCAATTGGTTCCTGCTTCTGGCCCGGTTGAGGCCAGTTTGCACATCAAGATCAAGCAAGATGGTCAGATCCGGACAGATTTTTTGGCTGATCAGCTGACTCAGCTCCAGCACCCTGTCCAGTCCCAGTCCCCTGGCTCGACCCTGATAGGCCAGGGTAGAATCCAAGAACCTGTCTATGATGACCCATTCTCCAGCCTCAAGAGCAGGTCTGATAACCTCATGCACATGTTGGGCCCGGTCCGCCAGATAGAGGCAAAGCTCTGCATTGGGGTCCAGCTCCCTGGAGCTGTCCAGCAGAATCCTGCGCAGCTCCAGTCCCAGACTGCTCCCTCCAGGCTCCCTGCTCAAGCAGACCCTGCGCCCCATTTGACGCAGATGCTCTGCCAGCATCCCGGCCTGGGTGCTCTTGCCGCAGCCCTCTATTCCTTCAAAGGTAACAAGCATTGCTGCGTTCTTTCCCTTTGGGGCTTGACCTTTTGGCCATGAAAGCTCCTGGTGTCAGGTGCCTGGTAGAGCTGTCTCTCCAGGGAGCGCTGATAGGCTGACCACTGGGAATCTGCCTCAGGCTCGATCCCTGCTGTAGCCTGTTTCACGCTGTTGAGCTTGGCGTCCATATTGTCCGCGTAATGCAGGGCCAGGGCCTCTGAGGTCATGGGCAGCTTGGGCGAACCAAAGGCATACTCCCCGTGATGGCTGGCTATAAGATGCTTGAGGTGCAGAGCAAGCTCTGGCTGCAGGTCCTTGGCCTTTTGCAGAAAGGGCTCCAGCTTTTGCAGGCCCAGCAGGATGTGCCCAAGAAGCCTGCCCTGGTCTGTGTACTCCCGGCTGAGTCCAGGCTGCAACTCCCAGGCCTTGCCCAGGTCGTGCACCACAGCTGCCACCAGGAGGATCTCCTGGTCCAGCTCCTGATGCAGGTTAGCCATGTATAAGCAATGCCTGGCCACAGCCAAGGTGTGCTCCAAGAGGCCGCCCCGATAAGCGTGGTGCATGGATTTGGCTGCAGGCGCAGCCAAGAGCCTGGAGCGTATCTCTTGATCCTGCAGTATCTGCCTGCAAAGCTTCCTCCAAGGGGGATACTTCAGATGCTCCCGGCACAAGGCCTCAATATCGCGCAAGATCTCCTCCGGGGGCACAGAACTGGAAATAATGAACTGACCCCAATCCAAACCAGCCTGTTCCGCATCCAGGACCTGCAGATGGTGTAATACCAACTGCAGCTGCTCCCTGAACTCCCTGACCTCGCCCTGGACCAACACCAGCTGCTCAGGCTGCAAGGACTGGTACTCCCTGCTTTGAGGTGGCCAGATCTTGGCTTCCACCTCCCCGGTGCAGTCCTGCAGGCCAAGATCCCAGTAAGGGCCGTTTTTGGACTGGGCCAACCTGGCTCGGGCCAGGGCAAAGACCTCCCTGACACTTTGACCTTGCTTAAGATCCTGGATAAATAAGGATTTTTCCTGCATACTCTAATTTGTCTTTGCCCGGCTTCTGGAATATAATGCTTGCTCTTGCTTTTTATCCTGCAGCAGCTCCCAGGAACAGGCCCCTTGTCTAAATCGTTCACCTGAGCCTGGATATGTATCCCCTTTGATTTAGCAGCACTAAGGAGTTCTTGCAATATGCATATTATACTCACCAATGACGACGGCATCTGGGCCCTGGGCCTGCGCAGCCTGTACCAGGAACTGCGCGCTGCAGGGCACCTGGTCACAGTGATCGCCCCTTTGACTGAACAATCAGCTGTGGGCCATGCTGTGACCCTGAGCTTGCCTTTGCGCATCAAAAAGGTTAACGACGGAGACTTCCAGGGCTACGGCATTTCCGGCACCCCTGTGGATTGCGTCAAGATCGCCCTGGGCACTGTGTTCGATATTGATCCTGACCTGCTTATCTCCGGGATCAACAGCGGGGCAAACGTGGGAGTGGATGTACTGTATTCCGGCACTGTGGCAGCTGCCACAGAAGCAGCCCTGGCCGGAGTCCCTGCCCTGGCTGTTTCCATTGACAATTTCCAGCCCCAGGAACTCGCGGATCAGGCCAAGTTCGCTGCCAGGTTCGCCTCCCAGCAGAACTGGCAGGAGCTGCCCCAGCGCAGGGTCCTGAACCTGAACTTCCCTGCTGGCCCTTGGCAGGATTGCCAGGGGCTCAAAATCTGCCCTCAGACCCAGGCAGTCTACCAGGACTGGTACGAAAAAAGGGTAGACCCCAGGGGCGGAGAATACTATTGGCTCTGCGGCGAGATACCTCCCCAGGCTTTAGAGCCGGGCTCTGACCGGGATCTGCTAAGCCAAGGCTATATGACCCTGACACCCTTGACCTTTGATTTTACAGACTGGGAACTCCTGAAAAACATGCAGACCAAGGAAAATCCCAATATTCAAATCACAAATTTCAAGTAATCTCCAAGTTCAAATTAACTAAGCCTTTGATAAACAAAAAGAGGGGCAAGGAAACACTTTGTGACAATTCTTTGCTTATGTCCACAACGAAACTTTTGTTCACTTAACTTGGCTCAGGTTCCGTCATCCCTGACACCGATCCGGGATCTGGCTATCGAACTAGATTCTGGTCCTGGAGCGAGTCCAGGATGACGACCTTTCGCCAGAATGACTGATGTGCGACAAAAAGTTTCGTTGCAGGCTTATTTTGATATTTGGAATTCGTGCTTTGGAGCTTTCCCGCCTCTGGGCAAAGGCTTAGCTACCGGTTTTCTGCAATCCACTGCCATCACAGAGCAGTTGAGCCGCCAGGATATTGCTTCAGGTCATCTCCAGCCCCAGCTTGTCTACTATCTCCTTGGCAGCCTGGGAAATGAACTCCTCGGAGGAAAGGCTCTGCCTCTGATCCTGGTCCAGGATCGGCTCAGGCTGGTTAATAAGCTCCCTTCTGGGCTGAACATTGTATTCAGCAGGAAATGAATCCTGAAAGTACATCTCCTGGAAGCCCTGGAACTTCAGGCTGTGCGCTGTGGAATTGAGCACCGCCTCCTCCTGGCTGTCCAGAAGCTGCAGCTCCCGGGCCCTTCTTAATCCTGCCAGGCACTCTCCGCCCTGGGTGCAGGCGATATGCCCATTGCTGTTGGCCATAAGCATGGAGTCCATGATCATCTGCTCCTGGACCTGGAGCACCTGGAAGGCGCCCCTGCCTGCTAGGCGCTCATACTCCCTGGCCAGGGCCTGCACCCTGGGAAAGGACACCGGATTGCCGATCATGGCTGCCTGGGCCACGCTGGACTTCACCCGCACTGGCCTGTACTCCCGGTCCTGCCCAGGCTGGCTGTAGTATTTAAAAACTGGGTCCGCATGCTCGGACTGGACTCCGAAAATCCGGGGCAGGGCAGTAATCAGCCCCAGCCTGAAGAGTTTGAGGAAACCAGCCATGATCGCAGAGATATTCCCTGCATTGCCAATGGGCACAAACACTGCCTTGCCCTGCAGATCCCAAGCAAAATGCTGGGCCAGTTCAAACGCATAGGACTCCTGCCCCAGAATGCGCCAGCTGTTCTTGGAGTTCAGCAAGGCCACTCGGTAATGTTCAGCCAGATGCTGCACCACCTGCATACAGTCATCGAAAACCCCGGGCAACTCAAGGACCAAGGCCCCGCTGCCCAAAGGCTGGCCCAGCTGTTGTGGAGTGACCTTGCCTTGGGGCAAAAGGACCACCGATTTTATTGCCCCGCCCACATATGCGGCATACATGGCAGCAGAGGCAGAAGTGTCCCCTGTGGAGGCGCAGACAGTGAGTACCTGGCTCCAATCGTTTTTGCGCACCAGGTAACGCAGATAGCTAAAGGCACAGGCCATCCCCCTGTCCTTAAAAGAAGCACTGGGGTTCTGGCCTTCATTCTTAAAAGCGAACCTTTGTCCCACCTGTCTTTGCAGCTCCTGATTGGCCCAGATCACCGGGGTCTGGCCCTCTCCCAAGTAGACAATGTCCTCTGCCTCCAGGATAGGGGAAATCAATTCGTAGAAGCGAAATATCCCCTGCAGGCAGGGCAGGGTGGACATGGCTCTGGTCTGGAAGGTCTGTCGCCATTTTTCCGGGCTGGTTTGCATCAGCTCTGCGAAGCGAAGATCCTGTAGCAAAAATACAGCCGAGCAATCCGGACAGGCATAATGCAGCTCCTGTCCGGAAAAGACCGCGCCACAGCCCTGACAGACATACTGCATCTCGCCCCTGTAGGTGGGAAAAACATCTTGGTCAGGCATATCCAATCCTGAAAAGTTCATCCATTGCTGAATAGCTTAAGTGTCCTCCAGCGCAGGCCGTGGGCAAAACAGCCTGGCTTGATCCTGGAAATCTCCATATGCTGCTTCAAAATTCCTGCTAAGCGCCTAAGGCCAGATTCTGGGCAGACTGAGCACGATCATGAGCAGCCCCAAACCAATCTTGGCGGCAAAACCCACAGCCCTGCCCAGCAGCGCACCCAGGGAGGCCTGCACAGATGGAGACCAAGCCTTGCCGCTTAGCAGCTCCAGAATCAAACTGCCCAGAAAGGCCCCGGCCAGGGCCCCTAATATCGCTCCCAGGCCCAGAAAGAAAGGCGCACCCAGCAGGGCCCCGACAAATGTGCCAGCCAGGGATCCCAAATTGCCTTTGCTGCTGCCACCAAACCTCCTGCCTCCCCAGAGCTGGCCCAGAAACTCTATGCCTTCAGCCACGGCAGCCAAACCCAAGATCAGCAGCAAAAACCCCCAGGCCAGATCCAACTGGGGCTGCAGCCAGCACCAAAGGGCAATGAGCAAGACATTTATCCAGTTGCCAGGCAGGCTGAGCAGATTGGACAGCCAGCAAACCAGCAAAAGCAGCACAAAAAACAAAGTCAGAACAAGGCTCATCCTGGATCTGTCTGCTCTAGAGGGATACGGTTGGGGCTTGCTGGCCGCGCAGATCCAAGACCCGCTGGGCCTTGCCCTGGGAGGTGGGCAGACTGTTGTGCTCCACCAGTTCCACTTTGGGGGTGACCAGGATTTCCTCGCGCAGCATCCTGGAGATTCTCTGCTCCAGGCCCTTTAGGATGCGCATATCCTCCACAAAATACTCGTCCTTGATCTCCACCTTGACCCGCATCTGGTCCATATAGTTGAAGCGCTCCAGCACGATCTGGTAGTTCTGGCCCACTTCTGGCACAGACATGAGCACCCTCTCCACCTGCATGGGATAAATGTTAACCCCCTTGAGGATGATCATGTCGTCAGCCCTGCCTGTGATCCGGTCAATCCGCTTATGCGCCCTGCCGCAGGAGCATTCCCCAGGCAGAATCCTGGTCAGGTCCCTGGTCCTGTACCTGATAAGGGGCATGCCCTCCCTGTTCAGGGTGGTCAAAACCAGCTCCCCCAGTTCCCCTTCAGGCACGGGCTGGCTGCTTTGTGGATCCAGAATCTCCACCAGATAGGAATCCTCCCAGATATGCATTCCATTATGCGCAGGGCACTCAAAGGCTACACCTGGACCGTTCATCTCTGAAAGGCCATAAGAGTTGTAGGCCTGGACCTGGTAGATATCCTGGATCTTCTGTCTGATCTCCTCTGTGTGCGGCTCTGCCCCGATCAGGGCAATACGCAGGTCCAATCCTGCAGGATCCAGGCCCATCTCCTTAAACACTGAGGCCAGATGCAAGGCGTAAGAGGGGATTATATGCATGGCGCTGACCCGAAAGTCTTGCAAAAGCTTGATCTGGCGTTTGCTGTTGCCTGCCCCGGCAGGGATGGTCAGACAGCCCAGCCTCTCTGCGCCGTAATGGATGCCCAGACCGCCTGTGAACAGGCCATATCCGCTAAGGTTCTGGAAAACGTCCCCGGGCCGCATACCCACCATGTACATGCACCTGGCCACCAGATCAGCCCAGGCCTCCAAATCCTTGTGGGTATAGAAGATCGCAGTAGGGCTACCAGTAGTCCCGGAGGAAGCGTGCAGCCTTACCATCTGCCCCAGATCCAGAGCCAAAAAGCCATCCGGGTATTCCTCCCGCAGATCCTCTTTGCTGGTCAAGGGCAGCTCTTGCACCAGTTCCAGATCCTGGCTGACCTGGTCCGGGAGATCCTCTGGGATCTGCCCTTGATAATGCCTGGAATACCTGGCCCGGGCCAGGGTCTGGGCCAATCTCCTGGCCTGCAGCTCTTCAATGCCTGCCCTGGCAAGGCCCTCTTCAGGGTGCAGGAACCTGCTTGCCTTCCGGCCCTGGGCATTGTGGTTCAGAAAGTGCATGGCAAACTCCTTGGCTTAGCTCCCGTTTACTCCGGCCTGCTCCGAGGGCTCAGGGACCTGGGCCAGGTTCTCGAATGCTGTGCAGTTCCCCAGGTAGGATAATGTGGCAGTGCCCACAGGCCCGTTTCTCTGCTTGCCCACTACAATCTCTGCAGTGCCCCTTTTGGGATTGTCCTCCCGGGTATTGTACACCTCATCCCTGTAGAGGAAGACTATCAAATCAGCATCCTGCTCTATGGCGCCAGATTCACGCAGATCCGAGAGCATGGGCTTCTTGTTGGTCCTTTCCTCCACCTTTCTGTTCAGCTGGGCCAGGGCCATGACAGGCACATCCACCTCCTTGGCCAGGGCCTTAAGGTTTCTGGAAATATGGGAAATCTCCTGCTCCCTGGAGTCCTTTCTCTGGCTGGTGTGCATCAGCTGCAGATAGTCCACCACCACCAGGCCCAGACCCTTCTCACCTTTTAGGCGTCTGCAGCGTGCCCTGAGCTCCATGGGGTCCAGGGCAGGAGTATCATCTATATAAAGCGGAGCCTGGGAGAGGACTTCTGCTGCCTGATAGAGCTTGGTCCAGTCCTCGTCCTGCAGAAATCCGCTGCGCATCCTGCTTAAGTCCACCTTGCCCCAGGCGCAGAGCATGCGCATCATGAGCTGCTCCATGGACATCTCCAAAGAGAAGATGGCAGTAGGCACATCCTCCATCACAGCTGCTCGCATAGCCACGTTCAGGCCAAAGGCAGTCTTGCCCATGCTGGGTCTGCCTGCCACAATGATCAGATCAGTGCGCTGCAAGCCAGCTGTGATCTGGTCGAACTGCTGGTATCCAGTAGGCACACCAGTGATCAGCTCCCGCTGTTCAAAACGCTTCTCCAGGTATTCAAAAACCTGATGCACAAGCTCCTGGCTGCTCTTGAACCCGCTCTTGCTCCTGGCCTGGCTGATGGCGAAAATGGTCTGCTCAGCCTTATCCAGCAGGGCCGCAGTCTCCTCCCCAGACTGCAAAGCCTGGGTAATAATCTCCGAGGACTCCTGGATCAACTGCCTGCGCACTGATTTCTCCTGCACTATCTGGGCATAGTGCAATGCGTTGGCTGCGCTGGCCACGGACTCGGTCAGGGAAGTCAAATAGACCACGCCACCGATATCTTCCAGCTGGCCCTGTTTACCCAGCTGCTCAGACACAGTGACCAGGTCAATAGGGGTGTCCTGGCGGTACAGATCCAGAAAGCAGCGATAGATCTTCCTGTGCGCAGGGGAATAAAAATCTCCCTCCTGCAGGAGATCCACCAAAGAATGGAATATGGAATTGCGCAAAAAAACCCCCCCCAAAACCGCCTGTTCAGCTTCCAGATTCTGGGGGGGGAGTTTGCTTAGCAGCTCACTGCTGATCTGGCCCAGGGGCTGCTTGGAGCCTGCTTCAGGGGAGTTGGAAGTCTTATCCCTGCGGTTCCAGGCCTTGTTCTTCGCCATGTCTGACCACTGTGACCTTTACTTCTGGTTTGACCTCTGGATAGACCCGCACCGGGATCTGATATTCTCCCAAGGCTCGAATGGGCTTCTCCAGCTCAATCTGTTTCTTGTCAATATCCAGGCCCTTATCCTGCAAGGCCTGGGCGATGTGAGTATTGGTCACAGAGCCGTAGAGCTTGTCTCCCTCGCCCACTCTGACCGGGACCCTGAGCTCCATTTCCTGCAAATGCTTGGCTGTTCTCTCAGCTTCTGAGCGCTGGGCTTCCAGCTCTGCCTCCAGCTTCCTGCGCTGCTGCTCAAAGGCCTTGAGATTGGCTGCTGTGGCCTGCATGGCCATCCTTTTGGGGATCAGGTAATTCCTGGCATAGCCGGGTTTAACCTTGACCAACTCTCCCAGCTGGCCCAGATTCTCTATATTGGTGCGCAAAATAACTTGCATAGCAGTATTCTCCTAGCGGGTCTTTTTATGCACCTCCAGGCTGTGCACAGAGGTATAGTACATCAGGGCCATCTGTCTGGAACGCTTGATCTCTGTAGTCAGTCTGCGCTGATGCTTGGCGCAAGTGCCTGTAATGCGCCTGGCAATGATCTTGCCCTGTTCGGTAATAAAATCCTGCAATATATCCGGCCGCTTATAATCCAGGGGCAGATCCTTGTCCGCGCAGAAGCGGCAAAACTTCTTCCTCGGGGTAAACTTAAAAGCCATCTAACTTGCCTCCTGTGCTGTGGTCTGAACTGAGTCCTGCAGCTTGACTGTCAAAAACTTGAGCACGCCCTCAGCTATCCTGATTCTGCGCTCCAGCTCGTGCACCGTGTTCCCTGGTGCTGCATACTCCAGGCGCAGGTAATGGCCTTTATTGTGCTTTTGCACTGGATAGGCCAGATCCTTGAGGCCCCAGTCATCCACGGTCAGCACTTCTCCGGAATACCGCTCCACAACCCGGTTCAGGTCGTCCAGGACCTTCTGCCTCTCCTCAGTAGTCAGATCCGGGCTGAAAAGGAGCAAGGTCTCGTACTTGTTGTACATAGGCGAGATCTCCTTTTGGTCTATGGCTCCAGGAAAGAGTCCTTCCTGGAGCAAGGTCTAATAAAAGAGGAAATGTAGGCTCATACCAGGACAATGTCAAGCCTGAGTAGGCCCTATCCTGGTTATTGCTAGTACTCCAGGACCTCTGGGGATTCTATCTTTATATCTGCCCTGCTGCGCAGATCATCTAGCAGGGCCTGCATAAAGAGCTGCCTTTTGCTCCTGTTCAGGCTGGAAAGCAAATAATCCTGGCTGGACTCCCAATCCTCTTCTGAGGGGTCCTGGATATCCTCTACTTTGGCCAGGACATAGCCTGAAGAGAACTCAAAAGGCCTGCTCAGCCACTGCCCTGGCTGGGAGCTGAAGGCCTCTCTAACCAGATCCTGATTCTGTCCCAAGCCAGGAATCCTGCCCTGTCTGGTAAATGCTGGGCTCAACTGCAACTGATCCTGGTATTCATCCTTTCCGCCCTGCTCCAATTCCTGCAGGATATCTTCAGCCTCTTTTCTTGCCAAAGCTTGGGCCTTGTCCTGACGCAGCCTTTCCTCTATCCTAGGCCGCACCTCTTGCAAGGGCGCGACTTGGGCCTGCTTCTCCTCTATCTTTTGGGCCAGCAAATAGCCGCCCTGTACCCTGAGCGGGGCCTGCACAGGCTCCCCCTCCTGCAGGGCAAAAAGCTTGTCCATCTGCTCTTTGTCCAGCTCTAGCTCTTTTGGCCCTTGTTCCTTGCTGAACCAATCGCTTTTTTGTGCCTCAAGGTCCAGCTGCTGGGCAGCCTCCTGCAGGCTTCCTGTATCCAGAACCAGGAGCAAAACCTCGTCCAAAAGATCTTCCAAGGCCTGGGCAGCCTTGTCCTGGGCCAGCCTCTCCCGTATCTCCTCCCGGACCTCATCCAAATCTGCTGTTCCAGCCTCTTCCCGGTCCACAAGCTGGATCAGGTGCAGGCCAAACTCTGTACGCACCGGCTCGCTTATCTCATCTGGCTGCAAGGCAAATGCTGCCTCCTCAAAATCCTCCTGCATACTGCCCCTGCTGAACCAGCCCAGGTCCCCGCCCTGGATAGCGCTGGGGCCCTCTGAATGGGCCTTGGCCAATTCTGAAAACTCTGCTCCTTGCTGCAGCTCTTGCTTGATCTCCTGCAGCTTCTGCCTGGCCTGGTCCACTTCTTCCTCAGAGGCTTCTGAGTCCAGCCTAAGCAGGATGTGTCTGGCTTTGGCCCGCTCCTGCCTGGCAAAGAGGTCTTCATTTTGCTGATAGTAATCCCGGATTTCCTCTGCAGAGACCTCCTGATACCTGGCCAGGGACTCTGGAGTCAGGACCAGGTAGCGCATGCGCATCTGGGCAGGCTGTTCAAATTCTTCCTGGTTTTGCTCATAATACTCCTGTACCTCTTCCTGGCTCAGGCTCACTCGGGACAGAAAGTCCTCCCAGGACAAATGCAGGTATTCCACCCTGGCCTCAGCGCTTAAGTAACGGAAAAAATCCCGGGCCAGACTATCTGATGCTTGCAAAGGGCTCAAAAGCAAATCCTGCAGCTTCTCTCCCAAGATATCCCCGCTTAGCTCGGATTCAAACTGTCCTGGGCTTAGCCTGCTGGACTGTAGCACTTGCTTGTATCTCTGGGGATCAAATTTCTTTCCCTGACCCTGGAATACCTCCATGCTGCTGATGGTCTGCCGCACCTCCTGCGAGGTCACGAAAAGCCCCCATTCCTGGGCCTTTTGCCGCAGCAAGTAGTTGTTTATCATCCTCTCCAGAACCTGCTTTTTGAGATCCATCTGTTCCAAGTCGCTGCTGGAAAGATCTGGATTGTTGCGGCGCAGGTAATCTGCCTCCCGCTCATAGGTCTGGAAAAAATCCTTGTTCAGGATATTTTTATCATTCACAGTGGCCAGAACAGGCTGCTCATCATTCTGCATGCCCCCTACGCCCCAAAAGACAAACACCAGAACAATTATCCCGAACAAGGCCTTGACTATCCAGGAAGAGGCGTGTTCCCGCATGAATTCCAGCATATACGCTCCGCAGGCTGCTTATTTTTTGGTTCTAATTACCCAGGATCTGCTTACGTACCAGGTTCAACCTGCCCCCGGCCCTTAGCACCTGCAGCTCCTCAGGGCTCAAATCATTGCCAGCCAGGATCTTAACCCCCCTGGCCGGGACCTGGATCTCCAGGTCATTGCCAGGCTCAAGCTGAAAGCAAGGCAACTCCAGGACATCACCCTGCCTCAACTGGTCATAGTCCCCTTTATGCCGGAAGAACAAGGGCAGGATCCCGAAATTTATCAGATTGGCCCGATGGATACGGGCCAGGGACTTGGCCAGGACCAGTATCACACCCAGGTGCTTGGGCGCCAGGGCAGCATGTTCCCTGCTGGAGCCCTGGCCATAGTTCTCCCCAGCCACAATCGCTCCATGTGCAGAGGCCTGGGCCCGCTGCTGGAACCCAGGATCCAGCCTGCTGAAGACATACTTGCTGATAGCCGGAATATTGGAACGCAGGGCGGTTACTTCCGCCCCTCCAGGCAGGATGTGATCTGTGCTCACATTGTCCCCTGACTTGAGCCAGACCGGGGCCTGCAGGCTCTCGGACAGGGCTGGGAACTCCTCCAGCGGAGCAATGTTGGGCCCCATCTCTATTTGCACCTGGAATCCCTGACTAGGCGGATACTGGAAATGCCTGCGGATCGAAGGGGCCTGCTCAGGTAGCTCAAATCCTGGCAGGGGCTGACCCCAATCCTCTGGGGAGGAAAATTCCCCCTGCAGGGCGGCCTGGGCTGCTGTGGCTGGACTGACCAGGTATACCCCGGCATCCTGGGTACCACTGCGTCCCTCGAAATTGCGGTTGAAAGTGCGCAGGCTCACCCCTTTGGACACAGGGGAACCGCCCATGCCTATGCAGGGGCCGCAGGCACATTCCAGTATTCTGGCTCCGGAATCAATCAGGTCCTCCAAAAGGCCTTCACTACTGAGCAGCTTCAAGACCTGTCTGGAACCAGGTGCGATTATGGTATCTGTCCCTGGATGCACCCTGTTGCCTTTGAGGATCTGGGCAGCTGTCTTTAGATCCGCATAAGAGGAATTGGTGCAGGAGCCAATAACTACCTGGTCCACCTTTTTTCCAGCCAGATCCTGGACCTTTGCCACTTGATCCGGCATGTGCGGACATGCAGCCAAGGGCTGCACACTGCCCAGGTCCAATTCCATGTCCTGCTCGTACTTGGCCCCGGCATCAGCCTGCAAGGGCTGAAAGTCCTGTTCCCTCTGCATGCTCCGCAGATATTGCAGGGTCTGCTGGTCACTGGGAAATATGGAACTGGTGGCGCCCAGCTCCGCGCCCATATTGGCTATTGTTGCCCGCTGGGGCACATTCAAGCCCAAGACTCCAGGGCCGGCATACTCCAGCACACAACCCACCGCCCCCTTGACCGAGAGCAGCCCCAAAAGATGCAAGATCACATCCTTGGCAGAGGCCCAGCCCTGCAGTGCACCCTGCAGATTGACCCGGATCACTTGGGGCATGGGCAGGGTATATGGCTCCCCAGCCATGGCCAGGGCCACAGAAAGCCCGCCTGCGCCTATGGCTAGGCAGCCCAGCCCCCCTGCTGTGGGAGTGTGGCTGTCAGAGCCCAGCAGGGTCTGGCCAGGGACTGCGAAATTCTCCAGGTGCAGCTGATGGCAGATCCCTGTGCCTGGAGGGGAGAAGACCACCCCGTGCCTAGCTGCTGCAGTGCGCAGGAAGCGATGGTCATCCGGGTTCTTATAGCCCATCTGCAGGGTATTATGATCCACGTAACTAACTGAAAGCTTGGTGCGTACCTGTTCAATGCCCATGGCCTGCAATTGTAGATAAGCCATGGTGCCTGTGGCGTCCTGGGTCAGGGTCTGATCCATGTACAGGCCGATTTCCGAGCCAGGCAGCATCTCGCCGTGGGCCAGATGGCTGGAAATGATCTTTTGGGTCAGATTCTGGGGCATGTTGGCATTCTTTGGTTTGTGCAGGTCTTGGTACCAGCGGTTGCAAGGGCAAAAATATTGCCTGTTTCCCGGGGAGTAGTCAAGACAGCCCAGGGCACAGGCAAATTCCCATATACAAGCATGAAACTTGTTAGACGCGGCACTAGAGGATGTACCTGCTCAGATCCCGGTCTTCCTGTATGTCCTGCAGCTTGTCCCGCACATAAGCGGAATCAATTTCCAGCTTCTGGCCTTGCTGCTCCGGCGCGGAAAAAGAAATCTCCTGCAGGACCTTCTCCATCAGGGTATACAATCTGCGAGCCCCTATGTTCTCTGTGTCCTGGTTGATCTTCTGGGCGTATTCCGCGATTTCCCTTAGGCCGTCCTCTGTGAACTCCACCTTCACCTCCTCTGTAGCCAGCAGGGCCTCATACTGCAGGGTCAGCGCGTTCTGGGGCTCGGTCAGGATACGGTAGAACTCCTCCGGGCTCAAGGCGGATAGCTCCACCCGCAAAGGAAAGCGACCCTGCAGCTCCGGGATCAGATCCGAGGGCTTGGAGTAATGGAAGGCCCCGGCTGCTATGAACAGGATATGGTCAGTGCGCAGCATGCCGTACTTGGTGTTTACCACGCATCCCTCCACCACAGGCAACAGATCCCTTTGCACCCCTTCCCTGGAGACATCAGTCTGCCTGCCGCTGTCCTGCTTGCCGCAGACCTTGTCCAGCTCATCAATGAAGATGATCCCGTTTTGCTCCACCCTTTCCTTGGCCAGCTCCAGGACCTTGTCCTGGTCGATGAGCTTGTCGCTTTCCCTCTGCACCAGATGCTCATAAGCATCCTTGACCTTCATCTTGCGGGTCTTTTTCTTCTTGGGAAACATCTTGCTGAACATGTCCTGGAACTGCATCTCCATGTCCTCCATTCCAGGCATGGACATTACTCCCACCTGCATGCCCGGGCCTTCCACCTCCACTTCCACCAGGCGCTCATCCAGCTTGCCCTGTCTCCAAAGGCCCCTGAATTTCTCCCGGGTAGAACTGGATTGCTCCTGACTGGCATCTGCCTGCTGCTCAGACTCCTGGCCCTGCTGGGAGGAATCCTGGCTGGACTTCTGCGGACTGCTGGGCAGCAAAAGGTCCAAGAGCGCCTCCTCAGCCAGCTTCTCTGCCTTGCCCCGGACCCGGTCCATCTCCTCCTGACGGACCATATTCACTCCGATCTCCATCAGATCCCTGATCATGGATTCCACGTCCCGGCCCACGTAACCCACTTCTGTGAACTTGGAGGCCTCCACCTTGAAAAAGGGGGAGCCAGCCAGTCTAGCCAGCCTGCGGGCGATCTCTGTCTTGCCCACACCTGTGGGGCCGATCATGATGATATTCTTGGGTGTGACCTCTTCTTGCAGCTCAGGCTCCAGCCGTCTCCTGCGCCACCTGTTGCGCAGGGCGATGGCCACCATGGACTTGGCTTGGTCCTGGCCTATTATATAACGATTTAGTTCATTAACGATTTCCCTGGGGGTAAGATTGAATTCCATAACCTTGATCTCCTTGGACAGACTGAAGTCCCATATTGAGAGCTTATCTCTTGATCCTGAAAAACTGCACTCTCGGTTCTTTAGCTGCTTTGCTCTTTATTCAGAACCTCGATGGTGATCTGATCATTGGTGTATACACACATCTCTGCTGCAATGCGCATGGAGTGCTGGACAATATCTGCGGCTGAAAGCTGGGTATGCTTGAGCAGGGCCTTGGCCGCAGCCTGGGCATAAGGGCCGCCTGAACCTATGCCCACAATCCCGTCGTCAGGCTCAATCACATCCCCGGTCCCGCTTAGAACCAAGAGGGTACTGGCATCAGCCACTAGGAGCATGGCCTCCAGCCGCCGCAGATATTTATCAGTCCTCCAGTCCTTGGCCAGCTCCACACTGGCCCGAAGCAGATTGCCCCCGAACTCATCCAGCTTGGCTTCAAACCTCTCAAACAAGGTGAAAGCATCTGCAGTGGCTCCAGCAAAACCTGCCAGGACCTTGTCTTTATGCATCTTCCTCACCTTGCGCGCACTATGCTTCAGGGCCACTGCCTGACCCATGGTCACCTGACCGTCCCCAGCCAAGGCAACTCCTTGGGAATCCTTGACCGCCAGCACCGTAGTACCTTGCAATTGCTGTTGCAATTTCTCCTCCTTAATAACTCCACACTCAAAACCAGTTTCTATTCAGCATCCACTGTGCCCTAACATACTTATGGACTGATGGGGAGCCAGGGGCCTAGACACTGCAAATAGTTACCAAAACAATTTGAATAAATACCAAAATATATTCAGCCGCACTTTTGCCCACAGCCCTAGCTGCTGGGCAAGTAATTGCCGCAAAAAAGGCAGTTGTCAACCCAAGCCAGGATTTAACCTTGGATACGCTAAGCTGCGGGGAATTGCCTTTAGGGGGTGGGACTATCTGCAAGCTTACTCTCTTGAGAAGTAAACTCCCTGGGGCTCCCCTATCTTCCCTAAAGCAAATGAGCACTTCCAGACTTTTGTCAATAGCCGGGCAGTTCCAGTGCAAATCAGGTTGACACCCGATCTTCCCGGTGTAATATGCGGGCCTGGAGGCATAGAAGCCGTCTCCAGAGGGGCGGAGCTGCACATATGTTTGATTTTAGCCGGGAAAAAAATGAAGAAATCCAGAGCTTCCATGATTTGGACCTGGTAGAGATCCCTATAGAAGGGGTGGCTGCCTATTGGCTCTCCTTAAAAAAGGTCCAAAAGGGCAAGCTGAATGCAAGGCTGATCCAGAAAGAGGCTGAGTACACCTCAGAGCCCTACATCCAATATCTGCTGCAGCTTCTGCTCTCCCAGTTCCCTGAGGAAAAGCTGGACAGGTACGCCGGCATAAAAAAGGAGAGCCTGAGCAGGGATCTGCAACGCAAACTGACCCTGATCAGCATTGGATTGCTGGGCATGTCTGCCCAGGAGAACCCTCAACAGGTACTGGTGCGCATCATTTCCAAGTTCTCCATCTCGCCCATAGAGGAAAAAAACATCTTCCAGACTGCCCAGGGCCTTCTCCAGGCAACTGGCAAGGGCCAGAAAGTTGCTGATGTGGACCACCGCCTACAAATAGACCACTTGGTCAGCAACCTGATCTTCTACTGCATGCTCTGCAGAAGGCAGGGCAAAGAGGCCTGCCAGCCATTTATGGAATGCATTCGCTCCTTTTATTTCCGGGAGGGACTGCAGCTCATCCTGGATGGATTTGAGCAGGAGTTCATAAAGTATCGCCTAAACCTGCAAAAAAATGAGATTCTCCATGAAACCAGGCGCAAGATGGATCTCTCCAGGGAAATGTTTTTGGGCCTGAAAAACAACTGCAGCTACGAGGACCTGTTCAGGATTGCCAACGCATTTTTGTTATGATCCCCAAAGCAAAGCCATGAGGACTCCATGCCCCCAGACATCCTGACTCAGCGCCGCCAGGCCTTAAGGGCCAAACTGGAGGAGAACTCCCTGGACGCCTATCTGGTCCTGCATCCTGCCAACCGCTTCTATCTCAGCTCCTTTGAGCTGCACGATCCCCAATGCAATGAAAGCGCAGGCTGTCTGTTGCTCACAGCCCAGGGCCGGGATTTTTTGCTTACAGACCCCAGGTATGCCCAGCAGGCCAGAAGCCTTTGGCAGGAGCAGAATCTGTGCATCTATCGCCAGGATCGCAATCATCGCCTGGCAGAGCTGCTGCATGAGCTGGGTGTCTACCAGGTAGGCTTTGAATCCAGGACAATGAATTACGAAACCTACGCTGCCCTCCAGGACAAGGTTCATTTGCAGCCCTGCCCAGGCTTGGTGGAGGATCTGCGCCGGATCAAGGACCAGGAGGAGATAGAAAGGCTGCGGACCTCCTGTAAGCTGAACCATCAAGTCCTGACTCAGCTGGAACAGGAGTTGTTGCGACCCGGGGTCAGCGAAAAGGAGCTGGCTTGGGAGCTGGAAAAGCTCTTTAAGGAGGGCGGGGCTAGTGAGCTGGCCTTCCCCCCTATAGTGGCCCTGGGGAAAAACGCAGCCCTGCCCCATCATCTGCCCGGCCCCCAACAACTGCAGAAGGACCAGCCCCTGCTGGTGGATACCGGAGCCAGGCTGGAAGGCTACTGCTCGGACCAAAGCCGGACCTACTGGCTGGGTGCAGAACCTATGCATCATTTCTGCAGCACCCTGGAGCTGGTGCGCCAGGCCCAGAACCTGGCCCTGGAGTCTATCGAACCTGAGATGCCTGTAAAAGAGCTCTACCAAAAGGTTTATGATTTCTTTGCCAGCCAGGGGGTAGAGGAACACTTCAACCACGCCCTGGGCCACGGCATCGGCCTGGAGACCCATGAGGCCCCCAGCCTGGGACCCAAGAGCCAAGACATTCTGCAGCCGGGGATGGTGATTACCATTGAACCAGGGCTTTATTACCCGGAGTGGGGCGGAGTGCGCTGGGAGTACATGGTCCTGGTCACCCAGCAGGGAGCCCAGGTCTTATAACTACCAAACACTCGTATGAAACTAGCATCCAGAAAGAATATTCATGCCTCGCTCTGCTCGGCCTTGTGGGCGAATAATTATTCGCATGCTGATCCGTAAGTTTCATAATTGATCAACCCGGCAAATTTTCTTTTTTTTTGCCCGCTTTGGGGCAAAAGATATGTCAGATTTGCCGGAGGCAAAGCTGACACAGAACTCTTGATCCCGAATACTAGCCCCAAACAGCAAAAAGCCCCTTCTTGCCCTCCTTGCTGGTCCCAGCGGATCTATCTGGAGCTGGACAAAAGGGATATCGCCTATTTCAGGTTCCTGCTGGAGAGCCAGGACAACCTGGCTTACATGAGCGTGGTGGACAGATACACCCCTGTACTCAAGCTGACCTTTACTCCAGGACAAAGCACTGAAGTTGAGGAATTCTTGGATTCCTTGCGCACTGAGCTCAGTTTCAAGCTGCTGCCTAAACCTGGCTTACCCAGGGAAGAACCTTAAAAGGAGCAATCGATCCATGTTCAAAGTAACCTGTCTAGGAGCTGCCCAGAGTGTTACCGGCTCCAATTTCCTGCTGCAGACCTCAGGGGGCAGGAAATACCTGGTGGACTGCGGCCTGTTCCAGGGCAAAAAGCACCTGGAAAACCGCAACTGGGGCGAGTGGGGATTTGACCCTGCAGAGATAGAGGCCTTGTTCCTGACCCATGCCCATATAGACCACAGTGGCAGGATCCCCAAGCTGGTCAAAGACGGCTTCCGGGGCAGGATCATCACCTCCCCGCCTACTGCTGAGCTCTGCGAAATCATGCTCCAGGACTCCGCCCACATCCAGGAAATGGAGGCAGAGTGGCAGTCCCGCAAAAAACGCCGTCAGGCCCAAGCCCCTGTACAGCCTCTGTACAATATGCAGGATGCACTGCAGAGCCTGGAGTTCTTTGACCCCCAACCCAGGGACCGGATCCTGGAGCTGGACGATGGGCTGCGGGTCAGGATGCGCAACGCTGGACACATCCTGGGCTCCAGCATCCTGGAGCTCTGGCATTCCTCTGGCCAGGAAGAGGAGGTCAAGGTGGTCTTCTCCGGGGATTTAGGACAGAAGAACCAGCTCATTGTGCAGGATCCGCAGCAGATATTTGACACCGACTATCTGTTCCTGGAGTCCACCTACGGCAACCGCAATCACCGGGGCCTGGAGGAAAGCAAGCAGGAGCTCATGCAGGCCATTGAGTACAGTTACTCCCATGGAGGCAAGGTACTGATTCCAGCCTTTGCTGTAGAGCGCACCCAGGAAATCCTTTATGTCTTGGGCGAATTCCACAGACAGGGCCAGCTCCCTGACATCCCTGTCTATCTGGACAGCCCCTTGGCCATTAAAGCCACAGAGATTTTCAGAAACAACAAGAAGTACTACGACCAGGAGACTCTGGCTATTGTGCAGCAGGGTCTGGACCCTTTTGACCTGCCCAATCTGAGGGCTACCAACAGCACCAGTGAATCCATGGCCATCAACCAGCAAAGCGGGCCTGCAATAATCATCGCAGGCAACGGCATGTGCACTGCGGGCAGGATCAAACACCACCTGAAACACAACCTGTGGCGGGAGGAGACCAGCGTGGTGATCGTGGGTTTCCAGGCCGCAGGCAGCAACGGCAGAAAATTGGTGGAAGGGGCCAAGCAGCTAAGGCTCTTTGAGGAGAACATCTCTGTCCAGGCCAAGATCTACACCATTGGCGGCTTTTCTGCGCATGCAGACCAGAAGGATCTTTTGGCCTGGGCCTCCAACTTCCAAAATTCCCCCAGGATCTTTTTGGTGCACGGGGAGCCTGAGGCCAGCAAAAGCCTGGCCCAGGCCCTAGAAACCAATCTGGGCCTTAAGGTGCAGATCCCTGCCTGGCAACAGAGGCTGATACTCAAGTCCAGGGAGGTGCAAGAGGAAGAACCCCTCCTGCCAGGCCTGGAGCCGGACATCTCCCTGCAGGTCACAAACACATTGGTGGATCTGGAAAAGTCACTGCAGAAGCTGAAAAAAAGGATCCAGGCCAAACAAAACCAGGGACAATTGGAAGAGGAGGACCTGGACCAGCTGCATTTCGTGCAGCAGGAGCTGGAGTCTTTGCTTTAATCACCTGGGACTCTCTCCTCCTCCTGGAGGCTGAAGAACTCCCTGGAATTGGCTGCGCTCCTCTCCCAAATGAGCTCCGAGGTGAGACCTTTCAGCTCTGCCACCCTGCTGGCTGTAAAGGCCAGGAAAGCGGGCTCGTTCCTCTGCCCCCTGCAGGGCTCAGGGGCCAGGAAGGGGCAGTCTGTCTCCAGGAGAAGTCTCTGAGTAGGGATGGCAGTTACTGCATCCTGCAGGGACTTGGTCTGCTGGAAAGTCACGATCCCGGGCACCGAGATGTGCCAGCCCTGGGAGATGATCTCCTGGGCCAAGTGCCGATCCCTGCCGAAACAATGCCAAAGCAGGGGCCTTTGCCCAAGGCCCATATCCTGCAGAATTGCCAGGGTCTCCTGTTCAGCGTCCCTGCAATGGATGACCACTGGCAAATCCATCTCCTTAGCCAGGGCCAGCTGGTCCTGGAAAGCCTTGATCTGTATATCCTTTTCCTGGCGCAGACGGTAGAAATCCAGGCCAATTTCTCCCAAAGCCCGCAAGCGCTTGTCCTGGCTAAAGGCCCTCCTTATGCTTTGCAGCTGCTCCTCTCCTGCCAGATGCGCCTCATGGGGATGTACACCCAGCAGGAAAAACACCTGTTCCTGGTCCTTGAAAAGCTCCCTGCCGCGCAAATAGGCCTTGTAATTCAAGAACACATTGCCTATGCGCTGCACTCCTGCCTTGTCAGCATGCTCCAGGACCTTATCCAGGTCCCTGGAAAACTGCTTCAAATCCAGATGGGCATGGGAGTCTATACCCAGGCAGGGCAGGTTCAAATCCTCTGGCTGCATATCTTTGCTCGCTTGGCTAAAGCTCTTGGGTTTTATAAAGTCCCAAAAAAGCAGGCCGGGCAAACCCGGCCTGCTTGTAAAGGATCCTGAAGCATTCTGGAAAGTTACCCGGCCTGGATCTCTATGCGCTTGGGCTTGGTCTCAGGAGACTTGGGCAGATGCAGCCTCAAGAGGCCGTTTTTCAAATTGGCCTGGATGTTTTCCTTGTCCACGTTGTCCGAGAGGGTGAACTTGCGCACGTATTGCACATTGCCGAACTCATTTTCTATCAGGCTCTCCTGGCCTTGAGGCTGATAAGCAGTATCTGCCTGGACGCTTAGCACATTTTCGTCCACTGAGATGTCCAGCTTGTCCTTGCTCACTCCAGGCATATCTATGAGGATATAGTAGGAATCATCCTTTTGCAGTATATCTGCTGCAGGCCGAACCTGCGGAAAGCCTTGACCCTGCTGTCTGGCGACTTCATTGGCCATGAGCATCACCTCCTTGATATTTAGGCAGTTTCAATGCTGATCTGTTTGGGTTTCACCTCTTCAGCCTTGGGCAGGGTGATCATCAGGAGCCCATCCTTCATGGTAGCCTTCACTTTATCCCTGTCTATCTTCACATTCAGGTTGACCACCCTCTGGAAAGATCCGGTGGGCCTTTCCTGCCTAAAATAACGCCCCTCTTCTGCCTTTTTCTCTCCTTTGATTATCAGGCTGCCTTCGGACAGAGTAAGCTCCACATCATCCAGATCCACTCCTGGAAGCTCTGCTCTAACATAGATATTGTTTTCATCTTGACTGATATTCAAAGGTGGATAAGCCAATCTCCTTTGGCTAATACTCAAGGGATTCCAGAATTCGTCGAACATCCTCTCAAAGTTGCGGGGAAAGTCGTAGAGCGTTCTGAAGTCCAAGACCATACCCATCACCTCCTGTATGCAGTTCTAGTACTGATGTAAAACCTTGCCTTCCTCTTTAATTTCAATTGTAAATAAGCACTGCTTGGGAGGTGTCAAGAAAGCTCCAGGCAGATTTCTAGCTGTTTTGCCAATCCTCCAGCTGTACCGCTTCTTCCACCAGCATGATGGGTATCTCCTCCTGGATGGGATACACCAGGGAGCAGTTCCTGCAGACAAGACCGTCCTCCTGGGGAGTAAGCTCCAGATCCCCCTTGCATTGCGGACAGGCCAGAATATCCAAAAGTTCCTTGTTCAAAGCCATAACAGGCCTCCTTCTTATATGTTCTAGGTTTACATTGCCTCCCTGGACGGAACTGCAAAAAGTCGATTAATGTCCCCGAGTGCAAAACTTGAGCCTCTAACCCATTGGTTCTACTGACCTCTTGTTCTGTCATCCGTCCTCTACGCCTGCAATTCTGATTTTTGCAGGCGCATCTTCCAGGGGTTTGTTTTATGGGCCCCAATAGGTTAAAACTTGGTCTGCTTGCTGGAGACAGCTTATTTTTTTTTCTGATTAACGCAAGCCTGCTGCAGGCTGTTCAAGCCCGGAAGGAGAAAACTCATGTCTGAAATAGATCTGCACACCCACAGCAGCGCCTCAGACGGCACCTTAAGCCCTGCAGAACTGGTGCAGGAGGCCTTGAGCTCTGGCCTCAAGGCCTTGGCCTTGACAGATCATGACACCACCAATGGCCTGCAGGAGGCCAGGCAGGCAGCCCAGGAGCAAGGCCTGGAACTTATCCCGGGCTGCGAGCTGAGCGTGGAGTTCAGGCAGGGCCAGCTGCACATCCTGGGCCTCTGGCTGCCCTGGGAACCCAGGCAGCTGAAAAGCACCCTGCAGAACCTGCGGGATAAAAGGCACAGCAGGAACGAAAGGATACTGGCCAAGCTCCAAAACCTGGGCCTGGATTTGGAATATGGCCAGGTCAAAGAGTTGGCTGGTGAGGCCAGCATAGGCCGCCCGCATATTGCCAGGGTGCTGCTGGAAAATGGCTATGTGACCTCCATCCAGGAGGCCTTTGACCGGTATATCGGCCCCCAGGGCGCAGCTTACGTGCCCAAGGACAAGCTGGGGCCTGCAGAGGCCATCCAGGTCCTGCGCCAGGAGCAGGCCACTGTCATCCTGGCCCATCCCTATACCCTGGAGCTGCCCTTGCCTGATCTGGCCCGAGAAATCCAAGGCTTCAAGGAGCTTGGCTTGCAGGGCCTGGAGGTTTATTACCCCGACCATACCCAGGAGCAGATCAGGGATTATCTGCAACTGGCCCAGGATATGGATCTTTTGATCAGCGGAGGCACTGACTTCCACGGCTCTGTCAAGCCCAATATTAGGCTGGGCGTAGGCAGGGGAGACTTGGAACTGCCTTATTCACTGCTGCAGGAGATAAAGCAAAAGCGAAAGGCCCAAGGCCTATGGGTTATTTAAAGCAACTGCCCCTGCCTGAAATACTGGCCCCTGCAGGAAACCTGGAGAGACTGCACACAGCCCTGGCCTATGCCCCGGATGCAGTCTATCTGGCCGGGCCAGGGCTGAACCTGAGATCCCGGGGACAGAACTTCACCTGGAGGCACCTGGAACAGGGAATAGCCCTGGCTAGGGCAAGGGACTGCCGGGTCTACTTCTGTCTCAACCTCCTGGCCCAGCAAGGGGATCTGGCCTTGATACAAGATTATCTAGAGCGCTTAAAGGACTATCCCCTGCAGGGCCTGATCGTGGCTGATCCCGGAGTCTTGGACCTGGCCAGGCAAAAGCTCCCAGATCTACCACTGCACCTTAGCACCCAGGCCAACACCTCCAATGCCCAGGCTGCCAGATTCTGGCAAAGCCAGGGAGTGGCCCGGGTCAATCTGGCCCGGGAGCTGGACCTGAAGGCCCTGCGCAGCATACGAGAACAAGTACCGGATTTGGAGCTGGAGATCTTTGTGCACGGGGCCCAGTGTCTGGCCCTGTCCGGCAGATGCCTGCTGAGTGCCTGCCTGAACTCCAGGTCCGCGAACCAGGGCCTTTGCACCCAGCCCTGCAGGTTCCAGTACCAAGTACGCAGCATCTCCCTGGAGGAAAAGGAGCGGCCAGGCACAGAGACCCTGCATATTGACCCAGGAGAGGAGTTCGAGCAGATTCTGGCCCCTGAGGACCTCTGTCTGGTCAAGTACCTGCCCTGGCTGGTGCGGATCGGGATAAACAGCCTGAAGATCGAGGGCAGGATGCGCAGCAGCTCCTATCTGGCCCAGGTATTGGATGTCTATAAGACAGCCCTTGCAGATCTGCAGCAGGGCAGATTCCGGCCAAATCTGTACCTGCAGGAGCTAAAAGCCAGCCAGGTCCGGCCCCTGAGCAGCGGATTCTTCTTGCCAGGGGGAGAGAAAAAGATCTTTAGCCCCAAAAGGCAAAGCCAGGAAACCCCTGTACTGGGCAAGGTCTTAGAGGCCCTGGGCAGTGACAGATGGCTGATAAGCGTGCGGCACAGATGGCAGGCAGACCAGGCCTTGCATTTGCTCCTGCCAGGACTGCGCAGGCCCCTTGTTCAGCCTGGAGAATATGGCCTGGAGGATGAGCAGGGCCGCAGGCAACAGGTGGTCCATTCCGGACGTGAGGCTGTGCTGCGCCTGGCGGACTGGAGGCTGCAGCCAGGTTTTATGCTGCGCCTGGCATCTTGAATATAGCAAACCTTCAGAAGGCCTGCCCTGGAGCCATCTTCCCTCTGGGACCATACTTTTCTAGCCTGGCCTTGAACTTACAAGCGGATATGCTAATTGTATAGTATCAGTTAATCATTTACCCCAATCTTTTTCCATACTCCAGCCCCTTGGAGGAGATGATGAGCGAGGTGCAGGATTTCTTCCTCAGCATGCACCAGGCCAGAATCAAAGTCAGAAGCATGGGGAATCCTGGTCAGGGACCGGTCTTGCTCTTTCTGCACGAGGCCCTGGGCTGCATAGATATGTGGAAGGGCTTTCCTGAAGAGCTCTGCCAGGCCACCGGGCTGCCAGGAGTGGCCTACGACCGTCTGGGACACGGCTGTTCCTCAGCCCTGCCTGGGCCCATGGGGCCGCGCAGTCTGGACTACCTGGAAAAGGAGTCCAGGGTTTGGCTGCCGGAAATCATAAAGACCTTGGGCCTGGAGCAGGTGATTCCCATTGGGCACAGCGATGGCGGGACCATGGCCCTGATGTTTGCAGCCGCCAAACCTGAGCAGGTACCTTGCCTGATCACCGAGGCAGCCCACGTGTTTGTGGAACAAGTGACCCAGGAAGGCATTCGCAGGGCTGTCCAAGACTATCAGGATACTGACCTCAAAAATCGTCTGGCCAAATACCACGGAGACAAAACAGAGGCCCTGTTCCGGGCCTGGTCAGAAACCTGGCTCTCAGAGGAGTTCTCCTCCTGGAACATGGAGGCGGAGCTGCCCTGGATAACCAGTCCGGCCCTGATCATACAGGGCCAGGACGACGAGTTCGGCAGCCCAAAACAAGTGCAGAGCATTGTCATCCAGGTCAGCGGTCCTGCTTGGCCCTGCATCCTGAGCGATTGCGGCCACATCCCCCACCTGCAGGCCAGACAGCGCACTCTGCAGGCAATGCAGGACTTTATTCTAGACAAAAAAATCAGCAACTAGTTAGGAGAAAGGACATGAGTTCTTTGCACAAAGCCCTACTTCTGGCCCTGCTCCTGCTTCTGGGCTCCAGCTGTGCCCTCCAGGCCCAGGAGCCTGACTGGCAGGAGCAAAGAAGGAACATGGTCCAGGAGCAGCTGGAGGGCAGGGACATTGAGGACCAGAAGGTTTTAAGGGCCATGCAGGAAGTGCCCAGGCATGAATTCGTGCCTCGGCTCTACCAGGACCTGTCCTACCAGGACCGGGCCCTGCCTATTGCAGAGGGGCAGACCATCTCCCAGCCATATATTGTGGCCCTGATGACCCAGCTGACAGAGATCCAGGCAGAGGACAAGGTCCTGGAGATAGGCACCGGCTCCGGTTACCAGGCAGCTGTGCTGGCAGAGCTGGCCCAGGAGGTCTACAGCGTGGAGATCATCCCTGAGCTGGCTAAGCAGGCCCAAGAGGCCCTGCAGGAGCTGGGCTATGAAAATGTGCATGTCAAACAAGGGGACGGCTTCCAGGGCTGGCCTGGAAAGGCCCCATTCGAAGCCATCCTGGTCACCTGCGCCCCGCCTGAGATCCCGGAGCCCTTATTAGAGCAGCTGGCCCCGGGAGGCAGGCTGGTTATTCCTGTGGGTGAACGCTGGCAAAAACTCAAGGTGCTGCGCAAGTCCCAGGATGGGAGCCTGCAGGAGGAATCCGTCACTTCGGTCAGATTCGTGCCCATGACCGGAAAAGGGGTACAGCAGATGCAGGAAGATGACTAGGCTCCCGGGGTTTTGCCCTGGACATTTGCTGCTTTTTATGCCAGTCATCAGCGCTTGGGGCAGGAGTACTGAAGAACTCAATTCCCGTACCCGGTCAAATCATGACAGTAGAGATAGAACCTAAGAGCCAAAAGGAACTGTTCCCCTCCCGTTTTTTGCAGCAGACTGCCTTCTGGGGCAGGCTAAAGCAACACCTAGGCTGTAGCAGCCAAGCCTTTGATATCTATCCAGGCAGCGGCAAAAAGCCGAAAGGGGACTTCCTGGTGCTGCTGCGCTGGATACAAGAGCGACAATGCATGGCTTATGTGCCTTTTGGCCCGGAGCTCTTGCCTGACCCGGAAAGGCGTGGCCCCTGGCTGGAGGCAGTCTGCGAGGGCCTGCGGCCCCAGCTGCCTGAGGATTGCCTTTTCCTGCGCTTTGATCTGCCCTGGTACTCTCCCTGGACCCAGGACCCGGAAAGGTATTCAGCAGACAATGTCTGGCTGGGTCAGCCCAGGACCAGGGTCAGGGAGATGCGCATGAACTTTGACACCAATTACTGGAACCTGCGCAAGGCCTGTACAGACCTCCTGCCCACGGATACGGTCATCCTGGACCTGCGTCAGAATCTGGAAGAAATCCTGGCCGGAATGAAGCCCAAGACCCGGTACAACATCCGTCTGGCCAGACGCAGAAAGGTCCAGATCCGGGAAGCAGGGCCTGAGGAGTTGCCTCTGTGGTACTCCTTGTACCAGGAAACAGCCAATAGGCACGGCATGCTTTTGGATAGCCTGGATTACTTCCGCGCAGTGCTGGGCACCAGTGCCAGTGACTGCGCTTCCCCAGGCCAAGTCCGCTTGCTCTTAGCAGAGCTCCAAGGCCAACCTGTGGCAGGGATATTGATTGCCCTGAGTGGAAATCGGGCCACCTACCTTTACGGGGCCTCTTCTGCTGCTCAGCGGGACTGCATGGCCCCTTACGCCCTGCAGTGGCAGGCCATTCAGCTAGCCAAAGAGCAGGGCTGCCTGGACTATGACTTGTTTGGCATCTCCCCCAACCCTGATCCCTCCCACCCCATGTACGGCCTATACAGGTTTAAGACCGGATTCGGGGGCAGGATAGTGCACCGTCAGGGTTGTTGGGATTACCCCCTGGACCAGGAAAGATACGAGCTCTGCCGCAGTTCGGAGATAACCTGCCAGGCCTTTGTGGCCTGAGATGGATTTTAGGCTTTTCTCCTTGACCCAGGCCTTGGCAGTAGAGTATAAGCCTGAAATTTAGACCTATGATAGCCCCAGTGTAACCATAATATTACCTTCCTGAGATCTATGTCTGTGGATTATACCCCGGCCCAGCCCGGTACCAACCGCGCAATAGCAGTGCAGGACCTCTACAAGGACTTTGGTTCCTTGCAGGTCTTAAGGGGTGTATCCCTGCTGGCCCATGAAGGCGACGTGATCACCATGATCGGCTCCAGCGGTTCAGGCAAGAGCACCTTCCTGCGCTGCATCAACCTCCTGGAGCTGCCCACCTCAGGGGAGATATACGTGGGGGATGAGCAGATAAGGCTTAAAACCAACCGTCGCGGAGAACCAGTGCCTGCTGACAGAAAGCAGGTGGACAGGGTCCGCACCAGGCTGGGCATGGTCTTCCAGCACTTCAATCTCTGGACCCATATGACAGTCCTGGACAATGTGATCGAGGCCCCGGTGCATGTCCTGAAGCGACCCAAGAAAGATTCCAGGGAAAAGGGTCTCTATTACCTGGAAAAAGTAGGCATTGCAGACCGCTCCCACTACTATCCTGCTCAGCTCTCAGGGGGTCAGCAGCAGCGGGCAGCAATAGCCAGGGCCCTGGCCATGGAGCCGGAAGTCCTTTTGTTTGACGAGCCCACCTCTGCCCTGGACCCGGAACTTGTGGGCGAAGTGCTCAAGGTAATGCAGGACCTGGCCCGGGAGGGACGCACCATGATCCTGGCCACCCATGAGATGGCCTTTGCCAGGGATGTATCCAACCATGTCATCTTTCTGCACAATGGCAAAATCGAGGATCAGGGCCCGCCTGGCTATCTGTTCCAGAAACCGGAATCTGAGCGCTGCAGGCAATTCTTGTCCAGATTCTTCTGATGGTCTGCAAGATGAGGCATTCTGCAACAAAGGACGATATCATTCCTTAACCAATGTATAAAGAACAGGCCCGGGCAAGGGGCAGGAAAGAGTGACGTTTCATATCCGACAATAGATTAAGACATTCATTCAACTCACAAAAAACAAGGGAGGAATGTAATGACCAGGATTCTCAAAACCACACTGTTGGCCTTTCTGAGCATTTTTCTGCTGGCCGGCGCTGCCCAGGCCCAGGAAAAGGTGCGCATCGGCACCGAGGGTGCTTACCCTCCATTTAACTACACTGACAATGAAGGCAACCTTAAAGGCTTTGACATCGACATAGCCAAGGCCTTATGCGATGCAGCAGATCTGGAGTGCGAGTTCGTGACCCAGAGCTGGGACGGAATGATCCCTGCCCTGCTGGCCAAGAAGTACGATGCGATTATAGCCTCCATGAGCATCACTGAGGAGCGCAAGCAGAAGGTGGACTTTACAGACAAGTACTATCAGACTCCAGCCAGATTCGTGAAGCACAAGGACATGGACCTGGAGATCAACAAGGAAGAGCTTGAGGGTTTGACTGTGGGCGTACAAAGGGCCACTGTCAGCGCCAACTTCATCAATGACAACTTCGATGAGGTCCTGGATATCAAGTCCTACGACACCCAGGAGGAGGCTAACATGGATATGGTCTCCGGCAGGGTGGATCTGCTCTTTGCAGACGCAGTGGTTCTGCAGACCGGATTTCTGGATGAGGAAGAGGGTCAGGACTATGAGTTCGTGGGCCCGGGCTACACAGACAAGGAGTGGTTCGGCGAGGGCATAGGCATCGCTGTGCGCAAGGGAGAGGATGAGCTTCGCCAGACCTTCAACCAGGCCATTCAGGATATCCGGGAGGATGGAACCTACCAGGAGATCAACGAAAAGTACTTTGATTTCGACGTCTACGGCGAAGAATAAGCAGCAGTATATCAAGCAGGTTTCAGGGCCCACAGCCGGCCCTGAAGCCTGGCAGCATTAAACCTGAATCAGGAATCCCTGCCCCAGCAATGTTTTTCCCTGAACTAGAAGGCTACGGCTGGCTCCTGCTGAAAGGGGCCAAGCTCACTGTTTACGTGGGCCTTTGCTCCATGGCCATCGCGGTGGTCCTGGGTCTTTTGGGCGCGGTCTGCAAGTTCTCCCGCTTGTGGTTGGTGCGTTTCCTGGTGAACCTGTATACTACAGTTATCCGCGGCATCCCGGAGCTGGTGCTTATCCTGCTGGTCTATTACGGGGCCCCCACCCTGATCCAGGACATACTGCTGATCTTCGGCTACAACATCTATATCTCCTTGGAGCCTTTTGTCTCCGGAGTGATCACCATAGGCTTCATCTACGGGGCCTTTTCCACAGAGGTCTTCCGCGGGGCCTACATGGCTGTGCCCAAGGGGCAGATAGAGGCTGCCCGAGCCTGTGGCATGCGACAGTCCTTGACCTTCAGGAGGATCGTCCTGCCCCAGATGATGCGCTTTGCCCTGCCCGGCCTGGGCAATGTCTGGATGGTGCTCATCAAGGCCACAGCCCTGGTCTCTGTCATTCAGCTCCCGGAACTGATGCGCAATGCTGATGTGGCAGCCAGGTCCACTCGCAAGCCTTTCACATTTTTCTTTGTGGCCTCCCTGATCTATCTTTTGATCACCATCGGCTCCAACCTGCTGCAGCAATGGGCTGAAAAAAGGGCCAGCAAAGGGCTGGGGGAGAATCTGGGATGAGCCTGGACATCCTGGTGGACAGCCTGCCCAGACTGCTCAAGGGCACCTGGACCACGGTGCAAATCACTGGACTAAGCGTCCTGATTGGATTTTGCCTGGCCATCCCCCTTTCGGTGATGCGGGTTTCCAAACTGCTCACACTCTGGGTTCCTGTCTACGTCTTTATCTTCTATTTCCGAGGCACCCCGCTTCTGGTGCAGATCTTCCTCATCTATTACGGCAGCGGCCAATTCCAGCCCTTCTTGCAGAGCATAGGCCTCTGGAGCCTGTTCCAGAGCGCCTGGTTCTGCGCTGTGCTCTCCCTGACCCTGAACACTGCAGCCTACTCCGCAGAGATCTTCCGCGGAGGCATCCAAGGCGTGCCCAAGGGTGAAATCGAGGCAGCCCGGGCCTGCGGTATGTCCGGAACCCTTCTCTACCGCCGGATCATTCTACCCAAGGCCTTGCGCATCGCCTGGCCCGCTTATACCAACGAGGTCATCTTCCTCTTGCAGGCCTCTTCCCTGGTCTCCATAATCACTGTCATGGATCTAACCGGGGTGGCCCGGGAAATTGCTTCACGCAGCTTCGCCTTTTACGAGCTCTTTATCACTGCAGCGCTGCTCTACCTGATTGTGGTCTACGTGGTGCTATTTGTGTTCAAGCGCATCGAGACTCGCATCTCCGCCCATCTGCCCACGGAGACCTCCTGAGGCTATGCCTGATAGGACACATATCAAAGGGGACCTGCTGCTGCTTCTCACAGCCTTGATCTGGGGTTCTGCATTTGTGGCCCAGAAAGCAGGCATGGACCATATCGGACCCTTTATGTACACCGGAGTCCGCTTTGCCCTTGGCGCATTGGCCCTAACCCCATTGGCTCTGCGCCCGGGTCGGCCCAGGCCGCCTGTTTTACTCAAAAAGGCCGGGCCAGGGCTTTTGCTGGCTGGCCTGCTGGCAGGGAGCCTGCTCTTTGCAGGCAGCATCCTGCAGCAAGTAGGGATAATTTATACTACTGCAGGCAAGGCTGGATTCATTACCGGCCTGTATGTGATCATAGTGCCTATGCTGGGGCTTATCTGGGGCTTTCGGCCCGGACTCGGATCCTGCACAGGCGCAGTCCTGGCAGTAACCGGGCTCTATCTATTGACCATCAGATCCGGATTCTACCTGGGCCTGGGGGACAGCCTGGTCTTGATCTGCGCCTTGATGTACGCCTTGCACGTCCTGGCTATAGGCTGGCTGGCCCCGCGCCTGGACGTGCTTAAGCTGGCCGTACTGCAGTTTTGGGTCTGCGCTCTGCTCAGTCTGGGACTGGGGCTGATCCTGGAGGGCCTTTCCCTTAGCGAGATCAGAGCTGCTGCCCTGCCCATTGCCTATGGGGGACTGCTTTCAGTAGGCGTGGCCTTCACCCTGCAGGTGGTGGCCCAGCAAAAGGCACCGCCCACCCATGCCGCAATAATCCTCAGCCTGGAGACTGTTTTTGCTGTGTTCTCAGGCATGCTTGTCCTGGGCGAGTCCCTGGATCCCAGGGGCTGGATCGGCTGCGTACTGATGCTTTCCGGAATGCTGGCCTCCCAGCTGGACCCGGCTGCGCCGGATCCAGAAAAAATCGCCCAGGCTAAACAGGAAAAAGGGACTCTAGCACAGGACAAGTAACCAGCCTGACTTGCTGCGAGTTGATCTAAACTCCAGGGGCATACAGGGAATACTCTGTCCTGCCTCCCAAAAGATCATCTATTTGCTCCTGGATCTGCTGCCTCTCTTTGCTCTCCAGCCAACTCTGCCAGTCATCTGCTGATTGCCAGACACTGATTACCAGGTATTCTTCAGGGTCGTTGTAGTTCTTCAGGGTCTCCCCGGAGATGTACCCGGGCTGCTCCATGGCCATGCTGCGCATTTTCCGAAACAAAGGGATCATGTCCCTGGCCTTGTCCTGGGGCACCCTTCTTTTGATAAAAGCCTTGACCATGTCTGTCCTCCTTCTATAAAGGTTTTAGCATACAACGCTAAGACTTGCTTCCAGCTTGCCCCAGAAAGATCCCTGGGGTCAAGGCGGGGCACAGAGACCAATGCTGCTGCAAGCTCAGTTAGTTGTGCAGTGCTTTATATCAGTCTCCTTAAGAGCTGGGCTTGGGGCATGCTTAACACCGTATAAACCAAAAACACCATGACCCTGGCTATAGTCAATTTCTCCAGACAAAATCTGGTCTCCAAACAAGAGATCCTGCAGGCAGTGCACCGCTTGCCCAAGGAGCATTATGCAGGGCTCAAAATAATCCGCTATGATCCCCATCGCACCCTGGCCACCTACATGTCCTACCTGCAGAGTCAGCCTTCCTCCATCGGCACCAGGGGCACTTATTTCCACAGCTGGGAAACCTCCGAATCTGTGGTGATCATCTATCCATTCCGCTCCAGGGCTGAGTTCTTCCACGCCCTGTATCATGAGATAGGTCATCATGTCTTTTTAAGGGTTTTAGAGCAAGAGCAGCGCAATCAATGGTTCTTCCAGGTCCGGCCTGCAGAGAAGGGCCTGGTCACCTCCAGGGCAGGGAAGAACGCAAGGGAGGACTTTGCTGAGACCTATGCCTGCTTTTGTGTCAACTCGGGTCGCCTCTTCCAGGCACCTTTGAAAAGGGATTTTCTGCAAAGGGAGGTTTTTGCAGGAAGGCCATTAAGCCCTGCTTGATCCGGAATAGACCCTGCAATTGCAATTCCTGCCTGTTTGTCCTAGATTGCCAGCGTTTTTGCATAGGATCTTTTGTCTGGATTCATCCTTTGCTCGGGCGCGGCAATAGTGGCCTGCCTTCTGGAGGCCTCTACTTCATCCCAGATCATGAGGCTCTTTGAATCAGTCCAGGCCGGGGAATTTATCCTGCAGCCTGGCCCAGACCAGGCCCAGGCGCTCCCAGAGGGCTTTTTGCGCGAATTCCAGATATCCGGCCTGGGGCAGCTGATGGCCGATATGCTTTTGTTTTCGCCCAGGATCCACCAGATGCCCTGTGGGTGCAGGCACCACCTCCAGTCCCTGGGTCTGAAAGAGCTGCATGGCCCTGGGCATATGATAGGCTGAGGTTACCAGGATGATTTGCTCCTGCCCCTGAATTCTGCTGGCCATAGCTTCTGCTTCCTGGGCAGTATTTAAGGGCTTATCTTGGACCACGATCCTTTCCGGATCCAGACCCCAGGCCTCTGCGGTCCTGGCCATGAGCCTTGCACTGCTGGGGCCTGCAGAAAAGGAACCGCCAGAGGTTACCAATCTGGCCTCTGGCAACTCCTGGGCCAGGCGCAGGCCTTCAGCCAGGCGGTATAAAGAGGCCTCCCCCAGTCTGCTGGCAGGCGGGGAATCCTCCTCCCCCCTGGCACCACCACCCAAGACCAGGATCCATTTGGCCTGAGGCGGATCCTGCAGCACTGGATAGGTCTGCTCCAGATCATTCAGGAGCTTCTCCGGCAAAAAAGGCGTGGAAAGCAACAAGAGCAGGCAGCTGCCTGCCAGCAGCAGCACCAGACCCAGCTTACGCAGCTTTAGGAGCATCAAGAACAGCCCCAAAAATAACAGGGTCAGTATTACCGGTACTGGCATCAGGAGGCCACCGATTAGCTTGACCAGCTCAAAGCCCATAGTCTTTTTCCTTTTTTAAGAGACTTTATTAAGAGCCGTTCACAGGCTCCTGCCAGCGCTTAGCATGGAGCTAACCTACTGGTTGTTTTGGTCTTTACTTTTAAATTTTTTGCTTTTCACTCTTAACTCTCAAGCACAGCAGCCCTGACCACAGTTATGCAAAATCAGACCCAAGCCACACTCTTGGCCCTGTGCACTGTGCTGATCTGGTCCACAGTAGCCTCTGCCTTCAAGCTGACCCTGCGTCAGGCCAATGTGACCCAGCTGCTCTTCTTTTCCGCGCTAACCTCTGTACTGGTTCTGGGCCTGATCCTGGTCCTGCAAGGCCAAGGCAAGGCGCTTAAGCACTGCACAGCCAGGGATGTGTTCTACTCTGCCCTTTTGGGGCTCTTGAATCCATTTGCCTACTACTTTGTCCTCTTGCAGGCCTATGACCTGTTGCCTGCCCAGGAGGCCCAGCCCTTAAACTATACCTGGGCTATAACTCTCTCCCTGCTTGCTGTGCCCCTGCTGGGACAGCAGCTCAGAAAAATGGATCTCTTGGCCTTGCTTATCAGCTACGCAGGGGTTTACGTGATCTCCACCCGGGGGGATATCTGGGGCCTGGAGTTCTCCAACCCCTGGGGAGTGGCCCTTGCCCTGGGCAGCACAGTGATCTGGGCCCTGTACTGGATCCTGAACACCAGGGATCCCCTGCCTGCTGCCTGCAGATTGTTCCTGAACTTTGCCTGGGGCAGCCTATTTGTGGGTCTGGTGCTAGTCTTTTCTCCCGGGCCTGTGCTGCCTCCCAGCCTGGGTCTGCTCGGAGCTGCCTATATCGGCCTTTTTGAAATGGGAATCACCTTTGTGCTCTGGAGCACCGCCCTCAAGCTCTCCAGCTCTGCAGCCCGAGTGAGCATCTTCATTTATCTTTCCCCTTTTTTATCCCTATTCTTTATCCGCTTTCTAGTGGGGGAAGAGATCCTGCCCAGCACCCTTCCCGGGCTGGTATTGATTGTTTCAGGTATCATGATACAGCAGGCCAGTCAGTGGAGACAGGCCTGAAGCCAAGCCTGGCAGGAGACCATATTTATCATCCCTGCCCCCTTTCTTCAATCCACCTGCAGTTGGCAGACAGGTCCTCAGGCCTTGGGTTCGGTATTGGCAGGTCTTTTGCAGTATGCTATGTCCCTTAGCACGAAGCCAGAACCCATTTTACAATCCAGCCAGGAGCTAGAGTGACCACTATAGCTATATTCTTGTCTTTTTCCGGCCAAGGCGGGGTGGAAAAGATGATCAGCAACCTAACCAGGGGGTTTTTGCAGGCCGGCTTTGATGTGGACCTGGTCCTGATCAAGACCCAGGGAGCCCATTTGCAGAGCATTCCTGACGGGGCCAGAATCATCAACCTGCAGGCCCCTACTGCTATTCTGAGCCTGCCTGGCCTGGTCAAATACTTGCGGCGCAAGCGGCCTGCAGCCCTTTTGGCAGCCAAGGACAGGGCTGGCAGGGTGGCCCTGCTGGCGAGAAAAATCGCAGGCGGACCAGACAGGGTACTGCTGCGCCTGGGCACACACCTTAGCCAGTCCCTAGAAGGCAAGACAAGCCTGCAGAAGTTTTTGCGCTACTTCCCTGCGCGCAGGCTCTACCCCTTGGCAGATCGGATCATTTGCGTCTCCCAGGGGGTGGCAGAGGATATAGCAGGCATCACCGGCCTGCCCAGCTCCAGGTTCCGGGTCATCGGCAATCCAGTGCTCAGCCCGGAGCTGTATAACTGGGCCGCCCAAGAGCCTGGGGACGCATGGTTTGATGCCCCGGGCGCCTCTCGCATCGTTGCCGTGGGCAGGCTGACCAGGCAAAAGGGCTTTGATGTTCTGCTAAAGGCCTTTGCTGAGCTTTGCAGACAAAGGCCAGCTAGGCTTTTGATCCTGGGCGAAGGTCCTTTAAGGCCCCAGTTGCAAACACAGGTTCAGGAACTGGGGCTGCAGGACCAAGTGCGCCTGCCTGGTTTCAAGGACAATCCTTACGCCTACCTGGCCCGGGCTGATCTTTTTGTGCTCTCCTCCCGCTTCGAGGGCTCTCCCAATGCCCTGAAGGAGGCTTTGGCCCTGGGAACGCCTGTGGTGGCCACTGACTGCAACAGCGGACCCAGGCAGATCCTACAGAACGGATACTATGGCCCCCTGGTTCCTGTGGACGATTCCCCAAGCCTGGCCAGGGCCATGCAGGAAGTTTTAGATTTCCCTCCTGATAAAAACTGGCTGCAGCAGGCAGTTGCAGGCTACACCCTGGAGGCCAGCGCTAAGGCCTATCTGCAGGAAATGGGGCTTTCAAGCCCTGGTGCAGGCCTATCTCCAGAGGCCAAGAGCAGGGAGGCAGAATGCTGATCTCCTACTCCCGCAAATTTTTGTTCGTACATATAGCCAAGACAGGAGGCACCAGCGTGCGGGCTGCCCTGCGCCGTTACCGCTGGGGGGGCTGGTATACCCTGCCCCTATGGCTGGCCAGCCAGCTTGATCAGTTGACCAGGCCCAGACACAAGCTGGGACTGAAGTTCCCCAGGCACGCCAAGGCCATAGCAGCCCAGGAGATGCTGCCCCAGGAGGTCTTCCAGGGGCTTTTCAAGTTCGTGGTGGTCCGCAACCCCTGGGACCTGCAGGTCAGCTCCTACCACCACCTGTTGCGGGAAAAGCCGGAAGCACTGCAGGGTGTGAACTCTTTCCAGGATTTCCTGCGCCTCAAGTTCGATCCAGATCGGCCCTACAGCTTCCTGCTGGACATCTCTGCAGAGCTGCAGCACGAATACATCGTGGACCTGCAGGGCCAGGTGATCGTGGATTTCATCTGCCGCTACGAGAGCCTGGAGGAGGGTTTCCAGACTGCATGCTCCCGCATCGGCATCCCTGCTCCCAGGCTGCCCCACTTGCGCAAGGCCCAGGATCGACAGGACTACCGCAGCTATTATACTGACGATTTGGCTGAGCTAGTGGCCAGCCATTACCGTCGGGACCTGGAAGTGCTGGACTATGCTTTTGAGCCCTAGCTCCTCAACAGGCCTGTAGATAAAGCAAATGCTCCAGCCAGACTGGACTAAAAGCCAAAAAACTTGTAAAAAAACAGCCCTGGGCTGTTTAAAAAAGGAACAAGCCCAGGTCGGACCCTGTTTCCTGGAAGATCAGGACAGGATGCCGGGTTTTGGGAAAAATCGGTTTGCAAGGAATATGGCAGGGATGAAGGATCGACTAAATTTTGCAGTGATTGGTTGCGGTCGGGTGGCCTACAAGCATTTTGGGGCCTTGCAGGATCTGGTCGACCAGGCCAGGCTGGTGGCGGTCTGCGATATAGACCCGGTTAAGGTCCAGGCTGCAGCCCAGAAATACCAAGTGCCAGGGTACCTGGACTATCACCAGCTCATGGCCAAGCATCCAGAGCTGGATGTGGTCAATGTCCTGGTGCCCACTGGCTACCACGCGGCAGTAGTCCAGGATTTGGCTGCCTACGGCAGGCATATTGTGGTAGAAAAGCCCATGGCCTTAAGGGTCAGGGACTGCGAGGCCATGATCCAGGCCTGCCAGAAAAATGGCTGCCAGCTGTATGTGATCTATCAAAACCGGTACAACCCGCCTGTGCAGGCTGCCAGGCTGGCCTGGGAGCGGGGCAGGTTCGGCAGGCCTGTAATGTCCACTGTCCGGGTCAGATGGGCCAGGCACCAGAACTATTACCAGGACCAGTGGCATGGGACCTGGGCCTTGGACGGCGGAGTTATGTCCCAGCAGGCCAGCCACCACCTGGATCTTCTGCAGTGGTTCATGGGACCGGTGCAGTCCATCCAGTGCCAAGCCACTACCAGACTTTTGGACATTGAGGTGGAGGACACCGGGGCAGCCCTTCTCAGGTTCAGCTCTGGAGCCATGGGCATATATGAGGCTACTGTGGCTGCCAGGCCGGACAATCTGGAAGGCTCTTTGAGTCTACTGGGAGAAAAGGGCAGCGTGGTTATCGGCGGCATTGCAGTGAACGAGCTTCTGACCTGGAGGTTCGATCAGGAAACCCCGGAAGATGAAGAGATCAGGACAAATGTCTCCCAGGTGGTACCCAATGTTTACGGCCATGGACATACCCCGAATATCGCGGCTGTGATCCAGGCTTTGCAGACAGGATTCAAGCCGACTTCCCTGGTGGATGGCCAGGAGGGCAAGAAGAACATCGAGATCTTAAACGCCATGTACGAGTCTGCTGCTACTGACGGGGAGAAGGTCTGCTCCGGGGTGGAGATGAAGGCCTGCCGCCTGGGCCTATTGCAGAACTAAAACCTGCCATACTGATAATTTAAGATTAGACAAAGCTAGCTATGCAAGTACCCTTTGTGGATCTAAAAAGACAGTACGCCCCCTTGATGGATCAAATCAAAGCCAAGGTAGCCCAGGCCATAGAATCCTGCCAGTTCATCGGCGGCCAGGATCTGGAACAGTTCTGCCAGGAGCTGACCCAGTGGTGGGGAGTGCAGGGAGTGGTGGGCGTCTCCTCAGCCACCCTGGGGCTGTATGCTGCCTTGAAATCCAAGGGCATAGGCCCAGGTGATGAAGTACTGACCACTGTACACACTGCCATACCCACCAGCGAGGCCATCAGCATGACCGGGGCCAGGGTGGTATTCTGCGATATTGATCCCCGGACCTACAACCTAGACCCAGGGCAGGCAGAAAACAGTATCACCCCCAGGACCCGGGCCATCATCCCTGTGCATCTCTATGGCCAGCCTGCAGATATGTCCAGGATCATGGATCTGGCCCGGGAGCATGAGCTGCATGTGCTTGAGGACTGCGCCCAGGCCCAGGGAGCCAGGTATCAGGGGCAGCTGGTGGGAACCATTGGTGATGCTGCAGTGCTCAGCTTTTTTCCATCCAAGAGTCTAGGGGGCATAGGCGACGGCGGCGCGGTCACAGCCAAAGATCCAGAGCTTTTGCAAAAAATTCGCATGTTCTGCAACCACGGCCGCAAGCAAAAGTACTGGCACGAATTTGAAGGTACCAACTCCAGGCTGGACAATATCAAGGCAGCCATGCTCAAGGTTACCCTGCCCTGGCTGGAGCACTGGAACAGCCAGAGACGCCAGGCTGCGCAGTGGTACCTGGAGGAGCTGCAACAACTGCAGGAGATTGTCCTGCCAGCTTGCAATGAAGACTGCGAGCACGTCTACCACCTCTTCGTGATCCTGGCCAGGGAAAGGGACCGGCTGGCAGAGCATTTGAGCCAAAGGGGCATCCGCTCCGGGCTGCACTATCCATACGCCTTGAATCAGCTGCCTGCTTATGCCTACTTGAACCAGGGCGCCGGCTCCTTTCCTGTAGCTGAAGACGTCTGCGCCCGGGTGCTCTCCCTGCCCATGTTCCCGGGGATTACTAGAGAGGAAGTCCAAGAGGTCTGCAGGGCCATAAAAGATTTCTACAGGACCCAGGCATGAACCAGGAAAGCCAGCACTCTGCACCCAGACCCAGGCTTACGGTAGTCATCCCAGTGTTCAACGAAGAGGACAACCTGGAGGCCGTATTCCAGGAATTGGTGGCTGAGCTTTCCTCCTTGGGACTTTCTTTTGAGGTGCTGTTTGTCAATGACGCCAGCACTGACCGCAGCCAGGAGGTGCTGGACAGGCTGCAATCCTCTGATGCCAGGATCAGGGTGCTCAGGCACAGTATAAATAGTGGTGAGAGCGCAGCCCAGGCCACTGGATTCAGGTTGGCCCAGGGTGAACTAATCCTGACCATGGATGCGGACGGCCAGAACAACCCTTTGGACATCCCGGCCCTGCTGGCGGCCCTGCAGGATGGGGTGCACTGCGTTTGCGGAGTCCGGAGCAAGCGCAACGACACCTTGGTCAAGCAGTTTTCCTCCTGGACAGCCAATCGTTTCCGCAACTTCCTGACCAAGGACCAGGTCGCTGATGCAGGCTGCACTTTCAGGCTGATCCGAAGAAGCGCTTTGAAAGAAATGCTGGTTTTCAACGGCATGCACAGATTTATTCCCACCATTCTCAAGCTGCAGGGCTACCAGGTGCTGGAGGCTAATGTGCAGGATAGGCCCCGGGCCAGCGGCATGTCTAAGTATGGGGTGGGCAACAGGCTCTGGCGGGGCATCCTGGACTGCCTGGCCATGCGCTGGTACGCCAAGCGAGCCCTGCCTGGAGAGCGCACCCTCCAAGCCAAGCCCAGTTCAGGTCTGAAGGCCAAATGAGCCTGGATCCAAGCACAGACTCTACAGATTGTTATCCCTCAGAAGCCGAGCCTGGCCCAGATGGCTACTGGAGCCGGGCCGGCCGCAAGCTGATTGCTTTGGCCGGGTTTGCGGTCTTCTGCCTGATGTTGCTGCATTTCACCGGGCTCAAGGAATATCTGCAGGATGTGCACCAGCTCAAAGCCCAGCTCAAGCTGCTGGGGCTCTGGGCTCCAGTGGTCTTTTGCGCCGCCTCTGCTGCCCTGGTGGCCCTGGGTGCACCCAGATTGCTGTTCTGCGCCCTGGGCGGACTGGCCTTTGGTTTTGTCCAGGGCCTTATCTGGTCCCAGATAGGCACCCTGCTGGGCTCCTACCTGACCTTTTGCTTTGCCAGATGGGGCGGCAGGGACTGGGCCCAGGCCAAGCTGGCCAGGATGGAGAGCAAGAAATTCAAAAGCCTCCTGCAGAACCCTTCTGCTTTGTCTGTATTCTTCCTCAGGCAGCTCCCTGTGGGCGGATTCTTTATCAATATGCTCCTGGGCCTGACCTCAGTGGGCACAGGCGCCTTCCTGCTGGGCTCCCTGCTGGGTTTTCTGCCAGAGGCAGTGGTAGTCACCCTGCTGGGCAGCGGCCTGGGCAAGGACTCTGTCTCCAAGGCAGGGCTGCAAATCCTGGTGGCCCTGGCCTGCGCTGGACTGGTGCTCTCGGTCTCCCTGCTGCGCAGGAAAAAGCAATAGCTGGCAGCAGCCCCTAGTCCTGCTTTTTCTCTTGGGCCTTGCCCAGCAACAGGTACTTAAAGGTGTGTGTCTGTGCATTATCCCTGGAATACTTATAGGGCAGCTCCACTTTGCTGGTCTTTGCTGACAAGGGCTGCATCTGCAGCTTATCTCGAGCAAAATCCATCACTTTTTGCGGAGGGTCCTCTCCTGTACGCTCTACGTCCCAGACCAGCACTGCTTTTCTCTCTGCCCCTGATTTTGGTATAAGCTGTCTGCCCAGGACCGGATCCAGGATCCTGGCCCGGGAAAGATGCAGGCCCAGATTGCCGGCCAGCCTGCTGCCCCTGGTCAGGATCAGGCCTGAGTCCAGGTTTCGCTCCTGCAAATGCGCAGCCAGGCCGTTATAGGGCATATTGAAGTGGGTGATGTAATCCAGGCTGGGCCCCAGCACAACCCGGCCCGGAATCAAGATCAGGACCAGGCCTGCCACAGCCAGGACCGCACCCAGCCAGATGCGGATCGACCTTTGTCCCAGACGCTTTAGATCCAACAGAGAGAAGAGATAGACAGGGAAGATGAACAGCAAGGGCTGCATCCAGCGTGACTTGAACTCAGTGAGCTGGAAAAACAGGACCCCCAGGACGAACACTATAGCTAACAAAAGGAAATAGCTTTGCAAAATCCGCGGCGCAGTATGCTCCCTGGCAGCCTGCCAGGGAGGATTTATTTGCCGGCCGGGCCAAAATACTGCCAGGAAGATCACCCATAAAGGGGTCAAAAAGGAAATTGCTGCTTCTGCCAGACTTATAAGGCCTTCCCAGGGCCAGCCGGATTGGCCCAGGCCAAACTTGTGCACTGAACCGGTGGAAACATCCAGGTGCAGCAGATACCAGATATAATGTGGACCTGCCACAAGCAGGATCAAGACTGGGACCAGGAGCAGGCGCCGATCCCGGAACACCTGCCTGGTATCCTTTCTGCAGGCCAGCAGCAAGAGCAGGATCACTGCCAAGATAGCGAAGTTGTACTTGGCTATTAACCCCAGCCCGAAGACCAGGCCCACAGCCATGAAACGCAGCAGACTAGGGCGCCTGGCCAGCTGAATGCTGACCAGCACCGCGGCTGCAGCCATGGTGGTCACCAGTACGGAATGGGTCAGGTCCCGCTGGGATTCCCAGACTATCTGGGGCAGGAACAAGAGAGAGGCTGCGGCCAGGGCTGCAGTCAAAGAGTTCTTGAGCAGGATACGCCCGGACTCAAAAACAAAGGCCAGGGTCAAAAACAAAAGCAGGTTCTTGAGCAGGGACAGGGAAAACACCCCAGCCCCCAAGATGTTGTTCAGCCCTATCTGCAGCCAGGTATACAAGGGCGGCTCAGGGCCGTAGCCCAGAAGCAGCCACTGGGAAAGAAAGACCTGCTCTGCCTCGTCCAGCTCCAGGCTGTTGCTGACCAAGGTCCGGACAATTATCTGCAGGGCATAGTACAAGGCCACAAATGCATAAAAGCATAGCCGGATCCTAGCTGCAGACCAACTCTGGCTGGCCGCGGGTATTGCTGCCTCAGACATGGAGTGCTTCCTTTATTCGCAGCATGCATCCGGAGCGAATACCCGGCGCAGGACAGGGACTTTGGAGAGCCAGGCGTGGAGGATGGCCTGGGCACAGCCCACTCCGGGCCGTACGCTGATGGCCCCGGCTGGGCAGTTCACTGCACAGGCCCCGCACTCCATGCAGGCCCCTTGATCCAGGCAAATGGCCTTTTTCTCCTGCAGGCCAAATACCTGATGCGGACAGACCGTAAGACAACCGCCGCAACCTACGCATAGCTGAGGATCATACTGCAATGTGGCCACGTTATCCAAATGACGGAATCCTTGCATGGAGACTCCCTGGAGTTGATTGTCAGTTTTGGTGTGCTTCAGGGGACACAGGCTAACCATCTGAGCTTTCAGTCCTCTGCCCTCTGTCTTCTGCCCTCTGCCCTCTGTCTTCTGGTCTACATCCAGAATCCCAACAGCCAGAGCAAAACCGCTATCAGCAGCAACCCCCCTTGCAAGGGCATAAAGCGCCGCATCTCCTTGTCCACCCCTGAAAGGGAGGTAAACGGTGTGGAGCCTGTATAATGCATGGCAAACCAGGAGGCAAACGAGCTGCAGCCCAGGACCACTGCCAGGCCTTCAGGAAAGGACCCAGCCAGCAGCCAGGCCAGAGGCAGACCAATCACTGCTCCAGCCAGCAAGCCCTTGGCTGCAAAGGCCTTGAACGGAATCCGCGGCAAAATAGAGGGCACCAGGAAGACGCCGGTGGCAAAACCTGCCAGAACAGTGGCAAAAGCCCCCAGGCCGGCTGCAGCAATCCCTGTCAGGCTAAAGCCCCCAGGCCCCAGGACAGCCAAAAACAGGCAGGCTATAAGGGTCCAGAGCAGGAACTTCCTGGCCCCGTATACCTCCACCAGGGCTACGATCAAGCGCTGAGACAGCGGAAACTGCACTGTGCGCATATTTTGATCGGCCTGCAGGCCGGAATCCAGGAAAGCAGGCAGGTCCTGGATGCGTACCGGGCCAAAGACCCCGGTGAAGCCGCAGAGCTTGCGCAGCTTGTGCGCCGCCACAGCAGGGGCTGCCAGCTGGGGCAGGATCAAATTCCTGTGGGAGACCACCTTATCCAGGCCTGTACTTTTCACCCTGGAGGCTACCTCCTGGGTGCTGAAGCTCTGCTTGCCTGCAGCGCACCAGACATTTATGCCATAGGTCTCCACCAGCAGCAGCCAGCAGGAAAGCTGGGCCAGCTCATGGCGCAGGGTATCAAAGGTCAGCTTGAAGTTGCAGGTCACCAGCACAGGGCTGTTTTCGTCAGGCTGGCCCAGGGCATACAACCCAGGGCAAATGCGATAGGTGTCCCTGCCCGGGCCCAGGCGCACCCATGCTGCCTTGAGGTAATCGATCAGTTCACACTTGGGCTTGACCCTGGGTACAAGCCCTGCAGGCGTGGAAAGCCAGCCCTGCACAAAGTGCCAGGCCCTGACTCCTGCGCTCTCCCCTGCCGCCTCCGGCGGCAGCTCATTCCTGGGGCCTCAGCAGGGCTCCTCCTGGGCTGAAGAAGGGGACTGCAGGGGAAGATCAACACCTGTTGGACTGATCCCTGCTTCTGCCATGCCCTGCACTGCAGCTTCTGACTCCAGGCAGCTCGACTGGATACTTCCCTCGCAACAGGGCTGCATGGGCAATGTCTGCCACTGCCCAGACTGATTTTGCTGCGCTTCCTGCGCAGGGGGACTCCAGCTTCAAGCAGCTGCAGCCTTATTTAGTTTTGACTCAGTATGTGCAGCAGGATTTGCTTCTTGCATATGCTAATATCTCCTGATTTTGCTAAGTTACCTTTTCTCCTGTTCCTCCTGCCTGGCCTTAAGCAGGGCCTCTGTGGTCTCGTGCCAGGACTGTACAGCCACTTGATAAGCCTGCCTGCCCTTGGAGGTCAGGCTGTATATCTTGCGCTTCCTGCCAGAGACTGTCTCCTCCTTGCAGGTTACGTACCCTCCCTGGGTAAGCTCCTTGAGCACCGGATAGATGGCTGCCAGCGAAGGGGAGCAGCAGTCCCGGGTCAGCTCTGAGATCTGCTTGGCAATGGAGTAGCCGTGGGCAGGCCCGGCATCCAGGACCCTGAGGATGAAAAACCGAGACAAGGCCATCTTGAGCAGACCATTCCAGTACTTCTCGTCCAGGTAAAGATCCTGGCGCTCCTGATCACAGCTAGAACATTTATGCATAAAAGATTTATATATTCGTTGCAAATCTCTGTCAAGGCAATAAGATTCCTGAGCTTATATTCCCAAGACTGCCAATTCACGGAAGATCAGGGGACCAAGATGCTTGTGCACAGCCTCTGTTATGGCTTTTCTTTCCTTTTCGCTTATGCCCATCTTTAGGCCTTGGACCTGAGAAACTCCAAAAGTATGCTGTTGAACCTCTCAGCCTGCTCCACGTTTAGCATATGCGCTGTCTGGGGGATTACCTCCAGCCCGGCTCCTGGGATCCTCTCCTGGATGAACCTGGCCTCGCTCACTGGTGTGCCCTGGTCCAGCTCACCAGCCACCACCATGGTAGGAATCGTGATGCCAGAGATCGCCTCCCGCAGGTCCATATCCCTGATCGCGGCGCAGCAGCCGCAAAAGCCCTCCACTGGGGTGTTCTGGATCATGTTTTTGAACTTTTGCACCTGCTCCGGCAGCCTCTTTTGCCCCTGCTGGGTGAACCAGCGGTCTATGCTGGGCTGCACCAGGGGCTGCATGCCCTGGGACCTGGCGGCTTGCATGCGCTCCTCCCACATCTCTGGCGGGCCCAGGTAGGCTGCTGTGGAGCAAAGCAGCAGCCTGTTTAGCCTCTGCGGATAATGGATGCCCAGCATCTGGCCCAGCATCCCTCCCAGGGACAGGCCGCAGAAATGGACCCTTTCCAGTTGCAAATAATCCAGCAGCCCTATTACGTCGTTTAAGAGCATCTCCATGCTATAGGGCGCCTCAGGCACATCAGATTCCCCGTGGCCTCTGGTGTCGTAGCGCAGCACTTGGTATCCGGCCTGGACCAACTCCTGGACCTGCATATCCCACATGCCCAGATTGGAGGCCAGGGAGTTGCAGAGCATCACCACCTGGCCCTGTGCAGGGCCTTCCCATTGATAGTTGAGCCGAGTCTGGTTCACTTCAGCCACAGGCATAGACTTCTCCTTTTCCGGTTTTACTGCTCATCTTGGATCAGACGACCCAGTTCAAGCCCCAGCAGGAAAGAAAGGGCAGCATCCTGGATATCAAATCCTTCAAGCCCGAAGCTGCCTAGGATACAGCAGCTCTTAGAAGCTCCTGGCCAGGCCCAGGCAGCGCAGCACTTGGTCCAGGCCCTGTAGTTCCTCCAGGGCGGCCTTGCACTCCTCTGGCGTGGATGCAGGGCCGCCCTTTTGGGTCAGCTCCTGCAAGCCCTGCTCCAGGGCCTCTACTGCCCCGGGCACATCCAGATCAGAGCTCAAGCAGGCCTGGATCTGCTCACGCAGCCTCTGGGCCTTGGAGCTATCAGCAGCCTGGGCTGGAGCAGACTTCTGGGCCAGACTCTGCAGGCTGCCCAGCATGGACTGGATATTCTGCAGCCTTTGCCTGGCCCGGGCAAGACGCCACTGGGTCAGGCTCATTTTGCTGCGATAATGCACAGACAAAAGATAAAAGCGAACCTCTGCAGGGTTTAGCCCCTCCTGGAGCAGATCCTGGACATAGATGATGTTGCCCTTGCTCTTGGACATCTTGGCCCCGCGCACCAGGAGGTGTTCTGTATGCAGCCAGTACGGGGCCAGCTCCTGGCCTGAGACCGCCTCCATCACTGCGATATTGTAATCGTGGTGGCGGTAGAGGTTGTCCACCCCTCCGCAGCAGATATCCAGCTCATATCCCAAATGCTTGCTGATCATGGCCGGATCCTGAATATTCCAGGCCGGGCGGCCAGGCCCGATCTCTGTATCCCAGACATAGGCCCCTGATTCCCCGGGCCCAGCTCCGTGCCAGAGGATGAAGTCCCCCAGGTTCCAGCGGTTGCCCTGGTAGGTATCCCGCCAGAAGCGGAGTCTCTTCTTTGGCCATTTGCTTAGGTCCAGCTTGAAAAGCCTGCCGAATCTTGGAAAGCTCAAAGCGTCAAAAAACACGCAGCCGCGGTGCCAATAGGCGTAGCCCTGCTGCAGGAGGATCTGGATCAGGTGGACTGCCTGCTCCACACTGGTGGAGGACCTGGGTATCTCCCTGGGCATCTTGATCTGCAGGGCTTCTGCCTCCTGCAGAAAGTGCTCCTCGTTTCCCCGGGTCAGATCAAAAAGTCCCAAGCCCCGCCTCTTAGCCTCTTCCACCGCCTTGTCTTCCACGTCTGTGAAATTGATGACCCGCTGAACCGGATATCCCAGGTATTCCAGGTAGCGCTGCAGGACATCCTGGAAGACATAGGTCCGGAAGTTGCCTAGGTGGGGGCGGTTGTACACCGAGGGACCGCAGGTGAACATCCTGACCTGGGCAGGGTCCCTGGGCCTGAAGGCATCCCTTTGCCGGCTCATGGTATTCTGCAGCACCAGCTTTGCCTGATCTGTTCCTTGGTTCTGGCTCATGCTGCTCCCTTTGTTGCTTGGCCTTTGCAGCTAAAAAGTGAATAAAAACAGGGATCAGGGGCTTCTGCCCAGCTGCTCTCCCAGCAGGAGCCCCAGATCCACCAGCTGAATCCGATCCAGGGGCAGGACGGCAAAGCGGCTGAACTTGCTTGCGCCGGATTCGTAGAGCACTGCCAGCTGCCCGTCTACCCTGGCTATGCCCTCGCTCATGGGCGGGGCCTTGAGTGTTCTGACATGCCTGGAGCTGTCCAGATGCCAGACCGGGACCTGCACCCCGCTCTCAAGC